>JAFMDO010000005.1 GCA_017857245.1 Pontimonas sp.
GCTCGAAGCCACGAGAAACGTGAGTATTCGGGTGCGCGCAAAAGAAGTCATATTTCTCCTGGGGAGACGAGAACTCCGGGGTCGTTCCCGAAATAGGCGTTAGAACCTAAGGCTAACCCAGTGGTTCTGGGATTCCAAGGGGCAATCTGACTAGCGTGAACGCAATTCCGCGAGTACCGCTTCGAGCTGGTCAATCCCCCAGTCGAGGTCCTTTTTGGACACGATGAGAGGGGGCGCCAAGCGAATGGTGGAACCGTGGGTGTCCTTGGCGAGAACACCTTTTCGCATCAGAGCCTCACACACCTCGCGACCCGTGGCGAGGGTTGGGTCAATGTCAATACCGGCCCACAGCCCAGCACCACGGACCGCAAGAACACCTTTACCCACCAAGGCCTCAAGCCTTTTCTTCAAGTGTTTTCCCAGTCGCTGGGACCGACGTTGCATGTCCCCCTTGGCGAGCATCCTCACCACAGCAAGTCCCACCGCTGCCGCGAGGGGATTTCCACCAAAGGTGGACCCGTGTTCGCCTGGCTTCAAAACACCCATGACTTCTTTGCGCCCCACAACAGCGCTGACCGGGACAATCCCGCCCCCCAAGGCTTTGCCCAAGATATACATATCGGGCACGACTTTTTCGTTGTTGCACTGAACAGTGGCACCTGTCCGGCCAAGCCCCGATTGGATTTCGTCGGCGATCATCAAAACATTGTTGGCTTTGGTGAGCGCGCGCACCTTCTTCAGATATCCCTTGGGGGGAGTGATAATTCCAGCCTCCCCCTGAATGGGTTCGATTAATACGGCCACCGTGTTGGCATCAATTTCTTTCTCCAGCGCCTCTGCGTCGCCATAGGGGACGCTGACAAAGCCGGGGGTGAAAGGGCCGAAATCCTTGCGGGAAGATTCATCGGTCGAAAAACTCACAATCGATATGGTGCGACCGTGAAAGTTCTCCTTCGCGACGATGATTTTGGCTTTGTTCGCAGCCACACCTTTGACCCGGTACCCCCAGGCGCGGGAAACCTTGATGGCGCTTTCTACGGCTTCGGCGCCAGTATTCATCGGCAAGACCATGTCCATCCTCAGCAGGGCCGCCAATTCTTTCGCAAACGGGCCCAACTGGTCGTGATAAAAAGCGCGGGAGGTCAACGTCAGTTTGCCGAGTTGTTTCCTCGCAGCGCGAATCAATGTTTTGTTACCGTGGCCGAAATTGACAGCAGAATATGCGGCCAAACAGTCGAGATATTTTTTCCCCTCAACATCAGTCACCCAGGCGCCTTTGGCGCTAACCGCAACAACGGGAAGCGGGTTGTAGTTCCTGGTGAGAGACTCACGCTCGGTTTCTAGGGCTCGGGCTGTCGTGGTTGGGGTCATGATGCCCTCAACTCTAAAGTGCAACACTTGACGCCGCCGCCAGCGAGCAAAAGCTCGGAGAGGTCGACCCCGATGGGGTTATATCCGCGCTCTCTGAGGTCTCTCGCAAAAGTCACTGCCTTTTCTGCGATGACCACATTGTGTCCATCGCTAAAGGAGTTCAATCCCAAAATCCCCGCGTCCTCTTCGCTCGCGATAATGGCGTCGGGGTATCGGGTGCGAAGAATTTCCAGAGATGCCTCATCAAAAGCGCTGGGAAGATAGGCGATGGTTTTTGAATCAATCACCGCAAGTGCTGTGTCTAAGTGATAAAAACTGGGGTTGATGAGCTGTAACGACACGACCTCACGACCATAAATCTTCGCGATTTCTTGGTGGCTGCTGGTGTCGCTGCGGAAACCAGAGGCCGCGAGGATGACATCCCCCACGAGCAAGAAGTCACCCTCGCCCTCGTTAGTTGATTCGGGTTCGACGACTGCTAGCCCATGCGCCGCAAACCATTCCATATACGCGGGACCTTCGGGCTGACGCTCTAGATAGTGAAACTTGGCGCCGTAAGCAATTCCATCCAGCACAAAACCGCCGTTCGCCGCGTACACCATGTCCGGTAGGCCTGGAACGGGATCAATGAGCTCAATCGTGAATCCCAGTTCCCGATACGTGTCATAGAGCGCGGTCCACTGCTTCAGCGCCAAGGCCGTATCGGTGGGGTCCTCGGGGTGCATCCAGGGATTGATCCGGTAGCTCACAGTGAAGAATTCTGGTCGACACATCAAAATGGTGGGGAGCGCCGTCTTCTCGGAAGAATCGCTCGCTCTATATGCAGTCACAGTCGTTGTCATGCCTCCATCTTCACACGCAACGAACGCTCTTTGATGGCTATTCAACGCAGATATTCTTCACAAATAGGACCCAAAACGCACGATATCTGCATAAACTGGAGATATGGATGCTCTTGACTCACGAATCATCACAGAACTCCGCCATAACTCCCGCGCCAACTACGGCGATATCGGGGGATTAGTCGGGCTATCTGCCTCCGCGGTCAAACGTCGAGTAGACAAACTCGTGGCGCAAGGAATCATCCGCTCTTTCACCGTGGTGGTTGATCCTTCCGTCGATGGGATGGCGGTAGAGGCTTATATCGAGCTCTTTTGCCAAGGCACGGTCTCTCCGCCAGAACTGGAACGCATCCTGTCCCACATCCCCGAGGTCATCGCAGCAGGCACGGTCAGCGGTGATGCGGATGCGATTGTTCACATGCGCGCCAAAGACATAGCGTCACTGGAGCGCGCTATCGAGCGAGTTCGATCGGCGCCCAATGTGAACCATTCCAAGAGCTCCATCGTCCTCTCGCGGCTGGTCCACACACCTGCGGGCTAAATCGCTAACTCTCGCATTCGTGCGTCAGGGGCGCCAAACCGGTGCGCCGTGAGCGACACAGCTTGTTCCTTGAGGAAGGGAAGTATCTCTACCCGGCCACTCTCGGTCACTTCGTCACCATAAATGGAAACTTCGGGGGCTCCATCAAACGCCACGGCTAACGCATCGACGCGGCCGCCCAGCAACCGAACCCGCTCCGGCAAATGTGTGTTTACCCTCGCTACGAAAGCTCTTTCGGTTTCCACAACCACGGAACCCAGGCTCCCTAAATGCTCCGGAGCTTTACCCAGTAGGAGCACGATCGACTCTGGTAGCGGGTCGGTACTTGACACATTGATTCGCGCTCCTGCGCGAAGCCCCGCAATAAGAACCCGCATCGTTTCTACCAGGGGAACAAACCCAGCAACCCTCACCGTCACCTCGTGCGGGTGGTACCGGAAGACGTTGCGCTCTACCCCAAGCCCGCTGGGATCCTGAGACACACCGTATATTTCTTCCCACGCAAGGGTGTCGCTAGCGAGTGCGCGAGCGATGAAGGACGCCCCCTCGTCCTCACTGCTGAGTGATGCAAGCTCGGCGAGATAGGGGTCGGTCCTGTGAGATCCCACCACAGCAGTTGCTGGGGTTCGCCGCCACGAACCCAACCCAAAGAGATAGTTGGGCCCGCCAGCCTTGGAACCCGCGCCGACGCTGGAGCGTTTCCAACCGCCAAAGGGCTGACGTTGAACAATCGCCCCCGTGATCCCACGGTTGACATAACAGTTTCCCGCCTGCACGCGGGCCAGCCAGTGCTCAACCTCTCGGGGGTCGAGGGAATGAATCCCCGCGGTAAGGCCAAAATCGGTGCCGTTTTGTAGCGCGATTGCTTCATCCAGCGTCCTTGCTGTCATGATGGCAAGCACAGGACCGAAGTATTCGGTCCTGTGGAATTTACTACCCGCCTTGACCCCTGTTCTGACTCCCGGCGACCACAGTCGACCTGATTCGTCTAATTGCCGAGGCTCAAGAATCCAGCTTTCGCCCCGACCAAGCTCTGTTAGTCCCGAGCGAAGCTTCCCGCCGGGTGCTTCAATCACCGGTCCCATCATGGCTTCTGGGTCATCGGGGTACCCCACTCTTAGCGTGGTCACCGCATCCACGAGCTGCCTGCGGAAGCGCTCCGATTTAGCGACGGACCCCACAAGGATGAGAATGCTCGCCGCGGAGCATTTCTGACCGGCGTGCCCAAAGGCGCTCTTCACTGCGTCGGCCACCGCTAGATCAAAGTCAGCACTGGGAGTCACGATCAAAGCATTCTTGCCGCTGGTTTCTGCCAACAACGGCAACTCTGCACGCCAGGACCGGAACAACCGGGCTGTTTCAAATGCGCCGGTGAGAATCAGCCGATCCACGCCGGGGTGTGAAATCAGACCGTGACCGATCTGGCCCTCTTCAATATCGATAAGTTGCAACACATTCTTGGGAACACCGGCTGCCCACAGCGCCTCTGCAATAAGGGCACCGCATCGCCGGACCTGCGGAGCTGGCTTGATCGCCACCGCACTTCCCGCCGCGAGCGCCGCTAAGACCGATCCCGCAGGAATGGCGACGGGGAAGTTCCACGGCGGTGTCACGAGAGTGAATTGTGCGGGCTGGAATCGGGCACCATCCACGGTCTCAAGTTCCAGAGCGGAATGGGCGTAGTACCTGGCAAAGTCAACAGCCTCGCTGACCTCAGGGTCACCCTCCAGCAGAGTTTTCCCCGCTTCTTGCATCATCACCGCAAGAAATTCACCCCGCCGTTTGTTCAGCTGTTCTGCCGCAGCCAGCAGAATGATCGCCCGCTCTCCTGCTGGTTTCTTCCCCCACAGAGCACCGGCTTTACGCCCCCGCGCCACAAGGTCATCCACGACTATTCCACCCTTGATGGGTCCGAGGGATTCCGGAATTGCTGCTTTGCCCAACGAGTCCAGACCCAGCTTTTTGCCCCGCGCGGACGACGCCAATTTCCTGACTTCCCTTGCCCACCCGCGGTTTGCCGCCAAAGAAGGGTCGGTGTCAGGTTCGTTGTGAAAAACATCACCCACGTGCACTCCTGAGGGCTGGAAGTCACCTTGGTTTTGAACTCGGTGGTACTTCGGCGCGTTGGCGGTGAGCGCTTTCAGAGAAGAACGAAACCGCGCCTCCTCGCGCGCAAACAGCTCTGCGTTGTCGTGGAGATCAAATACCGCGGACATAAAGTTCTCGGGGCTCGCGTTCTCATCCAACCGGCGGACCAAATACCCAACGGCCGCATCAAATTCTTTGGGGTGCACGACGGGGGTGTAGAGAACCAGTTGGCCGACCGTCTCGCGGACCGCATCAGCCTGATGGGGTGCCATACCGATCAACATTTCGAAGTCGACACCTTCCAGAGACCCTCGGCCCTTAGCCATCAGGTAGGCGAGGGCAACGTCAAAAAGGTTGTGGCCAGCGACCCCGATGCGGACAGCCTTCGTTCGTGCCGTGGTGAGGGAGTATTCCAGCACCCGCTTGTAGTTTGTGTCACTTTCCTGCTTTGAGGGCAACACTGCCAGAGGCCAGTCGTGAACCGCTCCATCCACTTCTTCCATTTGAAGGTTCGCGCCCTTCACCACACGCACCTTCACACAGGCGCCACCCTTGCTCACCCTGTCACTGGCAAAAGCCTGGATGCGCTTCATCGCATCCAGGGCTTCGGGCAAATAGGCCTGGAGAACGATGCCGCCCGTGTAGTTCTTCAGTGACGCATTGCTATAGACGCCCTCAAAGACCTCGATGGTCATATCGAGGTCTTTGAACTCCTCCATGTCGAGGTTAATAAAAGTGGGTGGTGTCGTAGCGGCTGCCTGCTGGAACAGAGGAATAAGGCGCTTGACTACTCGTTCTACCGTCTCGTCAAACGCCCACATCGATAGCTGGCTAGAAAGGGAGGAAACCTTCACGGAAACGTAATCCACGTCCGGGCGCGCAATAAGGGCGGACACCCCTGCCAAACGGCGATCGGCTTCTTGATCGCCCAACACAGCCTCCCCTAAAAGATTGATGTTCAAACGATCGCCATTGCGGGTCAAATGCTTGAGTGACTTACCGAGGCGTTTGTCGCTCGCGTCGATTATCAGGTGGCCGATCAACATTTTCAGCGCCCACCGGGCTATCGGCACCACCAGGCTCGGAAATATGGGGGCAAAAAACCCACCCACCTGAATCAGCATGCGCAAAATGCCAGGCAGAAAAGCCGGTATATCGCGGGATAGCTCGCGAAAGTTCCGACCGGCAACCGCCAAATCTTCGGGGCGGGCAACGCGATCCACAAACCCCAGTGCAAACGCTGGCCCTTGAGCGTCTTTCAAGACCCCCGCCAACCTCTCGGAGGAGGCGTCTGGCCTGCGGTGGAGAATCGCGGCGCGGTCGAGCCACGAACGGACGAGAGCCACCGAATCGTTTGCTAGCGATGTGGCTCCAGCAATCCCCAAAGGTTTTTTTGGGGTCGCTGGTTTCTCGTTCAACGCCTGGGCCATACCGGCAAGCGTAGGGGGTGTACTTGCTCAGCGCACATCATGCAAAAACCCCTCGGTGTTGAGAGTCAGAGACTCCCTTCACCGAGGGGTTTCGCTAGACCTTAGCTACGGAGGCGACCAGGGCCACCCATGTCCCAGTCTTGGAAACCTTGGAGTGGGCCAAACCCATCAATCGCGGAGGCGACGAGGATAATCCAGCCAATGGCAACCAGGAGGCCGAGCACGATCAATCCCGAGCTGACCGCAACAGCAACTTTTGCAGGAACGTTGGATACGCCCGCGTTCTTGGACCACACCCAGGCGATAATGCCAAGGATGAGGGCGGGAATTTGGGTGAAAAACGCCAACACGAGGGCAACAATTCCCATGGTTTTGCCCGCGTAGTCGTCGTAGGGACCAACGCTCGTCGTGGTGGTGGCAGCGTGTTCCGTTGCCGCCACAGGCTCAATAGTCTTTGCCATAGGTTTCTCCTTTTCAATGACCAGGGTTTCTCGCCCTGCTCCCCCAGGATACGGGCGGTTTCTTGGCCGGGCCTTGGTGAATCCTATGAATTTGACGTGATGCGGGTAATCGCTTCCCGCAAAAGCGCCAGAATAGAGACATGAAAATTGGAATCCTCACCAGCGGTGGCGACGCTCCCGGCCTGAATGCCGTCATCCGGGCCGCTGTCCTCAAAGGCACCCGTGTTCACGGCCACGAATTCGTCGGTTTCGTCGGTGGATACAAGGGTCTCTGTGAACCCGACATCATGCCTTTGACCCGACACGAAGTGAAAGGTATTTCCAAGGAGGGTGGCACCATCCTTGGAACCTCACGAACGAACCCTTTTGAACACGGTGGGGTCGAAAGAGTCAACGAGGTCCTGGCAGAGCACAACATTGACGCCATCATCGCCATCGGCGGCGAAGGCAGCCTCGCCGCAGCAAGGGAGCTCTCCGATGCCAGCGTTCCGATTGTCGGGGTTCCCAAGACCGTAGACAACGACCTCAACGGGACTGACTTCACCTTCGGTTTTGACACCGCGATCAGTATCGCCACGGAGGCGATGGATCGCCTCCGCACCACCGGGGACTCACATTCTCGTTGCATGGTTGCCGAAGTTATGGGACGTCACGTGGGGTGGATTGCCCTTCACTCGGGTATGGCCGCCGGAGCGCATGCGATTTTGATTCCCGAACGCAAGACCAGCATGGAAGATATCTTGAAATGGGTCCGCTCGGCGGCCGATAGAGGGAGAGCGCCTCTGGTCGTGGTGGCGGAGGGCTTTGCCCTCGACACAATGGATGACGCGCATTCAGAACGCGGTTTGGATGCGTTCGGTCGGCCACGACTCGGTGGTATTGGCGAGATGCTTGCCCCCATGATTGAGGACGCCACCGGGATTGAGACTCGCGCCACCACCTTGGGACACATCCAGCGCGGGGGAACGCCGAGCGCCTTTGACCGGGTGCTTGCCACCCGTTTCGGGATGAGTGTCATCAACCTGGTGAATGACCACCAGTGGGGCCACATGGTGGCGCTTCGAGGGACAGAAATAGTGCGTGTCGATTTTGTCGACGCTCTAGGTGCCCTCAAAACCGTGCCCGATGACCGATACGAGGCAGCGGCGATGCTCTTTGGTTGAGCACGCCACAGGCTGGTGGATCACCGGTGAAGGCTCGGGTCATCTCACGGCCACTCTGCGTGGAAATATTTCCCCTTCCGAGCTTGGCGAGGGTTCCTTAGAGATTTCGGTGAGCCACTCCGCCCTCAATTACAAGGACGCCCTGGCCCTGACGGGTTCCCGCGGTGTCGTCCGCCAGACCCCGCTGATTCCTGGAATAGACGCTGTCGGGTCTGTCGTGTCGTGCTCTGAGAGCAGTTTTCACTTGGGCGACTCAGTGGTGCTCACCGGCTGGGGCTATGGCGAGCAACGCCATGGTGGACTTGCCACGCGGATCCGCGCGGATCCGGGGCACGTGCTCGCTCTACCTGCTGGTCTCACCCCCGAACAGGCGGCGTCGATTGGTACCGCAGGTTTCACCGCCGCCCTTGCGATGACCAAGCTTCAGACCGCAGGGCTCACTCCCGAATCGTGCACAAAGCCGATTGCCGTTACCGGTGCCGCCGGTGCTGTGGGCTCCTTCTGCATCTTCTTACTCGCTCAGGCTGGTTTTAGGGTCACTGCCATCACAGGGCGCACCGATGAACAGGAGTACCTGAGAGGACTCGGAGCAACCGAGGTCCTCTCCCGGCAAGAAGTACTTACCCAGGCGGGGAAGCCCCTTTCGAAAGAGCTCTATTCCGGAGTGATTGACCAGGCCGGTGGTGAGCTGTTGGCCACTCTGCTTGCCTGCACCGCCAGCGACGGCGTGGTGGTGGCGTGTGGTCTCGCGGGGGGAACAGATCTTCCCGCTACCGTAATGCCCTTTATCTTGAGGGGGGTCAGCTTGATGGGAGTTAACTCAGTGACACAGTCTCGAGAGATCCGGCGCGAAACGTGGGATCGGTGGGCTTCACTTGCCCCCACCGTTCCGTGGGAGAAAATCACCAAGGTCATAGGTCTCGATGAAGTCGAAGAATATGCGCCCAGGGTTATTGCCGGTCTGACCAGGGGACGAGTAGTTGTCGAGGTTGCGGCTTAGTCGTCCTTCGTAAACGCCCAGAGCACCGCCGCAACACCGGCAATGGCACTCGCGCCAATTCCCGCAAGCCACGCCGCAGGAAACTGGTCATAGGAGCGCGAAACCCAACCTGCGGCCTGTTTGGCTAGTTCGGCAGGAGTGATTCTGTGTTCAATTTCGTCCAAAGTGGCTTCGAGATCGGCCCTGGTGGAGGAAACGAATTCCCGGACTTCTTTGCGCGACATTATTTATCCCCCCGGAGGACCTGAATATCCTTGCGGATGCTCTCAATAGTTTCATCCGGTGTGGGGCTCTTTGCCCGGGACATCACGCCAGCGCCGGCAAGGGCAATCGCGGCTGCGGCCACAAGAACAACACCAGCGCTGATGAGTGAGGCTGCCCAGAGCGGAACAACCAGGGCCAAAGCAAACACTGCCGTGAAGACCAAAAGCAGCAAGGCAAAGATAATCAAGGACACGCTGATGGCAAAGAGTCCCAGCCCAATCCCTGTGGCTTTGAGCTTTGCCACGATTTCCGTCTTGAGGAGCTCGAGCTCGGCTCGAACCAGTTGCACGATGAGGTGGGGAATGTCCGTCATCAGCGAGAGAAAGCTTTTCTTCTTCGCTGCATCACGAGCCGACTGCTCGGTCATAGAGAGATCCTCTAGGCGCCGTCAGACTTGGAGCCGGTGGCATCACGAACCTTCGTGACCACCGTCTTTGCCGCCTGAGTAGCTTTATCCGTCAAGTCCGGTGCCTTGTCTTTCACGAACTCCTCCACGGTGTGAACCTGGCGCTGAACACGGGGATCCTGCCATACCTTTTCGGCGCCCGCTCGGATTTGCTCGTACCGCTCGCGCCCTGCACGGGCCCCCAAGATGTAGCCTAAAACTAGGCCAACAACCATAAGAATTTTGCCCTTCATTGCTTCCTCCGATATGTATTCCAATTTTGGAATGTAATACGACTTCCCCCAGAGTAGCGGGGTTTTCTAGGATTTACCAGATGGAGACGCGCTTTTCTGGGGCCAGCCACAGGGCGTGGTTTTCTCCCACGCCAAACGCTTCATAAAACACATCGAGGTTCCTGGCGATTTGATTACAGCGGAACTCGGGGGGCGAATGCGGGTCAATCGCCAACAACCGCAGCGCTTCTTCTTCACGAACAGCAAGCTTCCACGACTGGGCCCACGACAGGCAGAATCGCTGCGCTCCCGTCAGTCCCTCGACTACCGGTGGCTCCTCTCCTCCAAGAGCCAAGAGGTAGGCCTGCCAGGCAATCGCTAGGCCGCCCAGGTCGCCGATATTTTCCCCGATCGTAAGTTCCCCATTCACCTTGTGGCCCGGTAATTGTTTCGGAGACAAGGCATTGAACTGCGTAATCAAATCGCCGGTTCGCTCTTCGAAGGCTTCGCGGTCGCTCTCGCTCCACCAATTGTGAAGCTTCCCAGAACCATCAAACCGAGACCCCTGGTCATCGAACCCGTGCCCGATTTCGTGCCCAATTACGGCGCCTATAGCGCCGTAATTGGCCGCGGCATCTCGCTCAGGGTCAAAGAACGGGTACTGGAGGATCGCTGCGGGAAAAACGATCTCGTTGAAACCCGGGTTGTAATAGGCGTTCACCGTTTGGGGCGTCATGAACCATTCGGTGCGATCGATGGGCGACCCAATCTTTCCCAGTTCTCTGGCGAACTCAAACTCGTTACCCGCTTGAACATTAGCCAGCAGGTCCGAAGGGTCTACGGCGAGAGTGCTGTAATCCCGCCACTTTTCGGGATATCCGATTTTGGGGACAAACGTATCGAGCTTTTCGAGGGCTTTGACCTTTGTGGCCTCGCTCATCCAGGTGAGTCCCTGGATGCTTTCTCGGTAAGCGTCCAACAGCTTCGTTACCAGTTCATCCATCTGCGCCTTGGATTCTGGCGGAAAGTGCTCTTCAACATAGAGCTCCCCGACGGCTTCCCCCATGACGGACTCGACGAAAGAAACACCCCTTTTCCACCGCTTCCTTATCTCGGGTGTCCCCGAGAGCGTGGTGCCAAAGAAGTCGAAGTTTGCCTGCACCAGGGCATCGCTGAGGTAGGAGGAGAAAGCCCTGACGGTGTTCCAGATCATCCAGTCTCGAATTTCAGGCGCCGACAATTCGCTCCACACCGCTTCGAGGGATGTCACAAAGTCAGGCTGGCGAATCACGAGCTCGGCAAAGACCACCGAGTCGATTCCCGCTGCTTCCCGCCACAGCTCAAAGGGAAGGGCACCCAGGCTGGCGGTGAAGTCCTCCGCAGGCCACAAGTTATAGGTCGCCTCCGCATCCCGGCACTTCACGTTGTCCCAGTGGTGACTGGCTAACCGAGTTTCCACCGCCATGACCCGCGCTGCCCGTTCAGCCACCTGATTTACCCCCACCAAATCAAAGACTCGCTCGAGGTGCGAGAGAAAAGCGGAGCGGATATCGGCATATTCGTCTTGGCGGTAATAGGCCTCATCGGGCAACGAGATACCGCCCTGCTCAAGGAAGATGACATAGCGATCGGGATTGCCCGGGTCGTTATCGACAAAAAGTTGCCAGAAGCCTTCGACGCCTCGGCGTTCAAGGCTTCCCAGCACGATGGCAAGCGCTTCTTTGCCCCTATCGGCTGCCTCCGCAATCTCTTCCAGGAGTGCCGCGAGCGGAGCCACCCCGACCGATTCGATTCTTTCTTCATCCATAAAGCTGGTGTAAAGGTCGCCTACTTTTCGGGCAGCTGAACCAGTCGCGGCACCATGGGAGCTTTCGATAATGTCCTTGACGGCTTTTTCAGCTTCTTCCGCGAGAACCGTGAAAGCGCCGTAGCGCGCTTTGTCGGCGGGGATTTCTGAAGAGTCAAGCCATCGGCCATTCATGTGGAGATAGAGGTCATCCCCGGGGTGTCGTTGGTCATCGCGTTCTTTAGTTTCTATTCCACTTTTTAGCACCCACTTAGCCTAATCTCGCAAACCCTGGCCTTCCTGGTTGTAGCGTGGGCTGGTGCGAATGGACAGCCTGGATAAGCGGATTTTTGCGCTCGCCATACCCGCTCTGGGCGCACTGGTAGCGGAGCCGTTATTCCTGCTCACCGACACCGCGATGGTCGGGCACCTTGGTGCAGACGCTTTGGCAGCACTGGGGCTTGCGAGCACCATCGCCGCCACCGTGGTGGGATTACTCATCTTCCTCGCCTACGCCACGACGCCCCTGGTGGCCAGGCGCTTAGGGTCAGGTGACACACCCGGTGCGATTAGCGCGGGAATAGATGGCCTGTGGCTTGCGGCAGGCCTCGGGGTTGTCTTGGGAATTCTCGGTTACCTCACCACACCTGCCGTTGTGGGGCTCTTCCCCGCCAGCGATGCGGTGGCGGCCGGCGCCGCCTCCTATCTTTTGGTTTCGTGGTGGGGATTGCCGGGGATGCTTCTGGTGATCGCTGCGACCGGGATGCTCCGCGGCCTTCAGGACACAAAAACACCCCTCTACATCGCTGTTGCCGGGTTTGGCGCGAACGCTCTGCTCAACGCGCTGCTGATCTATGGCTTCAACCTGGGGTTGGTGGGATCCGCCTGGGGAACTGTCACCGCGCAGTGGGCGATGGCTGCGGTGTTCCTTGTCTTGGTGACGAAGAAAGCGTCCACCGTTCACGTGTCTCTTCGACCCGGGCTTACCGGGCTCACCCAGGCCGCCAAGTCCGGTAGTTGGTTGCTGGTGAGAACGCTCAGCCTTCGCATCGCGCTGGTGGCCACCGTGGTGGTGGCCACCAGCCTGGGCACCTCCGAGTTGGCCGCCTGGCACATTATTTTTACTCTTTTCTCGCTCTTGGCCCTCGCCTTAGACGCTCTCGCCATCGCTGGTCAAGCGCTGATTGGGCATGACTTAGGGGCGGGCAATCGCGCTGCTGTTCGGACAACAACCCAGCGGTTGATTCGCTGGGGATTTCTTTCTGGGGGAGTTCTGGCCGCCATAACGGGAGTGCTTTCTCCGCTTCTTCCCCTGGTAATGACCTCGGAGACCAGTATCCGCGAGGCATTGTGGCCCGTCCTGGTGTTACTGGGGCTCACGCTCCCTCTTTCCGCTTTCGTGTTTGTCTTAGACGGGGTTCTTATTGGAGCCGGTGACGGCAGATACCTTGCGCTCACCGGGGTAATAAACCTTGCGATGTTTGCTCCGTTCTTGTGGCTCGCAAGTCTGGTTTCCACCCCGGGGGGCGAAATTAACCTGCTGGGCCTGATGATGCTGGAAGTGGCATTCGGTATCGGATACATTGGGGCCAGGGCTCTCACCTTGGGTCTTCGCTATCGGGGAGAGGCCTGGTTAATCATCGGTGAAAATCGCTAAGACCCCTTCGGCCCAATCCTGGAGAAACGCCCTCTTTGTCGTCTTCCTGATCAACGGTTTAGGTTTTTCCACGTGGCTTGCTCGAGTTCCCGCCATCAGAGATGGCTTAGGGCTCAGCACATCAGAGGTTGCCGCTCTCTTATTCACTGGAGCACTCGGCGCCGTCAGCGGTCTTGCTTTTTCCAGCCACATCATTGCCTGGGTGGGGCAACGCAACACCATCGTGTTTTTTGGGCTCCTCGGGATCGCCGGGCTCGTAGGCATCGGCTGGGGCAGCACCGTGTTCTCCAGCTATACCGTGACTCTGGTGGCCATCATCGCTGCGGGAGCCGGAAACGGGATTGCTGATGTGGCAATGAATGTGGAGGGGGCGGCTCTCGAACGCACCATAGCCCGCAACGTGATGCCGTGGTTCCATGCTTTTTGGTCACTCGGCACGGTCACCGGAGCTGGGCTCGCAGCCCTAGCTAGCTTCCTTGGCGTTGGGCTTGCCGCTCATGCCGCCGCCATCGGGATGTTATTGACAGCCCTCCTCCTTTTTGTGTCCCGTTACCTCAGCGATGACAGCAGAGACAGCGAGGGTGGGGGGAATAGCGCCACCACGCTTCGTGAACGTCTAGCGGTGTGGAAAGAACCACGCACAATCGCCATCGGCTTGATTGCCTTGGGGATGGCTTTCGCCGAGGGATCCGCCAATGATTGGCTGGCGCTGGCCATGGTCGATGGCAGGGACGTCAGTAACGCCACGGGCGCTCTGTGGTTTGGCTTCTTCACTGCTGGCATGATGGCCGGCCGCATTGGCGGGGTGTGGGTGTTGGACCGCTTTGGGCGAGTCCCCGTATTACAAGCCTCCGCTGTGTTGGCCGTGACCGGGCTTGCCATGGTGATCCTTATTCCCCACCTGGGACTCAGTGCCGTGGGCACGATCTTGTGGGGAATAGGAAGCTCGTTGGGCTTCCCGGTGGCAATGTCTGCCGCTGCGGATAACCCCCGCGGAGGTGCCGCGCGCGTCAGCGCAGTAGCAACGCTCGCCTATGGCGCCTTCTTGATTGGTCCCCCCCTGATCGGCGGAATTGGATCTCAGGTGGGTCTCTTGGGGGCTCTCTGGGTTGTTGTTGTCATGGTGGTGGTATCTCTCCTGGCCTCGCCGGCTAGCAAACCCCGCACAAGTGCCGCTGGCTAGACTGTTTCCCTGTGCGCCTCGTTATTGCAACCTGCTCTGTGGATTACGCCGGCAGGCTGAGCGCTCATCTCCCGCTTGCCACCCGAGTGATCATGCTCAAAAGCGATGGCAGTGTCCTCATCCACTCCGATGGCGGCAGCTATAAACCTCTGAACTGGATGGCCCCGCCGTGTACGTTCGAAGCCCTCGCCCCAGAAGACGCCCAGAAAGAAGCGGGGGTGGTGGAGACCTGGAAGGTCATCCACCAGAAAACGTCGGACATTCTCGTGGTCAACATTCACGAAATCCACGAAGACACTTCGAGAGAACTGGGTAGCGACCCAGGGCTGATTAAGGACGGGGTCGAATCAGATTTGCAGAAGCTCTTGGCCGAGCAAATCGAAATCGTCGGCGAGGGCGTGTCTCTTGTGAGGCGGGAGTATATGACTGCGATTGGGCCTGTCGATATTCTCGCCACCGATTCGCAGGGTCAATCCATCGCCATCGAAATCAAGCGGCGCGGTGATATCGACGGCGTCGAGCAGCTGACGCGGTATTTGGAACTGCTCAACCGCGACCCCCTCCTCGCTCCGGTACGAGGGGTATACGCTGCCCAAGAAATTAAGCCCCAAGCGCGGACGCTGGCCGAGGACCGAGGGATTGCCTGCTTGGTCTTGGACTATGACCACATGCGCGGTCTTGACAACGCGTCGGAGAGATTGTTTTAGAGCTCGTCCCCTAGGATTTTGGGGTGCTGACCTACCCCACCATCCTTTTGGATCTCGATGGAACCATGGTCGACTCAGCACCCGGCGTAGTGTCGACCATTGCGCAAACGCTTCGCGAACTGGGTGAGCCTGTGCCCGATATGAAGGAACTTCTGCGGTGGGTAGGCCCGCCATTACCGGAATCTTTTGAAAAGCGGGCGGGCTTTAGCCCTGCGCGCACCAGTGAGGCGATTCAGGTCTTCCGCTCGCACTACATCGATTATGGCGTTTTTGATTCCCGAGTCTTCGATGGCATGGGCGAGTTCCTCCGCAACGCCAAAAAGGCTGGTGCGCACTTGGCGGTGGCAACCTCTAAGCCCACCATCTCAGCGACCATCATGTTGGAGCACTTCACGCTGTCGCCTCATTTCGATGTCATCTGCTGCGCTGCAGATGACGAATCGCGGGGGGCCAAACACGAAGTCATTGAAGACGCCCTCCGAGGCCTCCAGGACAAGGGGCTACCCACCGACAACGTGATTATGGTTGGAGATCGAATCCACGACGTTGAAGGGGCCAGAGTCCATGGCATCGACACCATCCTGGTGCGCTGGGGTTATGGCGGGCCAGCCGAATGGGAACAGGCGCACCGCGTGGTGGACACTCCCCGACAGCTGCACGAGCTCCTAGGTGTTCCCGGGTCACACCGATGAGCCAAGACCCACCTACGAGAGAAATTCCCCTGCCCCTGACAGGGTCAATACCGCTTCCCGTTGACACCCCAAACGTCTCCGCCACGAAGCCGCCGTCTCGCCTGTGGTGGATTCTGATGGTGTCAGCAGGCGGAATCTTAACTGCCATGACGTTCCCTGGCCAGACTGCTGGACTTTCCCCCTTCACAGACCCTTTGCTCGAAAACTTGGCCATCGATCGCACCGCGATATCGCTGAGCTACCTCATTGCCACCCTCGCCGGCGCTGCCACAATGCCCATTCTTGGCCGGTTGATGGATAAATACGGCGCCAAGAGAACCATCTTGTGGATTGGGATTGTGCTGAGCCTGGTTCTGCTGGGAGCAAGTTTTATCACCGAGATTCTTGGGCTGACTTTCTCCTACGTGGGCTTGCGCATGACCGGTCAGGGGGCACTATCCCTTGCCGCCACGACCTTAATCGCCCGGACGGTCACCCACCGGCCAGGACTCGCCCTAGGCATCGTGGGTGCTGCGGGGTCCGCTGGAATTTCTCTCGCCCCCGTTGCCGTCGAGCGTGTCATCGCCTGGAGCGACGTCGCCACTGCCTGGCGCCTTGAATCAGCACTGGTTGCCCTCGTGGTGATTCCGATTGCTCTGGCGCTACCGAGAGACCGCCCTCGCCTAACAACAGACACCGGGACCCACATTGTGATTGTCCCGGAATCTGGGCATACCGTGGCGCAGGCGCTTCGCACCGGAATGTTCTGGGTGATTGCTGCCGCAGGTTTCACCGTGGGAATGATGTCCACGGGATTGTCCTTCCACCTCATTTCGATTCTGGGCGAACAAGGGCTGACTCCGCTGGAAGCCGCCTCCAACTTCATTCCCCAGACCGTGACAGCGCTGCTTGCCACCCTCGGGCTGGGAGCAGTTGTGGACCGCATCGACCCCCGCTGGGGCGTTGTCGCTTCCATGGTCACCATGGCTGGTTCGCTGATCCTTGTTCCCTTCGTTTCTCCTGGTGTGAGCGCCATCATTTTTGGCTTAGTTCTGGGAGCGGCAATGGGCGCGCTCCGCGGTGTTGAGGCAGCGGCTTTCGTGCGCTACTACGGCAGGGGTCACATTGGCAGCATCCGAGGAATTGCCACCTCGATCATCCTCGCCTCCACGGCCTTAGGTCCGTTGTATTTCGCGGTGGGCCACAACCTCACCGGCTCCTACGCTCTGGCGAGTTCCCTGGGAGCATTGCTGCCAGCATTGGTTGCGATGTCCGCCATCTTCATCAAACCACCGGTGTCACTGGCGTCATGACTCTCGAGCCCATCGACCTCAATGCTCTCCCGCTAAGATTCACTCCGCCCGATGGGTGGCGAACGCCGCACCCCCGGTGGATTGACCTTCACCAAGGTGTCATCCCACCAGAGAACTGGGAACCCTATCCAGGTGCTCCCCCCGTTCCTGCGTTCTGGCCGTGGTGGGAAGAAAATGGCACCGCGTGGTTCTCTTTCTTTCGCAACCGAGCTCCCGCGCCAGCGCGGGCTATGGGACATTGGTTCTCCCTGGCAGCTCTGGGACTTTTTACCCTCGTTGTCTCCCCTTTTGCACTATCAGGCTGGTGGATACCGGCAGGGGGTTTCGCCGGAGTCGCCTTCCTGGCGTTAGGAGTTCCAGGGGTGATACGAACCTACCGCCGGGGGAGCGCACCCCACGCGGATCCTCTAGCGCTCATCCACGACTGGGCCAGCCTGCGCAGAGAAGCGTTTTTTAACCGCGAATTTCAGCGCAGGATCCGGAGGGAACCAGGCCTTGACAGGAGCGAGTTGGAGAGCTCTCTCGCTACTGTGTGGTGGGGCGAAAGCGGCGAAGCCGCAGAGAATTACTGACCACGAACACCGAGGACAACGCCATGGCCAATCCAGCCAGCAAGGGATTCAATAGACCCGCCATTGCCAGGGGAATTGCCGCGACGTTGTAGGCAAAAGCCCAAAAAAGATTCGCCTGGATGGTGCGGAGGGTGCGCCTGGATAGTCGGATTCCATCGGACACCGCGAGAATATCGCCTTGGACAATAGTGATGTCCCCAGCCGTCATCGCCGCGTCGCTGCCGCTACCCATCGCAATCCCGACATCGGCGGTGGCTAGACCGGGAGCGTCATTGATCCCATCTCCGACCATCGCAACCGTGTGGCCTTGCGATTGCAGCTCGGTAATGAGGGTGGCTTTACCCTCGGGTGTCATCGCGCTAAAGACTCGGTCAACCCCCACCGCTTTGGCAACGTGTTGAGCAACCACATCGTGATCGCCGCTGGCCAAAATGGGTGTCAGCCCCAGGGCGGTGAGCTCTTGGATAGCGCGGGCGCTGGTGGCGCGAAGGGTGTCAGAGAGAGCAATTGCTCCCACAGCAGAATCCCCCCGCGTAATCACGACCACCGTGGAACCGGCCAGGCGTTGCTGATCAAGAGCGGACTGCAGAGGGTGGTCAGTGGTGATGTCACGCTCGTGCACCCACTCGGGGGTTCCCGCAGACACCGACACCCCGTCCTGTTGCCCCTCAACCCCCAACCCAATTCGCGCAACAAAATTGGTAATCGCTCGTTCGGTTGACTCGCGCTCCGTTGCGTGGGCGACTATCGCCCGGCCAATCGGATGCTCTGATCCTCGCTCGAGCGACAGGGCCAGGTCCAGAACGTCGCTCTCGCTGGCTCCTTCAGCGCTCATGACCGCACTAACCTGCATAGCCCCTGTCGTCAGGGTTCCCGTCTTATCCACAATGATCGTGTCCAGCGAACGACTTTTCTCGATGACTTCGGGTCCACGAATTAGGAGTCCTAGTTGAGCGCCTCTGCCTGTTCCCACAAGAAGGGCGGTGGGGGTGGCTAAGCCCAAAGCACAGGGACACGCAATGATCACGGTTGCCACTGCCGCTTGGAAAGCAAAGTCTGCTGAAGCACCTGCGAGAAGCCATCCCGCAAGCGTGAGAAGGGACAAGACAATAACGATGGGCACAAAGACAGAGGACACTCGGTCTGCGAGCCTTTGGCTGGCCGACTTCCCCTGCTGCGCAGCCTCGACCAGCGATGCCATTCGGGCTAATTCCGTTTCGGCGCCAACCCTGGTGGCCTGCATTCGCAAGAATCCGGTCACGTTGATGGTTCCACCCCAGACCGTGTCACCGACCACAACATCACGCGGTACGGATTCACCCGTCATCATCGAGGTGTCAATGGCGGCCGATCCTTCGAGGACTTCACCATCCGTGGGAATGCGCTCTCCCGGTCGCACCACCAAGTGATCTGAGACCCTCACCAAGGCGATAGGAACAACTTTTTCCACCCCGTCGCGAAGAACCGTGGCCTCCGCGGCGCCCGACTCTAACAGGGCTCTCAACGCTGCTCCTGCTTCGCGCTTGGCGCGGTTTTCAAGATATCGCCCCATCAACATAAAGGTCGTAAGGGCAGCTGCGACCTCCAGATATATCTCGGCCCCGGCTTGGTCGTGTGTGCCAATGAGTGTCAGTGTCATCGTCATGCCCAGTTCACCAGCTCCGCCAAAGAACAGTGCATAGAGCGACCACCCAGTGGCGGCCGTAATCCCGAGCGAAATAAGCGTGTCCATGGTGACGACACCGTGCCGGAGGTTGAGGCCAGCCGCCTTATGGAAGGGCCACGCCCCCCAGGTCGCAATAGGCAGAGCCAAGACGGTCACGACCCACTGCCACCCAATAAATTGCAGAGCGGGAATCATCGACACGACCATCAGGGGCACGCTTACGAGCGCGGAAACCACAAGTCGCGTGACCAACGGCGAGTGCCCTTCTGCACTACTGGGCCGATCGCCATGCTCACTAGCTTCATAGCCGGTGGACTGAACCACCTGAATGAGCGCCTCGAGGGAAGAAGAATCACTCAGAATAGTGGCGCGTTCCGTTGCATAGTTGACGCTTGCCTCAGCGCCTTCGACCTTGTTGAGCGCTTTCTCAATCCGCGTGGCGCAGGAAGCGCAGGTCATTCCCTCGATATCAAGCTGGATGACAGTGCTCACAGCCCAGAAATCTCCCCCACAGTTTCATACCCAGCATCGCGGACAGCCTGGCGCAAACTATCAGCACTAATCTCGGCAGTGGCGTCAACGGTCACCGTGGCGGGCCCGGTTGTATCGAGGGTGATGGCGACATCAGTTACTTCAGCAAGCGCACCAACTTCCTTTGTGACAGCTTGCACGCAGTGATCGCAGGTCATTCCCACCACTTCAAGGGTGTATTTCGACACGATGACTCCTTCTGGGTCTCCCCCACGGTAGCGAGAAAATATGAGATTTTCCCCCGAACCCAGAATTTCTTGCAACGATAGGGGCATGACGCCGACCGAAGTTTCCTCCACCACCACAGCCCTGCCCTTTGCCGAGCACCTGGAGCGCTGGAAGGGGCTCATTTACCCCGGTTCTAATGCCCAGAAGCATTTCCAGCCTCATAACGGTTCCCTGATAGCCGAATTGCCCTCCTGCGCTCGCTCTGATGTTGAAGAGGCCTTCGCCCTTGCTAGGAGTGCCCAATTAATTTGGGCGAAACGTCCACTGCGGGAGCGAACCGCACTTGTGCGAAGATTCCACGACCTTATTCTCGATCACGACAGCGTGCTGCTCGATGTCGTGCAAACGGAAACGGGTAAATCCCGCGCCAGCGCCTTTGACGAAGTGGCTGACATTGCTTTGAACTCTCGCTACTACGCCAACAGTGCCAGGCGACACCTAGCACCCAGGCGCCGCCAGGGTGCTTTACCCTTCGTCACCAGCGCGAAAGAGTACTACTGCCCCAAAGGTGTAGTGGGAATGATCACCCCTTGGAACTATCCACTCACGTTGCCTATCACCGATGCTTTGCCCGCTCTGCTGGCAGGAAACGCCATCGTGTTGAAGCCTGATGCTCAAGCCCCTTTCAGCGCTCTCGCAGCGATTTCGCTCCTGGTTGATGCGGGTCTTCCGAAAGATCTTTTTCAAGTGGTATTGGGGGATGGTCCCCTGGTCGGGGGCGCCATCATCGACAACGCTGACTTTGTCATGTTCACCGGGTCTACCGCCACCGGCAAGATCGTCGCCGAGGCGTGTGGCAGGCGGTTGATTGGCTTCGCTGCAGAACTGGGCGGAAAGAACCCCATGATTGTCTTGGATGACGCCCCTCTTGATCGAGCACTCCAGGGAGCCCTTGCCGCCAGCTTCTCCAACGCCGGGCAGTTGTGTGTGTCGATCGAGCGCCTTTACGTACAAGACACGATCTATGACACCTTTGTTCCCGCCTTTCGGGAGGCAGTGAACAACATAAAGCTCGGAACCGCCCTCGACTTTTCCTACGACATGGGGTGCCTGATTTCTCAGGAACAGCTCGACAAAGTCGTCGGACACGTCCAGGACGCGGTCGCACACGGTGCCACCGTGCTGGCTGGTGGCTCGGCCAGGCCCGACATCGCGCCCTTCGCTTTCGAACCGACGCTCTTGGAAAATGTCACCGAGGCTATGGCGCTCTGTCGGGGTGAAACCTTTGGCCCCGTCGTGTCCCTGTATCGCTTCAGCACCGATGACGAGGCGGTCGCTCTCGCCAATGACACCCGCTATGGGTTGAATGCCAGCGTGTGGGGCAGTCGGAAACGAGCTCAGGCGGTGGCCAAACGCATCGAAGCCGGAAGCGTCAACGTGAATGAGGGATTCACCGCTTCCTGGGCTTCCACCGATGCGCCCATGGGTGGTTTCAAAGAATCAGGGGTTGGCCGACGACACGGCCGAGAAGGTATCGTCAAATTCACCAACCCTCAGGCCGTTGCCACCCAGCGCTGGATGAATATTGCACCACTTCCTGGCATGAGCTCGGGGACCTTCGCCAGCACTATGGTCAAGGGCTTGAAGTTGCTCAAGTTCTTGCCAGGACGGGACTAAAGATCATGGCCAACGTTTTTTCTTTTTCCGGCAGCACCCCTGTTGTGACCGGTGCCGCAAGCGGTATTGGTCGATTGATGGCGCTGGGTGCCGCTACAAGGGGGGCCGCCGCCGTGGTGTTGTGGGACCTGAATGAAAAAGCCCTCGCTGCGGTATCCGCCGAAATAGAGGCGCTCGGAGCGAAGGCGCACCCCTTTGTGGTCGATATTTCTGACCGGGATAGCGTGATGGCGACCGCAAAGAAGGTTGTCACCAACGCTGGTGTTCCCGATGTGGTCATCAATAACGCCGGGGTGATTTCTGGCAAGCACTTCCTTGATCTCACAGAGAAAGACATCACGACAACGTATGCGGTGAACACCCTCGGGCTGTATTGGACACTTCAAGCCTTTCTGCCCGCGATGAAAAAGAGGGATTCCGGTCGCCTCGTAACGATCGCGAGCGCCGGAGGATTGGCAGGCTCTGCAACCCAAACCGATTATGCCGGCAGTAAGTTTGCAGCGGTCGGCTTCACCGAATCACTGCGCGCTGAGTTGCGCGGTGACTCAAGCGGTGTGAGCACGCTGACCGTGTGCCCGTTCTATATCAACACCGGGATGTTTGACGGGGTGAAGTCAGGTTCGCCGTTGCTGCCTATTCAAGACCAACACCTCAGCACGACCAAGATTCTTGACGCGATTGAATCGCGTAAGAGGGAGTTGTTCCTGCCCGGAATGGTCTACAGCGTCAGGATCTTCAGGCTGTTGCCAACCGTAGTGTTCGACTTATTGGCGGACGCTTTCGGCATCAATAAGGCGATGAAGACTTTCCGTGGGCGAGGGCCCACGAGAAAGAATTCAGCCTGATTTTTTTGTGCGCGAGAGGGGACTTGAACCCCTACGCCCTTGCGGGCACTGGCACCTGAAGCCAGCGCGTCTACCAATTCCGCCACCCGCGCAATGATGGTCACCCACCAACGTGCCGAGATTACCACAGCCTCGTCCGCCCGTGAGGGCCTGGGAGCAGAGTGCAGCCAGGGAACCGGGCTACCATCCCCTAAAGGGGTGGGACCATTCCAGCGAAAGGCCACATGGGGTTTCTGGATAATTTTGAGCGAAGCGTTGAACGCCTCGTGGGAGGAAGCTTCGCCAAAGCATTCGCTAGCGGTGTCCGCCCTGGCGAGATAGCTGCAGGGCTCAAAAGAGAAATCGATGCCCGAGCAAAGATTGTCTCGCGAACGCGCATCCTCGCCCCCCATGACTACTCAATTTCTCTAGCACCCGCCGACCACGAACGCTTGACCCGCCTGGGCAATGAATTAGTCGAAGAAATCACGCAGGCACTGAGCGCTTATGCGACGCTCCGCCGCTATTCCTTTTCTGCCCGGCCCACTCTCACGTTGATGGCATCGGCGGATTTGTCTGAGGGAATGTTGGACATCAGGAGTGATTCTCCCGGTGTTGTTGTCTGGGTCCCCACGCTGACCTGGGATTCCATCCACTACCCCCTCGTTGCTAAATCCACGATTATCGGCCGGGGAACGGACTCTGATATCCATGTGGTTGCCCCCGGAGTCTCCCGCCACCACTGCGAAATCCGCTGGAATGGCAAACGTGCAGAAGTGCTCGATTTGGGCTCCACCAATGGAACACAGCTGGATGGGGTTTCCGTCACCCGCGCCGCCTTGCCGGATGCCTGCACCCTGGGTATCGGCCAGGCGCGTATCCTGTTTGAGGTGGTCCCTCAGGCAGAGCAGGCATACCACGCTCTCGCCCGTCCTCAACCAGCGCCCAACCAGGAGACACCATGAGTGAACTCACCCTCTTCGTGTTGCAGCTCGCTTTCCTAGGACTCCTCTGGGCATTCGTCTTCTCGATCGTGTATGCCTTGCGCACTGACCTCTTTGGCCCTGCACGGATGCGTTCTGAGGAAGTTTCCGCCCCCGCACAGGAGCCGGTCAACCCTGTCTCTCCGAGTCCCTCCCCTCCCAGTGGAACTGCCTCCACGCTATTGGTCACCGGCGGTCCTAAAGAAGGATTGTCTTTGGAGCTTCTTCCCGAAGAACAGTTCACCATTGGGCGCTCCAGCGACTCAACCCTGGTGATTCGCGATGACAACACCTCCACACATCACGCCCGCCTGATGCTGTGGAATGACCAGTGGATGGTTCAAGACCTCGATTCCACCAATGGCACGTTTGTCGATGGCAAGCGCGTGAGTATTCCCACGCCGGTGCCGTTGAATACTCCCGTAACTATCGGCACCAGCTCCTTCGAACTGCGTCGGTGAGGCTTGTGGCATCGACCAGCATCCTGAGCGCCGCGTCTTCCCACATTGGGAAGGTGCGCGCCAGTAATCAGGATTCCGGTTCGGTGGGCCGCCATCTCTATGTGGTGGCCGACGGTATGGGTGGTCATGCCGGGGGAGATGTCGCAAGTGCGATCGCGGTCCAGCACCTTTATGGCCTGGATCACCCCTACGCGAGTGTTGAAGAAGCCCGGGAGCAGCTGTTTCGCAGCATCTTGGATGCCGGTGCGGAGCTGACCCAAGCGGTGGTGCAACACCCTGAGCTCACCGGCATGGGCACGACAGTGAGTGCGATGATTCGAGTGAAATCTTCGATGGTCATCGCCCATATTGGTGACTCTAGGATTTATCGGCTCCGCGAAGGGGTGTTGGAACAGATCACTGCGGACCACACTTTTGTCCAGCGCCTCGTGGACAGTGGCCGGATCACCCCAGAAGAAGCGGCTGTCCACCCCCGACGATCAGTCCTCATGCGGGTGCTAGGTGACGTGGATGCAGAACCTGAGATCGATACCCACATCATTGATACCCAACCCGGAGATAAATGGTTGCTCTGTTCTGATGGGCTGAGCGGTTACGTATCCGAGCGGGACATGGCAGAAACGCTGCTGACTGTGGATGACCCTGAACTGGTCTGTCACAAACTCATCACCCAAAGCTTGTCCGAAGGGGCCCCCGACAACGTCACTGTGGTGATTGTTCGGGTGTCAGAAGACAGCGACACTTCTCCGCCCGCTGAACCCCGCATGGTGGGGGCCGCCGCGGGGCCTATGACGTATGAGTCTGGACCGCTTGCCAAGAGGCCTGCGCTCCCCGCGATGCTTCTTCACCCGCTCCGGGCCCTTCCCCCCGCAGACGAACACTTCGAGCCCGAGGCAGACTACCTCGAGGAGCTCATCCGCGAAGATCGCCGCCGACTGATTCGTCGACGCGTGACGTGGTCGCTCTCTATCATCATCCTTCTGGCGGCAATCGCTGGCGCCACTTTTGGTGCCTACCAGTGGACCCAAACCCGCTACTTTGTGGGCGAAAGCAACGGGGTCGTGGCAATTTATCAAGGGGTTCCAGAAAGTGTGGGGCCTTTCGGGTTGTCCTCGGTATTTGAAGAAAGCGTCATTGACCTTGAATCCCTGCTCCCCTTCGAGCAAGAACGGGTAAATGCGGCAATCCCGGCCGAGTCACTCGAAGAAGCCCGCAACATTCTCGAACGTCTGAGGAAAGAATAATGTCGGCCAACGAGCAGGTTTTGCCACCGGTATCCCCGGTCACGGGCAGGGTCGTGCTGCGGGTGCGAATGCCGCAAAAATTGAGAAATATCGAGCTCGGCCTGCTTCTGCTGGCCCTGGGACTCAGTGCCCTCTCCTTGGCTCTTGTTCAATGGGGGGCCCTGGGAGAGCTCGATTGGAGCCTGCTCACCTATGCCGCCGGGCTTGCCGGGCTCACCCTCGGTGTTCATCTGGCGCTCCGCCTGGTGGCCAGAGATGCGGACCCTTTTATCGTCCCGATAGCCACCATGCTCAATGGTCTTGGCATCACGATGATTCACCGGCTTGATCTCGCCAGTGGTGCCAGTGGTTGGGATGCGGCAGGGGTCCGACAGATGGCCTGGACGGCCGTGGCGCTGGTCATCGCCATCGGTGTGCTGTTAGTCGTTCGCAACTACCGAGTGTTGTTGCGTTACCGGTACCTGGCAATGCTGGCGGGGATTATTCTGCTCACCATGCCGCTGTGGCCAGGCATCGGTCGCACCGTCAATGGCGCCACGTTGTGGGTGAACCTGGGGGGAATCGTTTTCCAGCCAGGAGAAATTGCCAAGATTGCCCTCGCCATTTTCTTCGCCGGATATCTCATGACCGCCAGAGAAAGCCTCAGCACCGTGGGCAAGAAGCTCTGGGGAATTCGTTGGCCGCGAGTGCGGGATCTCGGTCCCCTGCTCGTAATTTGGGTGGTCGCTATGGGGGTCCTGGTCTTTCAAAGAGATTTGGGAACATCCCTCCTGTATTTCGGTCTTTTCTTGGCGATGCTTTATGTCGCAACCAACAGGGTCCTATGGATTGGGCTGGGCGGTGGCCTATTTGTCGTAGGAGCAGTCCTTGCGGCAACCCAAATTGGTTACGTCCAAGGAAGGGTGATGGGCTGGCTTGATTCCTTTGATCCCGATATCTATAACGCCGTCGGGGGCTCCTATCAGCTGGTGCAGGGGCTGTTCGGTTTCGCCGAGGGGGGGTTCATTGGCCGTGGCCTGGGACAGGGACAACCGTCCTTCGTTCCTCTGGCCAACTCGGACTACATCGTTGCCGCTCTCGGAGAAGAATTAGGGATCGTCGGCATTTTTGCACTCTTGGGGCTCTACCTTCTCCTGGTGTCCAGGGGTTTGCGGGTGGGGTTTATGGGAACCGATGACTTTGGCCGGCTTCTCTCTGCAGGGCTCGGTTTTGTGTTGGCCTTGCAAGTATTCATTGTGATCGGCGGGGTGACCAGAATTATTCCTGTCACGGGCCTCACCACGCCGTTTTTGGCGGCGGGTGGCTCGTCCCTGGTGGCGAACTGGGTCATCGTCGCGCTGATCCTGCGCCTCAGCGATGACGCTCGTGCCTCGGTCCGTCATGACGCGGGGGTCGCGGCATGAATACCCCATTAAGGCGAGTCGGCATCGCTATCGCGATGATGTTTGCGCTCCTTTTCCTCTCCAGTAGTTACGTCCAGGTCATCGCCTCCGAGGACATTGCCAACGATGACCGCAACGTGAGGAAGCTCTATGAGAGCTTTTCAGCCGAACGAGGACAAATATTGGCCGGCGGGATCCCGATTGCTGAATCAATTCCTGTCGATAACCAGTTCCGGTTCCTTCGCACCTACCCCTACGCAGAAATCTATGCACCGGTGGTGGGGTACTACACCCTGACCCAAGGAAATGCAGGAATTGAAAGTGCTATGAACCCGCTCCTGACGGGACGGGCGAACTCGCAACTGGTCGAGAAGTTGCGAGCCCTCGTAACGGGTTCGACCCCTCAGGGTGCCAGCGTGATGTTAAGCATTGACCCTGAAATTCAGCAGGTTGCCTGGGATGCCTTGGGGGACAGGCGGGGGTCAGTTGTCGTACTGGAGCCTTCCACAGGGCGGATTCTGGCGATGGTGTCAAAGCCCTCCTATGACCCCAATCTCCTGGCGGCCCACTCTTCGTCCTCCGTTCTTTCTGCTTATCTTGAGCTCTCCGATGACCCTGAGAACCCCCTAGCAAACAGAGCCATCGCCGGGGACCTCTATTTCCCGGGCAGCGTCTTCAAAACCCTCATGATGGCGGCTGCATTGGAATCGGGCCGATTCACCGCCGAAAGCCAGTTCCCCAACCCCAGCTCCCTTCCTTTGCCCCTCAGCACTGCTGAGGTTAACAACTCCGGCGGCAGGCTCTGCGGAGGCGGAGAGACGGTCAGTCTCGAAGACGCTTTTCGTCTGAGTTGCAATATCCCCTTTGCTGAGTTAGGTCTCGAATTAGGGGAAGGAGCCATCGGATCGATGGCAGAAGATTTCGGCTTCGGAGCGACCTTGGAAATTCCCCTGCGCGTCACGCCGAGCGTTTTTCCTCGGGGGATGGACCAGGCCCAACTCATGGTGAGCTCCTTTGGCCAGTTTGATGTCCGGGTGACCCCGTTAGAGATAGCGATGATTAGCGCTGCCATTGCTCATGGTGGGACCCTGATGACTCCCAGCCTTGTTGATGAGGTCCTTGCGCCAAATCTTCGTGTGGTCAGCGCGTTTGAGCCCCAGATCTATTCCCGGCCGCTGAACGCGAATACTGCTGCCGAACTGAACCGGATGATGGTCGGCAATGTTGACCGTGGCGTGGCGGGTAATGCCGGTATCGTCGGGATGCAAGTCGCGGGAAAAACGGGAACCGCAGAAACAGGAATCGGTGATGGTCGAACCCTGTGGTTCAGTGGCTTTGCTCCCGCGGATAATCCCCAGATTGCTCTCGCGATCGCCGTGGAGGGTTCCCGTTCCGAAGGGACTGGGAACGCCATCGCCGCTCCCATTGCCAACACCATTTTTCAGGCGGTGATCGAGCGATGAGGCCCACTGCTGGTCAAGTATTTAGCTCCCGCTATGAACTCGTCTCGCGGATCGCCATCGGCGGAATGGGGGAAGTTTGGAAAGCAAACGATTTGGTAATTGGCCGGACCGTTGCGATCAAGATTTTGAAAGACGAATATATGGGTGACCCCGGCTTCCGGGAAAGGTTTAGGGCGGAGGCTCGGCACGCGGCACTGGTGAACCATGAGGGCATCGCCAACGTCTTTGACTACGGGGAGGAAGAGGGCAGCGCATACCTGGTGATGGAACTCGTTCCTGGAGAAGCGCTCAGTAGCGTGTTGGAGCGGGAGAAAATCTTACCCGCCACCAAGGTGCTCAATTACGTGGCTCAAACCGCCGCAGCTCTGCACGCAGCCCACCAAGCAGGCCTCGTCCATCGAGATATCAAACCCGGAAACTTGCTCATCACCCCCGATGGCACCGTCAAAATCACTGACTTTGGTATCGCGCGTTTGGCCGATCAAGTCCCCCTGACCGCCACCGGCCAAGTGATGGGAACCGTTCAATACCTCGCTCCCGAACAGGCCGGTGGAAAAACAGCCTCACCCCTGACAGATGTGTACTCCTTGGGAATCGTCGCCTACGAAGCGTTAGCAGGAAAACGGCCCTTCCGTGGGGAATCTCAGGTCGCAATCGCCATGGCGCAGATCAAGGAGGCGCCTCCGGCGCTTCCCACCTCAATCCCGGAAGAAGTCCGTGCCCTGGTGATGTCCTGCATGGCGAAGAAGCCCGAGGGACGTCCCGCCTCTGCGGAAGCCCTCTATCTCGCCGCTTCAGCGATGGCTCGAGGCGATAGCGAAGCAGGGTTAGCGCTTATTCCCTCGCCCGTGGAACCGGACGAAAACACCGAGAAAAAATCTCCCTCTACGCCCCCGTTGCGACTGAGCGATAAGCCCCAAAAAATGGGTAAGAATTTCTGGATTTTTGGCGGGGTAGGGGCAGCGGTGGCTATCGCTCTGATCGCAACATCCCTCGCGGTGCTGTTGCAACCCCCCACCGATGACGTGGTGGAAGACCCAATAATCCCCGTCATCGCTCCTCCTTCACCAGAACCTGTGGAACCCCCGGTGACGACAGAAACCCCTGTAGAAGAACCCGCCACGGTTGTCACGGTGGAAATCAGCGAATCCGAGATCGTGGGCAAAACCAGAACCCAGGTGGAAGAAACGTTAGCGGCCAAGGGTCTCCGTCTAGACGGGATCACCGGCAACATTGCGCCAGCACAGGATCGGGTGGGCACCGCCTACCGTGTCAACCCCCAGGGGGTCGTGGCCCGTGACACCCTGATTGCGGTGTATTTTTACGCGGCAATCCCCCAGCCTCCGAAACCTCGAATCATCACAGTGATCCCCGCGACCGGCCCCTACGCACCGGATGATGAAGTACTTCTCGAGTGGCCCAGCTATGCACAATGTCCCTCGGGTTTCCCCCTAGCCAGCTACACGCTGCAGGTGGTCGGTGGCGTGATCCTCGATGGCGAGGGGGCGACCGTTCTGCAACCAGAGCAAACGGCCGTGAATGTCCTCCTGGGCGAAGGAGAAATGCTCAGCGCCAGCTATCTGGTGAAATGTGGGGCTCTTTCCTCCCCCCTCTCCACCGATTTAGTCATTGCGATCACCGCCCCTGACGCCGATGAAGAATCGGACCCCCCCGTAGAATAACTAGCGCCATAACGAAACGCCATTACCAAAGGATTCCCTTGACACAGCCAGCCCCCGGTCCCTGGACCTCCCGCCTTCTTGGCGGGCGGTACGAGGTGCGCGAAATCATCGGTCGAGGTGGAATGGGCGACGTGTATCTAGGAGTGGACGCACGACTGGGGCGTCAGGTAGCTATCAAAGTCCTCAAGTCCACCCTTTCCTCGGACCCCACCTTCAGGAATAGGTTCCGTCTCGAAGCAATGGCGGCATCAAAAATGTCACACCCCTCGATTGTCCGCGTCTTTGATGCGGGAGATGAGGTCGATGGCCTTGACGAGTCTTCTCCTGCTGGCAGCACCACCCCCTACATCGTGATGGAACATGTCGAAGGGCATTTGCTGAGCGAACTTATGATCCAAGGAAAGCTGGAGGAGCGCCACGTCCTGAAGGTTGCCGATGGTGTTCTGACGGCGCTTGAGGTTTCCCACCAGGCAGGAATTGTTCACCGTGATATCAAGCCCGCGAATGTCATGGTCACGGGCGACGGCAGCGTGAAGGTAATGGACTTTGGTATTGCTCGGGCTGTCACGGACTCCACCGCAAGCCTTGAGCAGACAACCTCGATCCTTGGAACAGCCCTGTACATTTCCCCCGAACAGGCCCGTGGTGATGACCCCGACACCCGCACCGACCTCTATTCCCTCGGTGTGGTGATGTATGAGCTACTCGCGGGAGCCCCGCCGTTTAATGCAGACTCACCGGTCGCCGTTGCTTACATGCACATCAGCGAGGAACTCCGTCCTCTTCGGGAGGCAAACCCCGGAATCTCTGATGACGTAGCTCTGGTAGTGGAGACAGCGATGCGCAAAAACCTCGCCGAGCGCTTCCCCACCGCCAGTTCTTTTAGGGCCGCTCTAGAGGACATCGCTCAAGGACGGGAGCTCAAGCTCCCCACAACCAGAGAACGCGCCAAGGTTGCTCCTGCCTTCACCGGAAGTGTGCCGGTGGCAAATGTAGAGGCGGAACACCGGAACCTCGTTGAAGGGTTTGAGATCTTCGAATCCCGGGGCATTCGTTCACAATCCGTTCCCGCCCTAGCGGTGACCCTTTTCAGTGCACTCGCGGTCTTGCTGGTCGTGGGGATTGTTTTGTGGGTTTTCACGCTGAACCCGGCGACCTCCACCGCCACCGCTGCCCCTCAGGTTCCTGACCTCACCAGCCAAACCGAAGCGGTCGCTTCAGCCACCATAACCTCACTGGAATTGGACCCCCAAGTGGAATACGAGGCCAGTAACACGGTGCCTGAGGGCGCCGTGATTCGCACAATCCCCTCAGGAGGAATCAGAACGGCAAGAGGCGAGCCCGTTCGGATTGTTGTCTCCAGCGGAATCGCCACCTTCGAAATGCCGGACATCCGCAATATTGATATTGACGAAGCTCGAACCGCTCTGAACGATCTCGGGTTGCTTGTGGACCAAGTCGTCGAGACGTACTCACCGAGCTTGACAGCAGGCATTGTGATGGCTTCCACTCCTGCGGCCGATAGCCCGATGCTTTCCGGGACCAGTGTCACCTTGACTGTGTCGAATGGTTTGGTGTTAGTCCCCGACGTTGTTGGCCTCACGGTCGGTGAGGCCAACCCCTTCTTGACCGGACCTTCCATGCAGCTCTCGGTTCGGCTTGAGCTTGCGACAGACTGCTCGGGCCAAACCGTTAAGTCACAATCCCTCACACCGGGGGATCATCCTCAGCGCTCGGAAATCACTCTGGTCTATTGCGGCCTAGTCCAAACTCAAGACCCTGCGCCGGTCGGTTAGAGGCCGGTCACTCTAGGGCTGAGGCCCCGTGCTGCCGCGGTAGCACCGTGGAGCCCGGTCACCTCAAGCCAGTTGGCAATCATCGTGTAGCCACCTTCGGTGAGCACTGACTCAGGGTGAAATTGCACCCCATAGAGCGGAGCAGTGCGGTGGTTGAGTCCCATGATGACGCCACCGGTGGTGCGAGCGGTCACCAGTAAATCCGCAGGCACCGTCCCGTCCACGACGGCCAGGCTGTGATACCTCGTCGCCTGAAATTCGTCGGGAACACCGTGGAACAAAGTACTCCCGTCGTGTTTCACGCTTGATGCTTTTCCATGCATCAGCTCGTCGGCGTGGGCCACCGTTGCCCCCAGGGCTTCGGCAATCGCCTGGTGGCCCAGACAGACCCCGAGTAGGGGGATGTTGTGAGCCAGGGCTTCCTTCACAATCGGGATGGAGATTCCAGCGTCTTCCGGTGTTCCAGGGCCTGGAGACACCAGTATCCCGTCATACCGACCAACGAGCTCCGCGATATCTTTTTCCAGCACATCATCGTTTCGGATGACATCCGTGGTGGCACCCAGTTGATGGAGATAACCGTTGAGGGTATAAACGAAACTGTCGTAGTTGTCGACGACCAGAATGTGTGTCATGACCCTGCCGTTTCACGTGATGCCTGGGAGCCCCAGCCTAGCAATCCAGTCCCTGGGCTTTCGAAAGGGATAGCTCGCTGTGCAGGTTAGACTCATAGGCATGGCAAAGAGACCTAAGGACCCCGGCGCTGCGACAAGTGCGCTCCCCCAGGGCAACGACAACCCTGTGTGGTTTAAACCCATAATGTTCGGACTCATGCTGATCGGTCTTGCGTGGATTTTGACCTTTTACGTTTCCAGTTCACAGCTTCCCGTTGCCGCTATTGGCTCGTGGAACATTGCCGTGGGATTCGGCATCATGTTCGTCGGCTTCCTGATGACGACGCGGTGGAAATAACACCGTTCTTTATTACACGGGTGTAATTCTCCCCACTGGGGAAAGCCTGTGGATAACTTTTGCTACGCGAACAATCTGAGCGTTGTCAGCGCCACTAAGGCCCCGGCAACAGCGACTAAAAGTCCCACCTGTTGCGCCCGCTGATGGGATTGACGGGTGGCGACCATCACCCACGCGACTAGCGCGCCCACGACAAGGCCACCGATGTGAGCCTGCCACGAAATCCCCGGGACGATGAAACCCATCACCAGGTTGAGCGCCAAGACAATGAGCAGCTGGACATTCGCTCCTCCAAATGACCGTTGAATCACAAAAAGCGCTCCAAACAGACCGAAGATAGCTCCGGAGGCCCCGACCACCGCCACCGCTGGCGCCAGCCACAACACGGCGACCGATCCCCCGAGGCCCGCAAGAAGAAAAAGGGTGACAAATCGGCCCCGCCCGATGAGGCGTTCGACTAAAGTGCCGAGGACATAGAGGGAAAACCCGTTAAAGAGAATGTGAAACAACGAAGCAGTGGAGTGAACAAATACAGTGGTGAGCATCCGCCACGGCTCTATGGCGGTCAGCGGAGGCCAATAGAGTAGCGACTCCGTCACCGTCCCGCCGCTCAGCCACTGAGCCGCATAAACCGCTCCGACAACACCCAGCAGAGCGTATGTGGCAGCAGGGCGATAGGCCCCGCTGCGACGCTTGGTCATCGAGGCAGCTCGCGGTGCTGAAGCCGCTACGCAGTCGGGGCATTGGGCCCCGACTGCGGCGGGAATCTGACACTCTCCACAGATGGTTCTTCCACACCGTTGACACAGCGCAAAGCTCTCCCGGTGGGGATGGCGATAGCAGGTGTCGCTACTCGTGGAAGACCCTTGACTCACGAGGTGGCAGTCACACTCACGCTGGTGAGAACTACGTCTTCGTGTGGCTTATCGCCACCATCAGTAGCAACGCCTTCGATAGCCCGCACAATAGCTTCAGAGCCTTCATCCAGAACGACACCGAAAATCGTGTGAGCACCCTGGAGCCATGTGGTTGCGCCCGTGGTGATGAAGAATTGGCTCCCGTTGGTTCCTTGGCCGCCGCGGGTGCCGGCGTTTGCCATCGCCAGCATAAAGGGCTTGGTGAAGTCCAGCTCAGGGTGGATCTCGTCGTTGAACTGGTAGCCGGGTCCCCCCATACCGGTGCCGGCGGGGTCGCCGCCCTGAATCATGAAACCCGGAATGATGCGATGAAAAATTACGTCGGAATACAGCGGCCCTTCGCCGGCCGCTCCGGTAGTGGGGTTGACCCACTCGCGCTCGCCGGTGGCGAGGCCGACAAAGTTATCGACAGTCTTAGGCGCGTGGTTGCCATAAAGGCCGACGACGATATCCCCGTGGTTAGTGTGCAAAGTGGCTGTGTGAGTATGTAGAGTCATCCCTCTATTGTGCCAGTGACCACCGATGTGGTGAGCCCAGCCAGAGAAAGCACAGGAATTTCTTCGCCACTTCTGGGAGAATATGGTGGGTCGAAGGAGGACACCATGGAACTTGACCGATCAACTCGCAAAGAACTCGCACGTCTTGCCCATGAGGCGCAAGATTTGTGGGAGGAACAACGCGACGTGCTCTCCCGCGCCAAGAAAGTTGCTCGCCATGCCTCCACCAGTGCCGGCGACCTCGCGCGGAAAGAGGTCCTCCCCCGTGCTTACGACACGTATCGTGAAACCATTCATCCCACATTGGCCAAGCTCCCTTGGTCCCAGGCAGCAAAGGCACCCGTGAGAAAATCCAGCAACCCCTTCGTCTTTGTTCTTATGGCCATCGGAACCATCGCCGTGGCGGTCATTGGCTACGCCGCGTGGCAAACACTGCGCGCCGATGATGACCTGTGGGTCGAAGAAGAAGCCTAAGCCCTACATCCCTTTGGGTTTGAGGTAGCGCTGGGCGAGGGCGCTCAAGAAGTCAAATACCAGCGCAAGAATCGCCACCATCACTGCGCCGATCAAAATAGCAGGACCTCGGTCAAGCTTAAGTCCTGAGTTAATAGTCTCTCCGAGCCCGCCACCTCCGACAAGGAAAGCCAACGCGGCCATTCCGATGTTGATGACAATCGCGGTGCGAATTCCGGCAATGATCACGGGGACCGCAAGCGGGAGTTCTATTTCAAACAACACCTGACGCTTGGTGTATCCCATACCGCGTCCTGCTTCAATGACAGCCTGATCAACCTGCTCCAGGCCCACAATGGTGTTTCGCAACACCGGCAATAAAGAGAATGTTGCCAGGGCAAGAATCACCGTGTTGATGCCCGTGCCCATGAACGAGAAGAAAATCACGATCAACCCGTAGGCAGGCAGTGCCTGAGCCAGACCGAGGGTGTCAACCAGGAAATTCTTGAGACGAGGCAGCCCCCGCCTGGTGACCGCAATGCCAATAGGAATAGCAATCAGAATGACGAGGGCTGAGGAAGCAAAGCCCAAAATGATGGTTTGAACCAGCTGTCTCTGCAGTTTTTCGGGAGCAAGGATTGCAGCAGTTGTCGGATCAATATCGGAATACAGCCAGACAGCGATACCAATAATCGCGAGTAAACCCGCAAAAATAGGCGTCACAATGATGTCGAGCCGCTCCGCAAGGGGGCTCTTCGTTGTGTTTGACGCCACAGCAGTGCTCATCAGCGGGCCTGACCACCCGAGTCGCTGATGATGAGCGAGGCGAGGCTTTCAATGCTGCAACACCCTAGGTATCGGCCGCCGCGGTCAACCACCACCGCCATTCCGACAGAAGACTGGAGCATCACGCCAAGCGCATCCTGCAGCGTGTCTTCGGGCTGAAGATCGATAGTGATGGGCTTACCGCTCTTCTCAATGGGCTGAGTGGTGCGGTTCAGCGATGCTTCACTAATCCAACGAAGCGGCTTGTGATCTTTGTCCAGCAGAACCGCAGTCTTTTCGGGCGAGTTTTCCAACAGCCTGAGAGCCTCATCGCGCATAACGGGCATCTCAAGAGCGGGAATATCGTGCAGCTCGATATCACGGACCTTCTTCAGAGTAAGGCCCTTCAAAATAGCTCCCGATCCCAAGAAGTTCTCCACAAATTCATCCGCCGGATCGGACAAAATAACCTCGGGAGTATCGATTTGGGCAATTTCTGATCCCTCGCGAAGGATGGCGATTCGGTTTCCCATTTTGATAGCTTCGTCAATATCGTGAGTGACGAAGACAATGGTCTTTTTCAAATCCTGCTGTAGCCGCAAGAACTCGTTTTGGAGGCGGTCCCTGGTGATGGGGTCAATGGCTCCAAAAGGCTCATCCATCAACAACACGTCGGGGTCGGCCGCCAAAGCCCTTGCGACACCCACCCGTTGCGCCTGACCACCAGAGAGTTCCTTGGGATACCGGTCGCGATAAATTGCTGGATCCATGGAAACAAGCTCCAGCATTTCGTCAACACGGGCTGAGGTCTTTACTTTGTCCCAACCCAAAAGCTTGGGCACCGTTGCAATATTTTCCGCAATCGTGCGATGCGGGAAAAGACCCACTTGCTGGATGACATACCCAATTTTTCGCCGGAGGACGCTGGAGTCGATATCGGTGACGTCTTCGCCTTTGAGGTAAATTTTTCCGCCCGTAGGCTCGATGAGTCGGTTGATCAGACGAAGAGTCGTGCTTTTCCCGCAGCCCGAGGGTCCCACCAGAACGAGCACCTCACCCTCGTGGACATCCATGGTCAGGTTCGCCACAGCGGGGGCTTCGGTTCCGGGATATGACTTAGAAACGTTTTCCAACCGAATCAGGGGTTCGCTCATCGGATACCTTTCGAGATAGTTGCGCGTCTGAGTAATTGCAAGGAAATATCAATGACCAGCGCGAGGAGAAGACAGAGAAGGGTTCCCGTCCAGATTGATTCAAAAGAGTTAGGCAAGGGAAGCCTGGCAAGACCGCTCTTGATGAAATCACCGAGACCGCCACCAGCGACCAGAGTGGCAATGGCGGCAACTCCCACCACCAACATCGCTGACACGCGGATGCCCGCGATGATGACGGGCCAAGCCAGGGGAAGCTGCACCCGCAGTAATACCTGCGTGGGGGTCAGTCCCATCCCCTTAGCGGCCTCCAGAACACTGGAATCAATACCATCAAGCCCAGCGATGGTGTTGCGAAGAATGGGAAGCAAAGAATACAAAAGCAAGGCAAGAAAAGAGGGGGCAAAGCCCAGTCCCACGAGAGGGATGAAGATGGTGAAAAGAGCGAGCGAGGGAATAGTCAAGAAGACCGAGGAAATAGCGAGAGAGAGTTCTCGAGCCAGTGGGCTCCGCCTGGTGACAACGCCCAAGACAATTGCAAAAACGCTTGCGACGCCAAGAACGCTCACCACATAAACACTGTGTTCGATAAGGCCGATTTGGACTTGGTCCCAACGGGTGGAGACAAAACCCCACCAGTTATTGAAAAATTCCATGCGATCACCGTTCCGGTGCGTGAATGCTGGGGACCCGCAGGCCCCCAGCATTCACTATCGAACTAGCCGGAAATAAGACCTTCCTCAACGAGGTAGTCGTTGGCGACAACCTTGGGGTCCTGCCCTTCAGCAGAAACCAACGCGTTCAGGCCAGCCATACGAATTTCGTCCAGCGGGGCAAGAATGGCTTCGATGATTCCATCGAAGGCTTCTGGTGCCTCGCTGTACTTGTCCTCGCGAATGGTCCCCGACACGTTGTAAAGGATGTTTACGCCTGGATCTTCAACCAAAGTCAGGTTGAGGGCAGGAATACGGCCATCCGTGGTGAACACCTCGCCGAAGTCGCAGTTGTTCGCTGCGGTCTCGGTGTAGATGATTCCCGTGTCGAGAATGAGCTGCTGGTCCACAGGCAAGGTAATGCCGGTTGCTTCTTCGGTCAGCACCAGACCGTCGGGGCGAGAGGGGAATTCAGATTCCATACACACGGTGGCGTCTGCGTTATCGCGGACGTATTCCATCATGGTCTGCAGGCTGAAGGCGCCACCATTTGCTTCGGTTACCTCAGGTGAGGAGGTGAAGCCGTAGGTGTTGTTGAAGGGCGAGCGTGAAAGCCACACAATGCCGTTCTTCTCCAGGTCCATCTCGCGGACTCCGGTCGTCAGTACTTCAGGGTCGAAGCTGGGCTGCTCCTGACCGAGGTGATTAGTCCACCCGGTGCCGTTGTATTCCATGTAGATGTCGATCTCACCGGACTCGAGTCCCGCGCGAGCGACGGCCGTTCCACCCAAATTAACCTGGTCTTCCACGGTGGCGCCGGCTTCCTCAAAAGCCAGAACCATCATTTGGCCAAGAATCAGCTGCTCGTCGAAGTCTTTAGACCCCACGGCAACATCAATTCCAGAAAGGTCGTAGTCCGACAGCGAGCCAGATCCGCCGCTGTTCCCAGCGCCATCAGACGCGCAACCAGCCAAGGCCAGAAGTGCAGTTGCGCCAGTCAGCGCAACGATGTTCTTTATTGATTTCTTCATTAGTTTGGTATTCCTCCATCTAGTTTCGATACTCCGAGGGTAGGGAAGCCTGCGGGGTATGGCTAACTCGGTTGTCCATATAACAACACCTGGTAGCCTGGGAACATGGCGCTTCACACCTCAGGACTCACCCGGGACCTTGAAGTTCTCGAGCTCCTTGGCAGTGATTCTTCCTGGGAACAGGGCGGTTTAGGAGTCCAAGAGATTTCCGCACGGCTGCGCCGGGATAAGGGTCAAGTCTCGCGGGTGTGTCAGACGCTGTCGGCGACAGGGCTGATTAACCGTGACAGGCAGACAAAAAAATATCGCCTGGGACATCACCTCTATGCCCTTGCCATGCGCACGCAAGAAGCACATCTAGCAATACTGGCGCGGCCCGCGCTGCTCGAGCTCATGGCACAAGCCGAAGAGTCCGCCCACCTCACCGTGCTTCGCGGTGGAGAGATCATGACTGTCCACACGGAACTCGCTCAGCATCCCGAACGAGACGACAGCTTTGATGGAATCTCCCTTCCCGCTCTCAAGACGGCCTCTGGTCGCGCCATCCTTGCCGCCTTCACGCCCGATGAGCTCGCTGCCTGGTGGGAAGAGCACGGCGAATTAAGGAACTCCACCCCACGGCCCACCAGTGATTCGCCCGCCGAGGCCCGTGAGCTCGGTCGCATTCGGCGCCGGCCTAATTCCATCAACACGTTGATGAGACTCCAGCGGGTCGCTCGACAGGTGCACAAACAGGGGTATGCGATTTCTAATGGGGATCTAACGGAGAACATTGTTGATGCTGCTGCTGCGATTAGGAACAGTTCAGGGATCGTGGTCGGAGCTGTTTCCGTGGGTGCCAGAATAAACAGAATCCGCGACGGAAACCGGGCTCTCGGGGCTCTTGTTGCTGAATCTGCACACGCCCTCTCTCATCGCCTGGGTTATCCCCCGTCCTCTTAGACTGGCGCCATGAAACTCCCCCAGCGCGCAATTCTGGCACCGCTTCTCGGCCTCGGCTGCGGCTGGATTCTCTTCATGTTCGCCTCGTGGTCGGACCTTTTTGTTCAACCGGTGTATGACGCGGCTGGAAACTTCCTCAGCGATGGTCCCTCTGTTCGCCTTTCCACATATCTTTACCTTCTCGGGATTGCGCTCTTTGCCTTCGGGGCTTTCCTAGGTTTGAGGCTTTCCAGTAAACATCGGGCGGGTGGCACCACAGATAGCGCCCTGGCCCTGGCGGCCTACCGGTTTGGGAACCTGTCCGTAATTATCGCCCTTGCCGCAGGGGCGGTCTTCGCAATTGCGAACTTCTTGAACGCTTTCGGGGGCAGAAATGCTGAATCCCTGGGTGACCGGATTATTGGTGTCTACCTGCCGATAGTGCTTGCCACCGCTCTCGTGGTTGTTCTTTTATTGTTCTCCTTCGTGTATCGGTCATTTTCGCCAGACTCGTCGGAAGCTGACCAAAAGAAAGCAACAATTCGCCAGAAAGCCCTTGGGTGGGGTTACGCTCTCCCGATTTTGGCCGCAGCCATCGCAATCATCCTTGGCCTGATTGTGTATGACGTCACCGGGACATCGTTGGAGACCTGGGTGTGGGTCATCATTCAAGTGCTCATTGCCTCAGGGATCATCCTGGGAACCCGGTTTGCAAGAAGAGCCAAGGCAGAGAAACCTCCTGCGCCCAAACCCAGGACCGCGGGGGCCAGCGGAGCGTGGAACCTGAACTTTGTGTTATCGATTGTTTTTGGTGGGGTGGTATCGGTTATGGCCTTCGTCTTTGGGATCGGAGCTTTTGAGCAATTGCGCGACTACAACTTCGACTACGCCGGCTGGGAAATCGAACCGGTCACGTTTTCCTGGGTTGTCGGTGACTTTGCCCCAGCGTTGGTCTTGATTGCGCTCGTCATCATCGGTCTCTATGCCACTATCACCGAGCGGCACCGGGTCGAGGGCTAAAGAATCTCGGGAATCCCGTCCCCGACGGGCATCCGCTTGCCTTTGCGATGAACCGCTTGCCTCTGCCTGCTCGCAAGATAACTCCCTAGCACCACAAGGGGGAATCCCACCAAGATTCCCGTGGTGATCGGTTCGGCGAGGAAAACTACCCCCAACACGGCAGCTACAGCCAAATTTACATAGGTGATGAGGCTCGCCCGGGCAGGTCCTATTTCGCGAATAAGTGCAAAAAAGATGACGAACGCTAAGGCAGAACAAATCACCCCGAGGACGAGCAGCGCTCCCCAAGACTGCCAGGAAGGCCCGTCGCTGATATCCCGGGGTAGTGAAAAAGCGGCAAAGGGTGCATAGACCACGCTCACAATAGTGAGCGAGACAGCGATGACCCCCAGGGTGGGGACCTCGTGGGGCATTCTGTTGGCGATGATTGGTGCGACGGCATAACCGACGGCCGCGGCCAACATCATGAAAATTGGCGCCAGCGGGGTCGCACCCGAAAAAGCGTCGATTCCCACAAGGGAAATCACGCCCGCGAGGCCAATAAACAGGCCCAGTACGGTGAGGGGGTGCCAGGCTGATCGATCCCCCAACAAACCCACGGCAAAAGCAGCAATAAAAGGAACGGTCGTAATCAAGAGGCTTGCAAGGGAGGAAGAAATATCTTTCTGAGCCTCAGGGATTAAAAACCACGGGCCGACCATTTCAAAGCTGGCGAACGCAACCACGGCGGGCCAGGCTTTGAGGGTGGGCTTTACCATCCCCCGGTAGATCACAATGGGCATCAAAATGACCGCCCCCAGGAAGACCCGAGCAAACACTACGCTCGTGGTGTCAAAGTATTCGAGCGCAATTTCGATGAAGAAATACGGCGTTCCCCAAACCACGCCGATGATGAGAAAGAGGCCGAAAGCTTTACGAGACACTCCGTCAGCGTAGTAGACAATATCGGCAGATTTTCTTCCCAAAAACCCGCTCGTCCCCCTGGTCTATTCAGCCGATGCCAAGAGGAAGGTCTTCGCGATCCCTGCCGTCACCATTGGGATGGAGCTGGGGGTGGGTGTGATTTTCCTGGGGGTAACGGCGGTCCTCATCACCCCGTGGTGGGGGAGCTAATGCTTCCTGCGCGCCACCAAAACCATAATGCCAGCGGCCCCTATCGCCACAATTCCTAACAGGAGCGCCAAGGCTCCGAGGGCGCCCGCGGCGAATTCTTCCACCAGAAACCCCTCCGGAGTCAGGGATTGTCCAGCAAAGACATAAAAGGCGAAGAGGGCGCTTCCCAACACGATAAGCGCGACACCAGCGAGTGCGGTTATTCGTGCAAGTTTTCTCATTGTTCGATCTAGAGGAGGATTTCCCAAACTCAATCGTGAAGGCTGGTGTCGCTGGGGCCCCTGGACCACGATGTGAAAGTCACCCTCAGGCCAGCCCGTGTAGGGGCTGCGACAAATGGCCCTGCTTCACTGGCCACGCCCTCTGGCCAGTGGCAGAGCCGAACAAGTCGCCAAGGTTCATCATCAACCCGAGCCCGAATCGTAATGGCATTGCCGCTTCGACTGGCTCGAATAGTGATTAGTCGACCCGCCCACTCCGCAACCGGCGCCAAAGACCAATCCGAAAAACCTTGGGTCACCACCGCGCCTAATTGCAGGAGGCCATCCACGCTTTCGACTCCCGCCTTAATCCAAGTCTTCTGATCAATCCGCACGAAAAGCCCCGCTTGGTCGAACTGGGCAGTGAAGGAACCCTCAAACGCGACCTCCATCGCTTCCTCGACCGCTAAGTCGACCAGCAACGCGTGTTCGCTGTCACGGGTGAACCCGGAAGAGGTTTCCCGCCACGCATCACTCTGGTTGTGGGCCTCTACGACCAGGCCCCCCTCGGTTTCTTGGGAAGACACCGGCGGGTGTGACCAGGCGCCCTGTGACCAGACAATCTGTTGGGAATCCATGTCTTCAGACTAGCGAGTGACCGCTGTTGCTAGGTTTCTGGGATGGACCAGTTCGACTTCATCGCTGGTAGCTACAACGCCCATCAGAATTGAAAGAATGGCTGCTAGATCAGTGGGATAGTGTGTTTCTATGGGATCCAGAAGCTGGCGGGCTCCTAGCAAGGTTTTGAGCCACCGTGGCCTGAATCTCATGGCTCTTGCGTGCCTAGTCGGTAGCGCGGTGGCGTTGGGCCTCTATTTTGCGGACCCGCGCGAATTGCTCGGAGTGCCGGTGTGGGAAAAACCCCTGAAATTCCTGATTTCAGGAGGCCTCTACTCAGCAACATTTTCGTGGCTTTACTCCTTTGTCGATAAGGGTAAAAAGTTCGCTCATCTCATGGGAAACCTGATAGCGATGCTGTTGGTGGTTGAGATAGTCGTTATCGCGGGACTTGGAGCATCTGGCACGACAAGCCATTTCAATGTGTCGACACCTTTTCATATCGCTATCTGGTCCGTGATGGCCACAGCCATCACGGGGGTGTGGGTATCCACCTTCTTGCTAGGGGCAACGCTGTGGACCGCTCCCAGAATGGCCTCGGAGCTTCGACTTGCTGTTCGCTGGGCTCTAGGGCTTGGCTTGGCTGGTATGGGAATCGCCTTCACCATGACGCCACCACAACCTCAGCAGGTCCTCCCCGAAAACTGGCAAGGAATCGCAGGGGCCCACACCGTGGGCGCAGCCGATGGTGGTCCTGGCATACCCTTTCTTGGCTGGTCAAGCGTGTCAGGCGATCTTCGTGTCTCTCACTTCTTCGGATTGCATGCCTTACAGGTTTTGCCGCTGCTGGCACTCGTCTTGTCAGCACTAATTGTCAACTACGCCGCAAGGGTTGCAATCCTCCGGGGCTTCGCCGTCGGCTATGGCATGCTCATCGTGATCACTTATGTTCAGGCTCTCTCTGGAGAGAGCCTGACGAACCCCTCAACACTCACTCTTGCGGCAACCGCAACGATGGTAGCCCTTTCGCTTCTTATCGGTGGCTGGACCTTCATAAGGGTGAGGAAATCGGAAGGGGCAATAGCTCCTTGAGCGTAGTTCGATAGTGCTTGTGGAGCCGCCGCAGCTCACAACTTTTCTACATCGTCTTGTTTGAGACCCTGTTTTTCGAAATCACAACTATGAAACATTGTTGACATCCGGCTATTGCGCCATACCGTCTTTAATCAGAGGGGATGCTTTGTCCACCGACATACTGGACGCATGTTGTGGTGGATCGCAATGGTTGTAATCGGCGTGTGGATGGCCGTAAGTGGCTTCGCCAAATCAAGTGCGACACCGTTCATTTTTCTTGTGGCCAGAGCCCAATTGCTGTGGAAATCCCAAGCACACAGCTTCTTGGGTGTCTCAGGAGTAGGAGTTGCTTTAGTCGGAGCTTTTCTCCTGATTAGTAAATGAGTTCGTGGAGCGTAGATAGCTCACAACACCTCTACCTCCCCCTTTTTAGGGGGAGGTTTCACAGAATTACAAGTAAAAACCACGATTATTTTATACTTTTGCGAAAGTTGGACCTTTCCTATGCGGCGCCCAAAGGACATCCATACGCCTGCAATAGAACGAAATTCTCACCCAATGAACCCACTACCGAAGTTTGCAAAGGTCTGGCTGGGTCTAGTTGCGTGGACTATTCTTGTGGCCCTGACTTAATTGACCAAAAATCGAGAGCGTTCTTGAATGGTGTCTTCGGAGGATAGATCCATTCTGGCGCCCCTGCGGCAAGATCGTAACTCTTCATAAAACTCTCATACTCCCCGTAGAACTCATCCATGGTCATCCCAACGTGCTTCTTGAAGGACCCGTGCCATCCCAGGCGCCACGCATCCTCCAGGATGGAAACCATGGCAATCTCTGGCGAAGTGATGTGCATAAGATA
>JAFMDO010000035.1 GCA_017857245.1 Pontimonas sp.
TCGGTCCCGGTCGCGTCGTTTACGTCAACGAAGCTCGCCTGGGTTCGAGAGCACGAACCCCACCTGGCCCGCACCATTGCTGCGGTAGCGCTTCCCCACGACTGGCTGACATGGCGGCTTCGGGGCTTCGGTCCAGCAGGAAGCTCCGTTCATGGCCCCCAACTGGACGAGCTCGTGACCGATCGCTCGGATGCTAGTGGGACCGGGTATTTTTCTTCCGCCACAAATACATATGACAACGACATTCTTGACTTTGTCCTGGGGCATCGGCCTGTTCTTCCTCGTGTTCTCGGTGCCGCGGATCAAGCGGGAAAAACCGAGGAAGGCTGGATCATTGGGTCAGGCGGTGGCGATAACGCGATAGCTGCCCTGGGTCTCGAAACTCACGTGGGGGACGTTGTTATGTCCCTCGGCACAAGCGGGACGGTATTTGCGGTCACCTCGAACCCTGCGAATGATCCCACCGGGACCGTTGCGGGATTTGCAAATGCGGCGGGCGGATTTCTTCCGCTTGTGGCAACTTTGAATGCCTCGAGGGCCATCGATTCGGTCCGGACACTACTGGGCTTGTCGTGGGAGCAGTTCTCGGCTTCCGTTCAGATGGCAGCGCCCGGATCAGGGGGGCTGAGCCTCCTGCCATTTTTTGACGGCGAAAGAATGCCTAATCTTCCCGATGCCACCGGCTTACTCGGTGGCATCACCCGATTGAACCTCACCTCGGAAAATATGGCGAGAGCAGTCGTGGAGGCCGTGGTCTCTAATTTGGCTCACGGTCTCGACGCCATTGTTCGTGAAACCGAAACCGTCACGCGACTCACACTCATCGGCGGTGGAGCTCACAACATTGGTGTCCAGCACGTGGTGAGCGAGACTTTGTCGCTCCCTGTTGTCCTTCCTGACCCGGGGGAGTACGTCGCTATCGGGGCAGCTAAACAAGCAGCATGGGCCTTAACCGGGAAACGCCCGGGGTGGCAGCCTCAGGCCCGCGCGCTTCCTCCAGGACCCACTGATCCTGAGGCTCGGAACCAATTCGATGACCTGTTGCGAAAATATGAGGAAGGCCTCAGCTAAGGCTGAGCAGTGAGCATGCGCGAAAGGCGAAGCTAGGACGCAATTCTCAGGAACTGGAGCTCGGAGCCTTCCCCCTCCACCAGGGGAGCTAGTTGAAGGTTGAACGCTGTGCCCTCCGCCCCGTCTAGGTGTCTCTGGAACGCCTGTTCGTTCTGATATCGCTCAATAATGACGAAGGCATGCCTGTCATCGCGTTCGGTGTAAATCTCGAAGAAGATATTTCCAGGCTCTTTTCGAACAACTTCGCCATAGGCACTAATGAGGCCGAAGACGTGTGAATCCTGCCCGGCCACGGCTCGAAAGGTCGCGATAAGGGTTACCGGTTCCGTGTTTTCTGACATCGAGGTCCTCCTCGTGCCCTTCACTCATTGCAAGAGTTGCGGCACGTCTGGTTTCGAGCAGGACGCGCTAGGGGAGCCCCAGCGCGTTATTGAGCGCTCGATGCATTACTGCAGCATCGAGAGTTTCTCCCGTCCACAAGCGGGCGTTGACGAGAGCCTGGTTGACGAGCATGCCGATCCCGGTCAGTGGAATGCAGCCGGCTTCTTCTGCCGCTTGTAGCCATCGGGTCATGGGCGGGTTGGGCACCACATCCGCAACAATCGAGCCCTCGCGGAAGGTAGAGAAATCCACATCAAGCGTTTCTTCGTGGTGGGGGTAAAAGCCCAGTGAAGTCGCATTGACGACAAGAGTGCTGTCGTCAGGGATGACAAATCCGGGCGTCCAAGGAGCAAACGAGCAGTCTGTTTCCGTCTGGGAATCGACGTGCTGGGCCAGTTTCTCGCCTCGCTCCAACGATCGATTAACGATCGTGATTTTCTGTGCACCGGCAAGAGCTAATTCGATGGCAATCGCGCGCGCGGCACCACCGGCACCAAAGATGACCGTTCTGGTGCCCTGGGGGTCTCCGATCTTCTTCAGAGCCTCGACGAAACCTTGGCCGTCTGTGTTTTCTCCCACCAGCCGCCCCTCGGTGATGACGACCGTGTTGACGGCCCCAATCAGTTTTGCGCTGGGGGCAAGTTCATCGAGGTACTGCAGAATTGCCTCTTTATGGGGCAAGGAACAGTTGAACCCCAACCAGCCCATCGCAATAGCCCCGGACACGGCATCGGAAAGCTTCTCGGGAGCGACTTCGCAATTGATGTATCGCACGTCGAGATTTCTTGCGGCGTAACCCGCCTCCATGATTGCCACGGTGGGGTTTTCGGCCGCCGATTGGGAAAATGATCCGGTCAATCCACTGAGAAAACTAGTCATTCCAGCAGTGTAGTACCGGGCCGCATCGCGCTCGCTCTGGCGCTTGAGGTTTCTAGCAGAGGCCTTTTACCGGCTGCTGTTCCCCTCACGAGCGGACTCAATGTAGGTGAGCAGTTTCTCCCTGCGAGAGGCGAGAAGATTTACCTCTGTCTCACGAGGGTACGTAACAAGCGCGTGTTCTGGTCTGTGGGGGTGAGAGGTCTTTCCTGCCCCCAGAAGTGCGGCCCCGGTAACAGCAGCATCGGCGGCCTCAACGTTTGCCAAAGGCCTGTTTGCGCAATCCGAGAGGAGCTGCTTAAACACCGGATTGGTAGAACCGCCCCCGATGAGAGGCAGAGTCTCGGGCATTTCTCCGCCGGTGTCACTGACCGCCTGGAGGGCAAGCGCCACCGCCTGAGCAACACCTTCCAGAACACTTCGCAGAATCATCTTTCGCGTCGTTCCCAACGAAATTTCATGCCAGGAACCGCGAAGGCTGGGATCCATAAAGGGAGTCCTCTCGCCGGAAAGATAAGGAACGAAGATCGGGTCGTCGGGGGTTATTCCCTCATCGAGAGCCTCATGGGCTTCTTCAAAGGTGCTCCCCAAGAGCGCCAACGCAGGTTCCAACGCAAGGCCAGCGTTTTGAACCGCGCCGATCCGGTACCAGCCCCCACCTTTGTCGCCAACGGTGGCAAAGGTGTGGGTAGCTAAAGACGGGTCGAGCGTGGGGTCCTTCATCACGGCAACAACCTGGGCCCCGCTACCAACGGCAACAAAACCTTCTCCTGGTACTAAACCCAAACCAGAGAGTGCGCACGCGGTGTCGGCCCCACCATAGACGCAGGCCAAGTGCATTCCAGCAACCGCAATATGCCCCGCATCTTCGTGGGAAGCGTGAATTTCGGGAAGGAGCCCCATCTCAATTCCCGACCATTCAACGGGCAGATGTGACCATTGCCCGGCGGCAACATCGCAGAGGAGCGTCCCGGAGGCATCGCTTGGTTCGGTACCAATTTTTCCGCCCAGGGCCATTCGCAACCAATCTTTGGGTTGCAGGACGTGATGAGCCCTCGCTATCACCTCTGGTTCATGCAGCATCAACCACGCCAGCGTGGTAGCGGCGAATCCTGCTACCGCGGCAGACCCGAGTTTAGCCATCTCCAAAGAGCCCAACTCGTCGTTCATCTGCTGAGCTTGAGCTGCGGAACGGGTATCAGCCCAGAGGATGGCGGGCCGCAGGGGCGTGAAAAAAGCATCAGCGATGACAACACCGTGCATCTGTCCCGAGAAACCCACTGCTACGGGAGCTTGAGGCGAGAGCCTGATCGCTTCCTGGGCGACTTCCTCTGCGGCGTGGAGCCATTGCGCAGGGTCACTTTCGGCCCAACCGGGAGACGGTGATTCCACAGAGTAGGTTTTGCTTGCGTGGGACAGGATTGCGCCCTTGGCGGAGACAACGGCTGCTTTAACGGAGCCCGTCCCGAGATCTATTCCCAACGTCGTCACAGCTAGCACCCTATCCGCAGTTGTCTCTTACTCTACGCAGTGGAGTAACCGGAGCCTGGATTCTTGAGACCTGTTCTCAGCAGCATTTGTGTGGGTCCCTGGCGAGCGAAGGTCACAATCTGGTGTCGACCTGGGGTGGCGAGTTGCTTGCTTGGCTGGGCATGGGATACGGTCCAAATCTCAGGGTTTCCTGGGGATAAAACTACGAAAGGTATCTCACATATGAGAACATCGTTCACAAAGCGGTTTACCAAAAACCGTTTTCTTTCGGGTCTTGCAGCTACAGGCGTAGCCGCACTGATCCTCACCGGTTGTGCCGCAGATGCAACCGAAACTGCAACAGAGAGCGACGCGGCTGTTGTTGCTGAAGAAACTGTCGCCGTCTCACTGATCCTGAAGAACCTCACCAACGCGTTCTTCGTTGCCATGGAAGCTGGAGCGAAAGAAAAAGCTGCAGAAATCGGCGTTGACTTGACCGTTGGCGCAGCCAAGGAAGAGGGCGACGACCAGGGCCAGATTGACCTCATTGAGGCAGCAATCGCTCAGGGTCAAGCTGGAATCCTCATCACCCCGATGTCGACGAACGTGAATGCAGCGATTACGAAAGCCCGCGAAGCCGGTCTTTTTGTTATCGCCTTGGACTCTCCTACTGAGCCTGCAGACATCGTTAGCTCGACTTTCGCAACTGACAACTGTCTCGCCGGCGAAGCAATCGGCGAGTGGGCAGCGGGCAAGCTTGATGGCGAAAAAGCCATTATTGCGCAGCTCGTCATCTTCGATGACCGCGTTGTCCCCGTGGACTTCTGTCGTGCAAACGGCTTCCTGATGGGTATGGGAATTGACGTTCCTGTTCTCGAAGAAATGGATAGCGCTGCAACGACCGGAAACTACACCACAGGTACCGGTGGCGAATATGAAATCGTCTGTCTCGAAGCAACGGGTGCCAACGAAGAAGGCGGCCGTAGCGGTATCGAGCGTTGCCTCGCGGCCAACCCTGACATCAACGTCGTCTACACGATCAACGAGCCCACTGCTTTCGGAGCTAACGTAGCCCTCGAAGCAGCTGGCAAGGTTATTGGTGAAGACGTGTTCGTTGTCTCCGTTGATGGTGGACTTGCCGGTGTTACAGCCGTCAAGGCTGGTCAGATTCAGGCTACTGCTCAGCAGTACCCACTGAGAATGGCATCCTTCGGTATCGAGGCTATCTACAAGATCGCCAACGGCGGAGAGCCACCTGCTAACACCTCAGCAAATGGGTTGTTCTTCGACACGGGCGTAGCACTGTGTACCGATGACCCACAAGATTCAGTGGTCGCGGCTGATCAAGAAACCGCCGATTACTGCATCGAAAACGCCTGGGGCTAATCTCTCCTCAAGGTAAGTAAAGATGTTGGGGGGCCAGAATTTGGCCCCCCAACATCTCGCTTAACGCCTAGGCGATAGACAGGGACGCTGTCGATGGGTGGCAAGCAGTTAGTTTATGATTTTGACAAGTCCAACTTTCTATGGGGGTAAGCCGAGTGAGCAAGAAAGCTTCTAGCGAAGATGCTGTAGGCAAAGAGTTTGAGGTAGAGCAAACTCTTCTGCGTCGGATCCAAATGACTCTCCACCGCTATCCATGGCTGAGTTCACTCGTTGTGCTAGTTGCGGTCTTGGTTGCCTTTGGGGCAGTCAATGAACGCTTCCTCCTGCCCTCGACCATTTCTTTGATGGTCCAGCAGACCGTTATCGTTGGCAGCCTGGCGATAGCACAGGCGCTAATCATCCTCACGGCGGGCATTGACCTATCCATTGGGTCAATCATGATTTTCGGGCAAATGCTGATGGCCAACCTGGCAGTCTTTGTCGTCGCGTCGAACGTTTTGCCTATTGCTGGGCAAAACCCTTACTTGGCAGTTTTCCTAGGGATCTTGGCGGCCACAGCAGCCGGTGCGGTTAATGGTTTCTTGATTGTCCGATTCGGGTTGCCGCCCTTCATTGTGACCTTGGGGACCTGGAGCGTCTTCATGGGTTTGACCCTTATTTTCTTCAAAGCCCGCACCATTCAGGGCCCTGAGATGCCAGAGGTCCTGCTGATCTTGGGCGAAGGATTCGCTGTGGGTCCTTTCTTTGTGACCTTTGGTTTGCTCGTGATGTTTGCTTTGTACTTCGTCGTAGCGTGGGTATTGAGAAACACTGCCTGGGGTAAGCATGTTTATGCCGTGGGTGATGACCCAGTAGCTGCCCAGTTGAGCGGAATCAATGCCAATAGGGTTCTCTTCAGCGTCTACCTTGTAGCGGGGCTGATTATGGGTATTGCGGCCTACATCACCATTGGACGCGTCGGTTCGGCCTCTCCCAACGTCGACCCGATGTTGAATCTGCAGTCGATTACTGCAGTGGTGATCGGTGGAATATCTTTGTTCGGGGGTCGAGGAGCAGTGGTGGGAGCCCTTATTGGGGCAATGATCGTCGTTGCTGTCGAAATGGGATTGTCCCTTGCTGGTGTAGACCAGGCGTACCGGACAGCAGCAATTGGAATTTTGGTCATCGTCGCTGTTGGTGTTGATCAGTGGATCAGAAAGGTGAAGTTATGAGTGAGCCCATTGTCAAAGCCCGAGGCCTAGTCAAGCGTTTTGGGAGCGTTACCGCTCTCAACGGTTCGGACTTTGATTTGTTCTCCGGGGAAGTTCTGGCTGTCATTGGCGACAACGGTGCCGGTAAATCAAGCCTGATCAAGTGTTTTGCGGGTGCTCACGCTGCAGATGATGGTCAGATGTGGGTAAACGGCGAAGAGGTTTCCTTTAGCAGCACCCAGGAAGCGCGCGAGCACGGAATCGAGACCGTCTTTCAAACTCTCGCTGTCGCACCGGCACTTGACATCGCCTCAAACTTGTTTCTCGGCCGAGAGGTGCGAAAAAAGGGTGTCATGGGGACCGTTTTTCGTCAGCTCGACAAGAAGGGCATGCGCCGGCAAGCTGCTCAGCACCTCGAGAGCTTGGGTATCAGCACTCTGCAAGACATCACTCAGGCCGTCGAGACGCTCTCCGGCGGTCAGCGCCAGGCTGTGTCTGTGGCTCGTGCGGCCGCCTTCGGAAGCCAAGTCATTATTCTCGATGAACCGACCGCCGCACTGGGTGTTCGCGAATCAGGCAAGGTTCTTGATTTGATCAAGGACCTCAAGGCCCGGGGACTAACGGTTGTGTTGATTTCGCACAACATGCCTCAGGTGTATGAGGTCGCTGACCGGATTCACGTGCAGCGGCTTGGCAAGCGTGCCGCAGTCGTGACACCGAAGTCTGCCTCTATGAATGATTCGGTGGCGCTCATGACAGGAGCAATAGATATTCCTGATGCCGAGCAACAACTCTCTCCCCTGTAGCTGATACCGCGTCCTGAGGAAGGGCGGAAGTGAACAGGGCGTTCCTGACCCTGGCCCTAGCGGTTCCGAATGCGCTCGAGAAGCCCGCACCCTTCGGGGAGCTGTGGGATGAGAAGCGCCTGCAGGAGGTGGTAGGCGTCGGGTTTTCCCTTTGCGATTGTTGAAGAGGGAGTCCTGTCGGCACTTAATTCGTGGTGCCAACTACCTTTTTCTGTATCCAAAAACATTGTGGCCAGATGAGCTCTCCAGTCTGAAACATCACCTTGGGCGGTGTCCGAGAGGTTGCTTTGGTCGATTTGCGCAGCGGCACTGATAGCTTCTGCGACAACCCACATCAGTCTCTCGTCCACAACTGGTTGTGCATCCCAATCCACCGTGTAGACAAAACCCTCGCTGCCGTCGACGGCCCAACCGATTTGTTTGGCCTTTTCATAGAGGCTCGTTGCGGCTCTCGGAATCCATTCAGCACCACGTATTCCGCTGTGATGTAGCTCAAGGAGGAGACGTGACCATTCGAAAAGGTGACCGACGGTTACGCCGTAAGGCCGAAATTCATCAGCAGGGTTCTGTGCATTGAAGTTGAGGTCTTGCCCGCCCTGGGAATCGAAATGTTCCGGCATCATCCAGCCCATCGAGCGGGCGTGCCGATTCACTACGAAGTCACTAATTTCTAATGCCCGTTCCATGAGAGAGCTATCGGCCATCGCTGTGCTCGCCGCAATTAACGCTTCTACGGCGTGCATGTTCGCATTGGCGCCAAGGTAGGGCTCCACGGTGGAAAAATCTTCGGTGAACGAGTTTGCAAATATGCCGAGGTCTTCTCGCCAGAATCGGTCAAACAGGACCTCTAGCGCCTGTTCAGCGACTCGGTCTGCACCGCTCACGCCAACGGAGTGAGCGGTGGATGCCGCTAGAAGGACAAAAGATGTGTCGTAGGCGCTCTTGAGCTCAGCACCCTCATGTCCGAGAGGAGCGCTCCTAAACCCACCATTCTTCGCGTCGAGGAAATCCAGCGCCAGCGACTTCACGCCGCGGGCGGCGAGTTCATCGCAACCCTTCAATCCGAGCTCGCTCGCAATGGAAAAACTAAATGTCATGCGCGCCGTGATCAATACGGAGGGAGAAAAAGAGGAGTCGACGACACCGTCGGTGTCTAAGTGTCCAAATCCGGTGGTCGTGAAAGCAGAATTACGCGCAAAGTCAATGAGCTCTTCGACATCGTGAAGCTCCAATGTTTGGGGTGAGTCCTGCACCCCAGTCACACCACACCTTTTTGGGCAATGAAACAACTGTAGGGAGCCGTCTCCAGGCACTGGACGATGAGTGCGCATTCTTTGGCCCTGGTATAAAAGTCCATTCTGGGGATGACTTCAAACTCCAGTCGTGCAGAGTGACTCTTGGATGCCACCTCGAGGACCTGGTCGTGAGTGGGCGTCGAAGGCGACTGATCATCTGCTTCCATTCGGGACAGTGGCTTTTCGATAAACGAGTCCAAAGGAAAAACCCCGAACACAGCTTCGACTGCTCGCACGATACCGATTTCACCCAAGTGGATGACCTGAGCTCCAGAGCTGTGACTGGGGTAGTTCCGATCCACGAGAGCGATTTTCTGTCCATGGCCCAGTTCATCGAGTGCCTTCAAAAGCGATCCCGTCAACACTGGATCGATGTTTTTCAACATTGGTTCTCCTCTACGGTGGCGCCCATAATCGTGGGTCCTGTTGCGATGGAAGCGGCTTGCTGGCCAGGACCCACGATAGCAAGCTCAGGCACTAGGGGACGGTTCTCATTATCAAAACGAAGAGTGTGGGGACCCTGCGGTTGACTTCAGGGCGGTGGCTCAGGAAGGCGGGTGCCACGCTGCGTGCAAGATTCGCCTGTGCCTACTAACCTCACGCTATGACCCATTGGCATCAGTTTTCTCTCGCGGACCAGCACGCCTCTCTGGTTAAGGGGGATGTAGGGGTCGCGGAGCTTGTGGAGTATTACCTCGACCGCGTCGCCCGTATCAATCCTGATGTAAACGCTCTTGTCCATATCGATGCAGAGGGGGCGCGTCAGCGCGCAGAACGAGTGGGTGAGGGGCAGCTCGATCTCAACATGTCGGGATTAGCTGGTTTGCCAAGTGCTGACAAAGACTTGGTCGCTAGAGAAGGAATGCCCACCGGTTACGGATCCGTCACCACCAGAGGTCAACCGGTAGCGGAGGCTTCTGAACCCATGGCACAGTGGCTAGACGCTGTGGGGGTTCTCAGTATGGGGAAAACGGCGACGTCGGAGTTTGGGATGTCTGCTGGCACAGAATCCGCCGCAACGGGCCCGACCCGCAACCCTCACGATCTCGCCCGGTCAGCGGGAGGCTCAAGCGGCGGAGCGGCGGCAGCTGTTGCTGCCGGCATAGTGCCTTTTGCTCCCGGATCCGATGGGGGAGGTTCCATTCGAATTCCTGCCCTGTCGTGTGGTGTGGTGGGGTGGAAACCGTCCCGCGGGCTCGTCCCCGCTGGAACGGGTTTAGAGTCCGCAGGTGGGCTCACGGTGCCCGGTTTGATTACCAGGACCATTTCTGACCTGGCGTATGCCGCCGATTTCCTCGTTCGGGGGTCTCTGAACTGGGCAACCCGCGCACCAGGAGCTTCTGGGGGCTTCAGCAAGGCCGCGCAGCACCCTGAACGGGGCCTTCGCATAGGGATGACCACTGTGTCACCCTGGCCCAGCGACTGGGAGATTGTGCCCGACGCGGAGGCGGTACAGGCCATGGGGAAGGCGCGGGAGGCTCTTGCAGACGCAGGTCATACTGTTGAAGAATTCACGTGGAAACCCCTATCGTCCTATGCCGATGATTTCATAACTGTATGGACCGCATCGGCCGCGAGCTTGCCTGTTCCAGAAAACATGTTTGATGCCCTGGAGCCACTCACCAGGGACCTGATGCTTCGCGGACGAGAGGTGAGCGGAGCATCCTTACTCTTAGCGTTGGCCGGTCTTCGTCGCTTCGAGACCGAAACCATTGAAAGATTCTGCACTTTTGACGCGATTCTGACCCCGGGGCTGAATGGGCCAGCGCCCCTTATCGGCTGGTACGACAAAGAGGATCCGGAAAAGAACTTTGCTCAGCAGGTTCAGATGACTCCGTGGACAAGTTTTGTGAATGTCGCTGGGCTACCGGCGATAAGCATCCCGACTTTGTATTCCGCCACAGGGATGCCCCTGGGAGCCCAATTGATTGGCGGCCCAGGCCGGGATGCCCGCCTGATGGGTCTTGGTCAACAGATCGCCGAGCGTCTTGTAGACGCCACGAAGCCACCAGCACTTTTCGATTAGCTTCCGCTTTGCCCTCGCTTATCTGGATGAGGAACAAAACGAGGAGGCAGAGAGCCCATGGCGCTCTACCTCCCCGGGATTGCGCGCGGGTAGGCCGCTCCTGGTTACAGGACTAACAGCGCGAGGGCAACCAACAGCGCGAGGCTGAAGAGGGCCATCAACACCTGGGTGTAGCGAAGGTACGAACCGCTAGAGGCGATATCGCGAGCAACACCGCTGAGGTTATCGAGGGCTTTGAGGTCGTTCACAATTGACGCGGCCTCGCGGATGACCGCAAACTGGTTCAGAACGCTCAGGCTCCCCACGCTGACCAAAAAAACGGCAGCAAAGGAGATTGCATACATGCTTGCTCCATCGAAGTAGCCCATCATGGCGACAACGGTGATGACCGCAAGTGCAATCACGGAGGGCATCTGTGCCGAAATGATCTGACGGCGTTTGTCATTCCATAATTCGACTAGGTCTTTTTCTTTCATCAAACACATCCTCTCAAAAGCTAAACCCCAGCGGTTGAGCTGAGCAAACGGTAACAGGCTTTAGCAGAACTTCCCTGGGGGTTTCACCTTCGAAGGAGGCTCGATGGTCACCTGCTCGGGGAGGATATTTCTGGAGCCCCCAAGGGACTCTAAACTGGCAGGATGGCGGTGTATAAGGTGTTGCTCTACTACGGCTTCACCCCTCTTGCCGACCCGGAAGCGATACGCCTCTGGCAACGGGACCTGTGCGAATCGTTGGGTTTGGCCGGGAGAATTTTGATTTCCCCCCACGGCATCAATGCCACGGTGGGCGGGGAGCTCAACGCCCTCAAGAAGTATTGGCGAAAGACTCGGGAGTACCCGCGATTCAAAGAGATTGACTTCAAATGGAGTGAGAGTAGCGCAGAGTCTCAGTTTCCGCGTTTGAGTGTGCGAGTGAGGGACGAATTAGTGGGGTTTGGGGGGTCTGATGAGTTCGCTGTTGACGGCTCCGGTGTCATTGGCGGCGGCCAACACCTTACGCCGCAGGAGCTTCATGAGTTAGTCGAAAGCAAAGAGGTCACTTTTTTTGACGGGCGCAACGCATGGGAAGCCCAGATCGGCCGCTTCAAGGATGCGGTAGTTCCGGATATTTCCACATCGAATGACTTTGTTCGGGAGCTCGATAGTGGCCAGTATGACCATTTGAAAGACACGCCCGTTGTGACCTATTGCACCGGTGGAATTCGGTGCGAAATATT
>JAFMDO010000036.1 GCA_017857245.1 Pontimonas sp.
CGTGATCGCTACAAAATCTTCATTCTCGATGAGGCCCACATGGTGACCCAGCAGGGTTTCAACGCGCTGCTAAAGATTGTGGAAGAGCCACCGGAGCATGTGAAATTTATCTTTGCCACAACAGAACCAGAAAAAGTCATCGGCACCATCCGCTCGAGGACCCACCACTACCCCTTCCGTTTGGTCCCACCATCCGAGCTCTTGACCTACATCGAACAGGTGTGTTCCTCGGAGGGCGTCAGCGTTGAAGAGGGCGTTCTTCCCCTGGTTGTAAGGGCAGGCGGCGGCTCGGTGAGAGACACCTTGTCGGTGTTGGACCAGCTGATTGCTGGTTCCCCAGATCCCACGGTCACTTATGACCACGCCATTGGGCTACTGGGTTACACCCACGGGGAGTTGCTGGCTGAAGTAATGACCGCTTTGGCCTCTGGAGTCGGTTCTGAGACCTTCCACGCCCTTCACAAGGTCATTCACACCGGTCAAGACCCCAGACGCTTTGGCGAAGACTTGCTGGAATATGTCCGCGATCTCATCATCGTGGACCAGGCAGGACAGGAGGCGGGAGAACTACTGCCCGGCACCAGTGCCGCAACCCTAGAGGGCATGCGAAGCCTTGCCCAGGGGATGGGAACCCCGACCCTATCTGTGATGGCCGATGTGATGGCAGAAGCCCTTTCTTCCATGACTGGCGCCACCTCCCCCACCTTGCATCTGGAATTGTTGATGGCTCGGCTGTTGGTCTCCAGAGGTCAGGGCGCAGTGACTGCGCCCGTGGCGCCTTCGCGCCCTGTGGTTGCTGAGCCCGCAAAGCCAGTGCAGCAACCAAGTCCTCCAGCACTCGCTCCCCTCCCAGAAGTTGCGGTTGATGCCCCACCTGCACAGCCTTTGACCGAGCCTGCGATGATCGCTGCGTGGCCAGAAATTCTTGAAGCAATCGGCGAGAAAAAGCGTGGAGTCTGGTCAGCGTTGGTCGGCACAGAAGTGATGGGGCTTGAGGGAGATGTCGTCACCATCGGGTTCCCTTCACTCACCAGCGCTGAGCTGCTGAAGAAGCCACAAGGCCCGGGGCTTGCTGCCAACGCGGAGCTTGTTCGCGAGGCAATCCTCACCACCACAGGCCACCGGGTTCGGTTTAAAGTTCAAGAATTACCGGCCACTGACCCGACCCCTCCTGCAGCTAAAGAGGACTCTAAAGCGCCCGAGGCCACCGGTTCGTGGCCGACTGTTCTCCCCCCGAAAGTCGAGGAAGAGAAGTCTGTTGAAGAATCGGAGCTGGTTGTCGAGCCAGAAACTCTCGCGGGGGCTGTTGCTGGCGAGCTATCGCAGGTGGGCGAAGCAGTGATTCGAGAAGTTTTGGGTGGGGAATTAATTTCTGAGAGCCGCATAGATGACGAGAACTAGCGATGTATGAAGGAATTGTCCAGGACCTGATCGACGAATTTGGACGTCTTCCAGGGGTGGGGCCTAAATCCGCACAGCGGATTGCTTTCTTTATCGTCCAAAACGAAAATTATGACCCCGCGACCCTCTCGGAGCTGTTGAAAACAGTCCGAGAGAAAGTCCGGTTTTGTCAGACCTGCGGAATGATTTCCGAGAGCGACACCTGTGGTTTTTGCAGTGACCCCAGGCGCAATGGGGCCATGATTTGCGTGGTGGAAGAAGCAAAAGATGTCTTGGCCATCGAGAGAACACGGGAGTTTCGGGGTTTGTATCACGTCCTTGGTGGGGCAATCAGCCCCATTGACGGAATCGGCCCCGATGATTTGCGCATCAAAGAATTGATGTCCCGTTTGGCTTCCACCGAGGTTTCGGAGGTCATCATCGCTACGGATCCGAATCTAGAGGGCGAGGCCACGGCGACCTATTTGAGCAGGCTTCTCCACCAGCCTGGTCTCACCGTCAGCCGACTGGCCAGCGGCCTGCCAGTCGGCGGAGATCTGGAATATGCAGACGAGGTCACCCTGGGGCGTGCGTTTGAAGGTCGACGCAGTATTTCCTGAGTATTTCCGCCTTCAGTTTTTCCCCCGGTAGAATTGGAGCCCTTGGCCGCTTCTGCGGTCATGTCCTGGGGCTGGAGTATCACGGTGAGTTTGATAGTGCAGAAGTTTGGCGGTTCGTCCGTCGCTGATGCTGCAAGCATAAAACGTGTCGCCGCGCGCATCGTGAAAACGAAAGCCGCCGGCAACGACGTCGTGGTCACGGTGTCTGCGATGGGGGACACCACAGATGATCTTCTCGAGTTGGCCCACCAGGTCAGCGGGCAGCCAGATTCCCGGGAAATGGACATGCTGCTCACTACGGGTGAGCGGATGGCGATGTCCCTGTTGGCGATGGCCATCCGTGATCTAGATTTTGACGCCCGCTCCTTCACCGGAAGCCAAGCGGGGATGATGACCGATGCCCAGCACGGGCGCGCCAGGATTGTGGACGTCACTCCGACCAGGGTGCGGGCAGCACTTGATGAGGGTGCGATCGCCATTGTTGCTGGTTTTCAAGGGTTTAATCATGATTCCCGGGATATCACCACGCTGGGTCGTGGCGGTTCCGACACCACAGCCGTCGCGCTCTCCGCTGCACTTGGAGCTGAGGTGTGTGAAATTTATACTGACGTTGATGGTGTCTTCACCGCTGACCCCCGGGTTGTTCCTCGCGCGCAAAAGCTCGAATTTGCCACGTTTGAGGAAATGTTGGAACTAGCGGCTGCGGGAGCAAAAGTAATCAACGTCAGAGCGGTGGAATTTGCGAGGCGTCACGGAGTGACGCTGCATGTTCGATCCTCTTTTACGGAAGAATTGGGAACATTCATCTCGCATCAACCCGAGGGAGACAACGTGGAAGAGCCCATCATTTCAGGCGTTGCTGGTGACACCAGCGAAGCAAAAATTACGGTTGTGGGGGTTCCCGATATCCCGGGTAAGGCAGCGGAGATCTTTACCATCGTCGCCGGCGCTGGAGCCAACATCGACATGATTGTGCAAAATGTGTCTTTGCACGAAACGGGACGGACCGATATTTCCTTCACGCTGCCCAGAGAGGATGGCCAACGAGCCATGCAAGCTTTGGGGGCGGCGCAGAAGGAATCTGGTTTTGGTGATTTGATTTTTGACGATGGAATCGGGCGCCTCTCCGTGGTGGGCGCGGGAATGCGCACCAACGCGGGGGTTTCTGCCCAGTTGTTCACGGCGCTGTCGGGGGCTGGGATCAACATTGAAATGATTTCCACCAGCGAGATACGGATTTCTGTGATCATGCGGGCAGACATTCTTGCCGATGCTGTTCGCGCCGTTCACCACGCCTTTGGTCTCGACGGCGATGTCGATGCCACCGTCTATGCGGGAACGGGTCGCTAGTGGTCACACTGGGAGTTGTGGGGGCAACCGGTCAGGTGGGGCAGGTGGTCCGCGGACTGCTGGAACGCCGCGATTTTCCCCTCGATAGTGTGAGGTTTTTTGCGTCTTCGCGAAGCGCTGGCCAGGAGTTAGTGTTCAGGGGCGAGCCCGTGGTGGTCGAAGATGTGGCACTTGCCGATCCCGCAGGACTCGATATCGCAATCTTCAGCGCTGGCGGGACATTATCGAAAGACCAGGCGCCGCGTTTCGCAGCGGCTGGGGTCACCGTTATTGATAATTCCAGCGCCTGGAGAATGGACCCAGCGGTTCCTTTGGTGGTGGCAGAGGTTAACCCTGAGGAAGCGCTCTCGCCTCCTAAAGGCATCATCGCGAATCCGAATTGCACCACCATGGCGGCGATGGCGCCGCTGAAGGTCCTTCATGATGCCGCTGGGCTGAAGCGACTCATCATCTCCACCTATCAAGCGGTGTCAGGTGCCGGGTTGAAAGGTGGCGAGGAACTCGCCTCGCAGGTTGTCGCCGCCGCAGGGCAGGACCTGCTGGCGCTTGTTCATGACGGTTCGGCCCTGACCACGCCAGAGCCTTCGGTGTTTCCCGACCAGATTGCCTTTAACGTGATTCCCATCGCGGGAAGCATTGTTGAGGATGGGTTCAACGAGACCGATGAAGAACAAAAGCTTCGTAATGAAAGCCGCAAGATTCTTGGTGTGCCCGAGCTATTAGTGAGTGGCACGTGTGTCAGGGTTCCGGTGTTCACGGGGCACTCCTTGCAAATCAACGCTGAGTTCGCGAACCCTTTACCGGTCGCTTCCGCGAGAGAGATATTGGCCCAGGCGCCTGGGGTTGAACTTGTTGACGTTCCCACGCCGTTGAAAGCTGCGGGGAGTGACCCCAGTTTGGTGGGACGGCTGCGTCAAGACGAAGGGGTTCCGGATAACCGGGGGCTTGCGATGTTTATCAGCAACGACAACCTTCGAAAAGGGGCCGCCCTGAATGCCGTCCAGATCGCAGAAATCGTGGCGGCGAACTTCTAGTTTTTGCCTTCGCGGATGGCGCGGATAATTAAACTCACCGCAACAGAAGCGGTGAGGAGTCCAAAAAGGATTGCTGCGAGCCTGGGGGATAAAGCAAACGCTGAGTAAGCACCCAGCGGGGCCGCGCAGACGGCACCCAGCGCCACCCACAGCCCGTCTCGCATTACTGCATTCTTGTGTCGGATGTGCAGGATGCTTCCACTGAGTGCTCCAGGCGCCATGGCGAGGAGGGAGATGCTCTTAGCGGCCACATCACTCCCGCCGAGAAAAAGCATGATGGCGGGCGTCGCAATGACGCCACCGCCGATACCCAATAACCCCGCTCCCACCCCCATGAGCATGCCCAGACCCAACAGCACCGGGGCGGTGGTCGCTGTGACTTCGAGGGAGCCGCCTCGGGTGGGAACCTCGAGGAAGAGCCCCACGGAGGAGAGGACGATGAAGGTGATGAACGCCCATTTCAGGGGGACGAGCGGAATACGAGAAAGAATGCGCGCACCCAGTTGGGCTCCCAGAACACTTCCCAGAGCGACAAAAATAGCGGGGAACCATTCAAAAACACCTCCGATGCTGAAGGAGATTGCCCCGATTAGCGATGCCGGGGTGATAGCCAACAACGACGTGGCGTTAGCGCGTCGTTGATCAAAGGTGGTCCACCAGAGCAGCAGGGGAACCATGACTAATCCGCCACCCACCCCGAATGTCCCGGCGAAGAAACCTCCGATAAGCCCAATAATTACCAGGGGCAACCAGGGGGGAGGGGTGTTCTCTTGCACTGGCACAGTCTAAGCGGGGCACCCGGCATAGAATTGGGGGGTGATGGAGAGATTTGATGTAGTACTCGTTGGCGGCGGCATCATGAGCGCTACTCTCGGCACCTTGCTGCACGAGCTGGAGCCCAGCTGGCGTATCGCTCTGGTGGAAAAATTGTCAGGCATTGGGGAAGAGAGCTCGAACGCGTGGAATAACGCCGGAACAGGGCACTCGGCTCTGTGTGAACTCAACTACACCCCCCAGAGGCCCGATGGTTCCATCGCGATCGAGGGTGCGGTGTCTGTTAACGAACAGTTCCAAGTTTCCCGGCAGTTTTGGACGTGGCTGATCAACGAGAAGATTGTTCCCGAGCCTTCTTCTTTCGTGACCCTTTCCCCGCACATGAGTTTCGTTTGGGGCCAGGACAATGTGGACTATCTCCGCGCTCGCTTTGATGCACTGAAGGACCATCCCCTCTTCCTGGGCCTCGAATACAGTGAAGACCCGATGGAAATCGCCGCCTGGGCGCCTTTGCTCGTTGACGGTCGCTCCAAAGGGGAGCCACTGGCAGCCACCCGGTTTGCCCAGGGCACCGACGTTGATTTTGGCGCCCTTTCTCGGTCTTTGGTGGATCACTTAGCGGCATCAAAGACCACCGTCTTTAGCGAATCTCGGGTCACCGCGATGAAGCGAAGTGGGCACGGCTGGAAGGTGTCTCTTCGCTCGGAAGTGGGATACACCCCCACCACCTTGGAGACACCCTTCGTTTTTGTGGGTGCCGGCGGAATGTCTCTCAACCTTTTACAAAAAACGGGTATCAAAGAAATTCGTGGTTACGGGGGGTTCCCCGTTAGCGGTGTCTGGATGCGCAGCGACAACCCTGAGGTGGCACGTCAGCACCAAGCAAAAGTGTATGGAAAAGCAAGTGTTGGGGCTCCGCCGATGTCTGTTCCCCACTTAGACACTCGTGTGGTGGAGGGGGAGACCAGCGTCTTGTTCGGTCCCTACGCAGGGTTTACGCCAAAGTTTTTGAAAAACGGATCCTGGTCTGATTTTTTCGCCTCCATTCGCTGGCACAACCTCATTCCCCTGGTGGCGGTGGGGCTGGGTAATTTCTCTCTGGTCCGCTATCTCGTGGGCGAAGTTTTCGCTTCGCGAGCCAAAAAGCTTCAAGCCCTGTGGGACTTCTACCCCTTGGCTGACCCTGATGATTGGTATGAGCAGACGGCTGGTCAGAGGGTTCAGGTCATCAAACCTGATTCTGCCAAAGGTGGTGTCTTACAGTTTGGCACCGAGGTGATCACCAGCGCTGACGGATCCATGTCGGGCCTTTTGGGGGCATCCCCTGGAGCCTCAACAGCCGCACCCATCATGCTGACCCTCTTGGAGCGATGCTTTCCCGCAAGAATCGAGGGATGGACTCCTGGTATCCGCGCGATGGTGCCCAGCTATGGCACAGAACTCTCCAGCAACAAGGCCTTAGCCGCCAAGAATCAAGCCCGCACCGCAAAGGCCCTCGGACTTAGCGCCACCAAGCGCTAGTGGCGCAGGGCCCCACGCGAAGGGCCCACAACATAGGTTGAAGGAGCAGCAAAACCGTGCTCCGAGAAGGCGCCATCCAGGCTGACCTGGAGTAATGAGAGGTCATCGCTGTTGATCAGGGCGTAAACAGAACCAGAGCCTCCCACACCGACTATGCGGGCCCCGAAGGCACCTTGGGAGAGAGCAGTTTCAATGGCCAGATCGATTTCTCTGGCGGAGGCGTCGTAGTCGTCGCGGAGGGAGGCTTGAGACGCCGTGAGTATCTCGCCCAATGATTCAGGCCCTTCCTGACGCAGAATCTTTGCGGCGTCTAGAACCCTTTGGTTCTCGTTCACAATGTGTTGAGCTCGGCGGTAGGAGGTTTCGGAAAGTTTGTCACGGTGGTCCGGGAGAGATTTGGAAGAAAGATCCCTCAACGAGGTGACTCCCAATAAGTCAACGACTTCTTCCCTCTCCACATATCGCTTCGAAGTAAAATCGACATCGCGCTCGATCCCGGTGTCGATGACCAATAGGGAAAGCCCGCGGGTGGCCAGGGCGAAAGCAACGGGATCGCTGTCAAGTGTTCTGCTGTCAAAAAGAATCGCGCTGTTGTCTTCCCCTAAGAGTGAAGGAATATGGTCGCCCAACCCGGTGTCGCGCCTCACCACGGAGTTCTCCGCTTTATGGGCCACCTTCGCGAGGGACAGGGAATCGAGGGCTAATTGCCACGCGTCATTTAGGGCTGCGGCCACCGCAGTTTCTAACGCCGCTGATGACCCAAGCCCCACGCCGACGGGAACATCGGAGTCAATGAAAAGGTCGAGACCAGGCACTGCCGATAGATCGGCACCGGCTTGACCAAGCGCCCAGGCAACCCCAAGAGGGTATGCGGCCCAGCCGTGGATTTCGTCGGGAGCAAGGTTGTCGAGAGAAATCTCGGCGATTTCATCAGCCTCGGTGCTGGCCACGCGAATCTTGCGATCTTTGCGCACCCCCGCGGCAATGACGGTTCGCCGGTCGAGGGCGATCGCCAAGACGTTGCCGTTGGCGTAGTCAGAGTCATCGCCCAGGAGCCTCAGTTCACCAGGTGCAGACCACAACCCGTGGGGTTCATAGCCAAAAATGGACTGGAAGCCATTTCGGGTGTCGTCTCGAATGTCGCTCATGGGGCGGGAGAAGTCCTTATCGGGTGCGGGAAACCTCTAGTCTGTCCTATCTCCTTGTGGGTTGTGACCGCGCATCCGAAGAGCGCTCAGGCCTTGCTGGCAGACTGAGGGAGTGAAAACACGAGAGGGCACCCTGCCTGCCTTTTCCCCACCCCACCCGGTGAAGCGCTGGCGGTGGTTTGTCGGCACGATCGTGATTCTGGTGTCCTGGCTGGTGGGAGGAACCCTTCTGGGGCTCGTCCTGCTCCCCTACACGGGGGTCGACCCCGCAGCCCTTGTGAATGGGGGCGACGTGCTGGCGGCAATGCCGGCATGGGGGTATCTTTTTTTTGCCCTTATTACCTTTGTCCCGCTGTTTCTGGGAACGCTGATTGCCTATCGGTTTGTTCTCGGGGTGAAGCTGCGATTCCTTTTTTCCACTTTTGACAATTTTCGCTGGTGGCGGGTAGCCCTGGGATTTTGGGTCTGGCTTCTTCTTGTAGGTGGTCCGGTTGTGGTGGGCATTCTTGCCAACCCGGAGGCCTATCGCTTTGAGCCACAATGGGAAACTTTCCTGCCTTTTCTGATCGTGGGTCTTGTGTTGTTGCCCATGCAGACCACAGCAGAAGAACTATTTTTCCGTGGCTGGATTATCCAGTGGGCAGCGGGTGGGTGGTCAAACATTTGGTGGCTCTCGACCCTGAGCGGAGTCCTGTTCTCGCTGCCACACCTCCTGAACCCGGAAGCCACGGGTGACCTGCTGGGCGCCTTCGTCGGGTATTTCACGGTCGGGTTCGCGCTGGGGTGGGTCACAGTGCGAGATAGGTCACTGGAGATCGCCATTGGCGCCCACATGTCTAACAATCTTTTTGCGGGCCTTGTCGTGGGTTATGAGGGTGGTGCACTGCCGGCTGAAGCCCTGTTCGTCACCGAACCCATCGAATGGGGCGCATCGAATCTTGTGGGCGCCCTCGTTATTCCTTTGTTCCTCTTGCTCACTAGGCCGGGGCGCCCCAAGAAAGCTCTGCTCCGCGAGAACGCGGGTTTACCAGGTGCGGACGATTAGACTGAAGCCTCTGGAGCCCCGGGAATCATCCACTATCGGAGGCTTTTATGAATAGATTCTTTTCCCTTGCCGCACTCCTTATCCTCTTGGGAGTTTCTTCCTGCCAAGCGGGAGCTGCGGGCGAGTTGAGCCTGGGTGACCCTGAATCTTGTTCCGGGGTCACGGTAGTGGTGAATTTTGGCATACTCAGCGAGGACAGCCTGAAACAGTGCGTGGTGGTGGGGGATGGCCCTGCCGTGGCTCATGAGATTCTTAGCGTTGCAGGGGTCACCACTGAGGGCACCATCACCTATGGCGACCAGGTGGTCTGTCGGGTCAACGGGATTCCCTCAGAGTCACAGGCCTTTACGGTGGAAGGTGAACAACCCCACACTGAAACCTGCGCAGACATGGCACCCGCCTTTGCCTATTGGGCTTTGTGGGTGAAGCAAAGCGCGGAAGCAGAGTGGGCCTACGCGGAAGAGGGCGTGGGAACCCTGGAGCTTGTCGCCGGTGACACCATTGGCTTAGCGTTTTCCACCGGCGGGGAGACGCCCGTCCCCGAGACCGAGTAGACATGGCGCGACCTAGCCCGGTGAGCATGATCCTGATTGCCCTTGCCGGGGCAATTGGCTTTTTGTTCATTCGGGCGGGATACCGGGTTGTCTTCGGTGGGGCTGGTGGTGGAGACACAGCTTTGTGGGACATACCCACGCTCAGGCTTGGGGGCCCCTTCTCGCACATTGTTCTCGGCGGGGAGGTCACCTTGGAGGGGTTAGCCACAAGCCTCACATCAGGTGTTCCTTTTGCTTTTGTCATCCTGGTGTCTGGAATCCTGCTGGCTTTTTGTGATCCGCGCTCGATTGTCTTGTTCGTCCCACGCCTTCGCGCGGGAAAATCAGTGGCGCTCGCGTTCGTCATCAGCCTGTCCACCCTGCCTTTCCTTCTCACCACCGCGCGCCACACCAGGCACAGCGCTCTGCATCGCGGAATCACACCGACGCGTCAGCTTGTCCTTCCGATACTGGAAAAGACGCTGGAGCGCGCCGTAGGGATTGCTGAAGCCCTTCATTCTCGAGGTATTGCCGCGCACCCCCCGACGAATGTGTCTCCCGGGGCAGCAGCCGTGGGGATTACCAATCTCACCGTCCCTGACCGGGGAGTAACCGCGCTCTCCTGGAGCATTTCACCCGGTGAGCAGATAGTTCTCACCGGAGCAACAGGGAGCGGGAAGACGACGATCCTGCGGGCGCTTGCCGGTCTTCTTCCCACGGACCCTGCAACCGAGTTCTCGGGCGAAGTGAACTCGGGAGCTGGAGGAGTCGCCTATCTCCCCCACGATCCTTATTCACTGTTCCTCGCGGGTTCTGTGGCTGACGAGATTGCTCTGTCCTGGGTATCTCGAGGGTATTCTCGCTCACGCGCGCGCACCCATGCTGGTGAAACCCTCGACCGTTGGAACCTGGCTGACTTATCTGCGAAGCATCCCGCCGAACTCTCCAGTGGCGAAGCTGTGCTGGTGGCTCTGGTCACCCTTCTTGCGACCAAGCCCGACCTTCTGCTTCTTGATGAACCCCTTCACGCACTGGATGCTTCCTGGCGGGCACGAGTCGTGAATCAGCTTCATACCCTGGCGGGGCAGGGAATTACCGTGATCGTGACCGATCACGGTTCCCCTGAACTTGAGGGGTGGGGGGATTGCTTTGCTGTGGGTCCAGAGGGCATTCAGGCCGGCCGATATGTGTCCCCCGAGCGTGAATATCCCAGGCTGATAGTGACCGCCCCCGTGGAACCAGAGGTCGTTGCAGACTTTGTGGATCTGAGCGCGAGCTATGGCTCGCACCTTGTGCTGGATCAGGTGTCCTTGCAGATACATCGCGGCCACACCACCGTGATCACCGGCGATAACGGGTCAGGAAAAACCACCCTTTTGGAAGCCTGCGCTGACCAATACCTGGGCCACCCGCAGAAGTTTGCCCTGGTTCCAACAGAGCCTGCGGAGATGTTTGTCAAAGACTCCCTCGCCGAAGAGTTGGCCTATGCAGACACAGTTGCTGGCGCGCCCCCCGGGCTCACCAGGGAAACGCTGGAGTCCATTCTTTCTGGTTCCTGGCGGGACAAGATATGGGCCCAGATGCCCAGCGCCCACCCGAGGGATCTTTCCCGAGGTCAGCAAACAGCGGTGGCTATTGCCATTCAGCTCTCCCACAAACCGCAAGTGCTGGGCCTCGATGAGCCCACCCGTGGCCTTGACGAGGCAGCAATTCTTTCCCTCCGCGAGGTGATCGGGTGTGTGAAGGAGACCGGTGTGGCGCTTCTCATCGCAACACACCAGCCGGCCCACTTCGCAGAGCTTTCTCACCACCTATACGAGCTCTCCGGGGGAGAAATTCACAAGAGTGCGGTGACCACGCGATGAAGAGCACGGAAAACTCCTCGGGCACCCTCTGGCGATGGGTGAGTGTGGGGGCAAGCCTGGTGGGGATATTGGCTTTTTCCTGGCCCCTCTGGGTTTCCCTGGTTCCCTGGCCACAGGCTGTTCTCGGCCCTGCGGCGGTAATTATTACCCCGGTCATCGTGGTTGTTGTCTTACTCAGCTCCGAAACGCAACTCAGGAACCCGCGAGTGTTG
>JAFMDO010000006.1 GCA_017857245.1 Pontimonas sp.
GAATGTGGCACCGTATTGGTCCCTGCTACCTACCAGGGCAATCAGGACATCCCTGATTTCTCCCTTGCTGTGATGCGGGTCATTCGTGACGGTGCAGAATCAAACCCCACCACCGGGATTTTCATCAATCCCGGTGGCCCTGGTGGTTCTGGCCTGGAACAGGTGCAAACCTCTAACTTCCCTCGGGAGCTTCACGATGAATTCCCCTTTATTGGCTTTGACCCCCGAGGGGTGGGGTTCTCTGACTTTTCTGATGGCACCGAAATCGAATGCTCGGATGAATTGGACTACATCAGCTATTTCCAGGAAGGATCCCCTGCAAGTGAGGCAGAACTTGATGTCCTGGTTGAAGGCAGTGACGCTTATTACCAGGATTGTGTTGACGCCAACCCCTATTGGTGGACGCTTTCTACCGACAATGTCGCCAGGGACCTCGACCTTCTTCGCCAAGTTATTACTCCCGGTGAAGCACTGAACTTTATTGGTGCTTCCTATGGGACGACTATTGCTGGTCGCTACGTCAGCCTTTTCCCCGAGGGGGTGGGAAAAGTCGTCTTTGATAGCCCCACCACCGTTGATGACGACCGGATCGCCAGCGCCGTCGAAGGCTTCGCAGCCGACGAAGCAAAGCTTCGCGGCTTCGTCGAGGGCTATGCCAGCTACTCCGAAATCAGCTTTGACGAAGCGTGGGAGCGCATGTTGACCATCCGCCAAAAAGCGGATGATGACCAGTTGATTGGGTATGCCGGCTATATCGAAAGCGAAGCGAGCCCGGGGAATATGGTCAGCTCTGAAGCGCTGTTCGTGAGGGGGGTGCGGACCCTGAATTACTACCCCCAGGATTATGCGCAAGAAATCTTCAATACCGCCATCGATGACGCGTATTTTTCGAGCTGGAATGGAACCTTCGAGCAGTTAGGTCTATCCCTCGATGGTTATGACCCCGATTCCCTGGATGGCAGATCACTCGAGGCTAAAAACCTCATCCGCTCGAACCAATACGAAGTCATGGTCATCGTGAACACAATGGATTACTCCGGGGACCCGCTGACCATCGAAGAACAGCAAGAACTCAGCGCACAGGTATTAGAGGCCGCCCCACTACTGTCTGCCCTCACGTCTGACACCAGTGGTTATGAATACATTGGGCCCCCCAAGGGGCTGAGCTGGGATGACTTTGCCAAAGATGACGATCTGATTCCCGATCCTCCGAACACACCGTTTATTCCTTCGAATCCTTCCGGCAAGCAGCTGCTGATCATTGGCTCGATTAATGAATCAGTCACGCCGTATGCGTTTGCGCAAGACACCGCAGAGCTTCTTGGTGCACCGCTGGTGAGTGTGGAATCAAGCAAGCACGCGCCGGCTGCAGGCTACGACAACACGTGCATTAACGACGTCCTGGCGGCCTACTTCCTCGGCTCCGCCGAGGTTGTCGATGTGACGTGTCCGGGCTAGAGGAGCTGGAAACACGGGCCTGATGTTCTTGATCGGATTCCTTATTCAGAACTCGAGAAAGAACTCGGGCAAGCGACGCGAAACCCACCGCGACTAGCGGTCGGGAAACCTAGCCCTGGAGAACCTTGGGGGATGCGCCGTGCTTGTTATCACCGGGTGTGGAGCCCTGGAGGGTAAAGACCAACAAAACGATGCCGCCGACGAAGGGAACCAGTCCGATCAGTGCCCACCAAGCGCTCTTATCCGTGTCGTGAAGGCGTCGGATGAGTACAGCCAGTGCTGGCACGATAGTGGCCAACGCCCAGACCAAGCCCACGATGCCACCGCCGCCCATCGCCATGATTCGCTCGAGGTCGCCATCAAGCAGCGCTAGGTCAATGAAGAATGCGGCGAGATTAGTCAGCACAAGGAAAAGCTGGATGAACCAGTACTCCGAGCGACGCGCACGCGCCTTAAAGGTCGCGAAGTTCTTCCAAAAGGACGTAATTGCTGCTCCGAAACCCATGTCATCCTCTTTCCTCGGCTGTTGTTAAACCATACCTCAGGCACCTGTAGAGCTACGCGGTAGTGTGGGGGGATGTCCGGTTATCTCGTTATCGCAGCCATTGGCGCCTGGTTGGCCGATGGTGGACTGCGGGTCTCAGACTCCAAGCCCATCGCCTTTGTGGTGTCCCAGGTTCAGAGATTGTGGAAAGGTAACGCCCACCGATTCGTAGGAATCCTGGGACTTGTTCTGCTGGTGGGAAGCCTTGCCCTGCACTTCACCCTCTAAGGGAAAAGGATCCGCTCAGCTGGTTAGCCCTTTATCTTTGACTCTTTCTGGGTGATGGCGTCTGCCGCTTTCGAGAGGAATATGGCAAACACCAGTGCCACCACAATGGCGGAACTAATACCCAACTCGATGACTGCCCGGTCAAAAGCTTGCTGGGGCTTTTCGGCGCCCAAAGTCATGGATGCGCCCACCGTCAAGATGTGACGAACGGCGGCGATGATGCCGATAATCAAGAAGTTCTGCAGCTGGAACACACCATCGGTGTACCGGGCGATGACAGTACGGATGATTTCCAAAATGATGATGATGAACAAAATGTCGTTAATCGCCTGAATCATTCCGTTGGGGAAAAACGGGTCAGTGGTGAAGACCCGGATGATGGAAAAACCGAGCGCTGCCAGTGCGATACCAAAAAGAAACACTCCGAGCACGACATGGAAGACTTCTTCCATTCCCTCTGCCCACCGAGAGGGGATAACGCTCTTTTTATGTTCTATCTGACCTGTCATTTTCTCACCCTAGAGCCTGGAGCTGAAAACGGGAACCCTCCGCCGCCACACACTTAGCCCGCCAACAACACAGATCCGGTGAGCCCGGCGGCTAACACCAACGAAGCAACAATTGACGCCCAAAAAGCCCAGCGTGACTGGGGGCGCGAAAGAGCCCAAACACCACCGGCCACAGCGACCATGACGGCAACCGCGGCGCTCGGAAGCGACGCCGGAAAAGCCTGTGTTCCTGCGCCTTGGACAAGAACGCCAGCCATCACAATAATCATGCCGGTCAGTACGCCTGCCGCCACGCGAGCGGGCAATCGTTGGGGCAACCCTCGAACACCCTGGGCTGCGTCATCTTCCCGATCGGGAACCACATTTCCAAAGTGGGCTGCTATTCCCAGTCCCGCAGCAATCACCACACTCCACCAGGGTGGAAAAGCGGCGGGATGTGCCGCATAACTGATGATGGCCGGCAGAGCACCAAACCCCACCGCATAGGCAAGTGCCGAATACACCGTTGATTTGAGCCCTGCGTTATAGAACCAACCAGCGAGCAAGAATACTGCTTGAGAAATCAGAACACCGGGGTGAATAAGCCCTGCGAGAGTCAGAGACACCATCGCGAAGATAATCGCCCATGCCCACACGCCCGCGCGGGAAATATCTCCGGCCGCCACGGGTTTATCGCTACGTTTCGCTTCTTGATCACGTGGGGCGTCAATGGCGTCGTTGGATAACCCGACTGAGAACTGGTTCAACAAAACCGACAGGACGACCAGGACCGCAGGAATCAGACCCACACCAAAACCCCAGGACAGAATCGCCGCAAGAGCCGCAACAGCGAAAGAGGGTCCGGGGTGGGTGGAGCGCAGTAAAGCCCAGGCCATCGCCATTTAGCGCGCCAGACGGTTGACGATAACGCCGAAGAGGCCGGGGATGGCGTGGGCGAGGGGAACAATACTGCTGCGAAGCGGTGACGAAGCGAGCGCGACCAAGCCTTTGGTCAGAATCCGAAATTCCCTGGTCACTCGCTTCCACGCCAGTGGGTATGTCCCCGGCGCATCTTTGCTCAGTGCTTCAATGGCTGCTTTGGCTTGGGCAAACCCCACCCGCAGGCCCTCGCCCGTAATGGCATCGACATATCCGCCTGAATCTCCCACTAACAGGACCCGGCCAATTCTTTGGGTTCTGGCTTTGTGCGGGAAAGGCCCTGCACCCCGAAGCGTCGAAGCGGGCTGTGCCCCCGCGAGCTTGGCGTGAAGCGCGGGTATCGAAGCAATGGCGCTGTCTAAGTTCACCCCTTTGGGCCCCAATGCGGCAACACCCACGGTGTCGGAAGACACCGGGGTGATGTATACCTCGGCATTCGAGCTGTAAAAAACTTCGATATTCGAGGACCAGGGCGCTATCGCGAAGTGTTGGCGAAGTCCATAGCGTTTGGCACCGCGAGGGGGTTTCTTCACCACACCCAAATCCGCGGCAACACTGGAATGCAGACCATCGCATCCAATGACATAGCGGGAAGTGATGTAATGCCCTGAATCAGTGGTCACAGTGGCGCTGTGGGCATCTTGGGTGAGGGAAACATACTTCGCTCGCTCGATGAGAACGCCACCATCGTGTGCTCTTTGAACAAGCGCATCCCGAAGCTCTGTTCGTCGAACCCCGCGTCCTGGTTTCTCCGGGAAAGAATGTTCCACCCGGGTGGAGCCCTGGTGATAGACCACTCCTTCTAAAGCGTGTCCAGGGGGGTCAATCCCCAACTCCGCCAGAAGAGGTGCTGTGCCAGGCATCAAGCCTTCACCACACGCTTTGTCACCATCGATAGCTCCACCGTCTAAGACCTGGACACTCAACCCAGCATTCCTGGCAAATATGGCGGTGGCGAGGCCCACCGGGCCCGCCCCCACGATGGTCACATCGTGGGTGATCATGTCAGGGACGCCAACGCTTTATTTTCGGTGGGAATGCGGAATCCCAGCAGCAGGATGGCGTTGAGGATCGTAAAGGCAATCGCTGTCACCCAGGCCGAATGAATCATTGGCAACGCAATGCCTTCGATGGCGACAATCCAGTAGTTGGGGTGAGAGAGCCAGGTGAAGCGGTAGGGACCCCGGCGAACCCTGGTAGCTCCTGGCACCACGATCACTCTGGTGTTCCACTGATCCCCCAACGCAGAAATCACCCAGTAGCGTCCCACCTGGCATAAGACGGCAAGCGCTAGAAACACCCACCCCCAGACAGGCAGGAAGGGCCGGTCAAATATCCATACTTCTGCGACGGCGGCAAACAGCAACCCCGTGTGCAGCACCACCATCCAGGGGAAGTGGGAAAAACCAAATTCTCTGCCCCCTCGCTCGAAAGCGAGGGCTGCGTTGCGCCGGGAAATACGTAATTCCCAGAGTCTTTCTAAGCCGGTGGCAAAAACGAAGGCGGTGTAAAGGATCATGGCCACTCCAATAGGACGATTTCGACGCTGATTCCTGGCCCCAAAGCAAACAGCAGGGCCTTGTGTCCCGGCTCTCGCTCCAAGGAGCGAGCCAGGACATGGAGGACTGCACTGGAGGAGAGGTTTCCCACCTCTCCCATCACTTGCCAGCTGGTGGCCAGGTCAGATGGGGACAAATCGAGTGCTTCGGAAAATGCTTCTAATACCCGTGGTCCCCCTGGATGGGCAATCCAGGACCCAATATCGGCCCGGTTGAGGCCTTTTTCGGCAAGTAGGGCGTCGATGTCCAGGGCTAGGTGCTGATCAATCAGGTGGGGTACGGCGGGGCTCAGCATAAGGCGAAACCCGCTGGTCCCAATGTTCCAGCCGATGGCTTCGGAGCTGTCGGGATACACGGCACTTCGCGAACCCGTGACGCTGATGCCGCCTGCGTGGGGGGATTGTTCGCCCACCATGACGACCGCTGCTGCACCATCGCCAAAGAGCCCGGTTCCCACAATGTTCGCCATCGAGGGGTCATCCCATTGGACGGTGAGGGAACACACTTCAACGGAAACCACTAAACCCACAGCTGTGGGGTGGCCGCGCAAATAATCCGCTACCCGGGCAATCGCTGATGCCCCTGCGACACAGCCCAACCCAAAGCTTGGCACCCGGATTACATCTGTTCGAAAACCGAGATTCGTCACCAGATCAACATCAAGTGAGGGTGCACCCACGCCTGTCACCGTGGTGAAAAAGAGGTAGTCCACCTCCGCAGCGATAAGCCCTGCTTTCTCAAGTGCCCCCGCAATGGCGGTGGTGGCAAGCGCTAGAGCGTGCTCGCGGAAGAGGGTGTTGGCATGGGTAAAGCCCTCAATGCTGCGATAGTCCTTGATCGGCATCACCAGGTGTCTGGTGTCCACCCCGGTGGAGCGGTGAATGCGCCTGATAACTTCGGCCATGGTGGCATCAGTGGCTAAACCATCCACCAGTTCTTCGGTGATCTCGGCTTGAGCATGCGGGTAAGCAGGGAGAGCCGGCTCAACACTGAGGATTCGCACCATCGCTGAAAAGTATCACGCCAAAGTGTGAGCTTCGCTCGCCCCAGGATTCCCAGCTCACCGCTTTGGCCTGAGGCCATGACGAAACCAGCTGTGGTGTGCGCGGCGGCTGTTCTTTTCGCCGTCACCGCGTGTGCCCCAGCACCTGCAGAACTCATAACTGCCCCTGCCCCGCCGGCGCCCTCGGAATCAACAGCAGAAAACGCCGGGTCAGAAACCTCTGTCTCTGCCTGTGGTGACTGGGACCCCAGCCAACGGGACTGGTTCGAACTCGAAGCCACCACATCCTCTGTGGCCAGCGCGTGAAAGACCTAGCCGGCGATACAGCGGGTTCATTCTTAGTTGCCATTACCGACTCCGCGACCCTGTGGGTGGTCAGTACTGCAGCCGTCAGGGGCCTGTAAGCACGACTTTTCTCCCCCGTGCTCAGGCATGTGTCAGGGGGCGGCTTTACACTCGGAGCGAGGAAAGGAATGCTCCAATGGCGGTCTGGGTCTGGCTCGTTGCGGCAGGAACGTTGGCCATCATCGAAACGATGACGGCCAATCTGTTGTTCGCTTCCCTCGCCATCGCAGCAGGCTCGGCCTTGGTCACCGCAATTGCCGGGGGCGGTTTTCTCGCCCAGGGAATAGCTTTTGCTGTTTCTTCGGTGATTACTCTGGCGCTACTTCGCCCTCTCGCCCTGCGAGAGATTCAACGGCGCACGCCACAGGCGAATACCAACACGGACGCTTTGATTGGAGCCAGCGCCACAACCCGCACAGTTGTTTCGCGAGACACCGGTGAAATAGATTTGCGCGGCGAAGTTTGGAGTGCTCGCACCAGCGAGGGCATCATCCCCCAGGGGCACCGAGTGATTGTGTCCACCATTGATGGTGCAACCGCCATCGTTACCCAGGAGGCATCATGATTGACGTCTTAACTGCTCTACTTATCGAATCCCTCATCCCCATCATTCTCATTGTCGCTGTTGTTGCGTTTTTCTCCCGCGCGATTCGAATCGTCCCCCAGGCAAACGCCGGTGTGGTGGAAAGGCTCGGTCGCTATAGCCGAACACTCGAAGCGGGCTTGAATCTGATCATCCCCTTCATCGACAAATTGCGGCCACTGATTGATTTACGCGAGCGCGTAGTGTCTTTCCCGCCACAACCCGTGATTACCTCGGACAACCTTGTGGTTCAAATCGACACCGTGGTGTATTACCAGGTAACGAATCCCAAATCGGCCCTGTACGAAATCGAAGACTTCGTGATGGGGATTGAACAAATCACCATCACCACGCTGCGTAACGTTGTGGGTGGAATTGACCTGGAGCAGGCACTGACCTCTCGGGAAACTATCAACGCAGCGCTGCGCGGGGTCCTAGATGACGCGACAGGCAAATGGGGCGTGAGGGTCAATCGGGTGGAAATTAAGTCCATCGAGCCACCGGAGACCGTCAAGGTCGCAATGGAAATGCAGATGCGGGCCGAGCGTGAAAAACGCGCTACCGTGTTGACGGCAGAAGGCCAAAAACAAAGCCAAATTCTTGTTGCAGAAGGTTCTCGCCAGTCCGATATTTTGAACGCCGAAGGGCAGGCCAAAGCTCAAATTCTTCGAGCCGAAGCGGAAGCAAAAGCGGTGAAACAGGTCTTTAACGCGGTGAAAGACGCCGAATTGGACGAAGCAATGCTCGCCTATCGCTACCTCGAGCAGCTACCTCTCATGGCTCAGGGTGACGCCAACAAGGTCTGGATAATTCCGGGCGAGCTTTCGGGTGCGATGGAAAAACTCGCGCAAGCTTTCCGCCCGCAGAAATAGCGAGCGCTCTTCCGCTCTGGGATTAATCCAGGGCCTAGAAGGGGGCGCCGGAGTAGTCTGAACAAACCTATGACGCAGCCTGTTGTGATTCCCTCCCGAGAGCCGGGGGTCTTTCGATCTCTTGCCCGAGTCCTCCCTTACGCAAAAGCAGATCTGCCCCGGTTGGGCTTGGGGATTGTTATTGCCATCATCTCCAGCGGGTTTGCTCTTGCTATTCCCTTGACACTCGAAGCCTTGGTAGATGGGCCCTTGCAAACAGGCAACATTGCGCTGATTTGGGGTACAGCAGGGCTGGTGGCGCTGTTGGGATTGATGGAAGCGCTGTTTGTGTATCTGCGCCGGGTCACCGTCCTCACCCCTGGCACCCGAATCGATGCCAAGTTACGCGCAGCCATCTACAACCACGTCCAAGACCTTCCTGTCTCTTTTCACGATTCCTGGCAAAGCGGACAGCTGCTCTCCAGGGCCCAAACCGATGTCAGTCTGGTGCGACGCTGGCTTTCCTTTGGAATGGTCATGCTGGTATCGAATGTGATCACCATCGTCTTGGGGGTGGCAATCCTGTTCACCTGGAGCCCCCTGCTCGCTGGGGTATTTCTCCTGTCTTCCCTGCCGATGCTGATTTTTGGTTCCCGTTTTCGCCAGAGGTTTTCTGGTCTTGCCCGCATTACCCAAGACCAGTGGGGAGATGTGGCGACCTCTGTCGAAGAATCCGTCCACGGCATCCGAATTCTCAAGTCATTTGGACGCGGCAGTGACGCCCTCGCTCGATTCACCACCCGCGCCTCGCGCGGTAGGGACTTAGAGGTTGAAAAGGGCAGCACGCTTGCCACTTTGGGGTTCTGGTTGGGGTGGATTCCTGACTTTGCCCTAGCAAGCTGCTTAGCGCTGGGAATCTGGCTCGCCAGTAGAGGTGAGCTCACCACCGGCGAGCTCTTTGCCTTCTTCGCCACCGCCGCAGTGTTGGCCGGACCCATTGCTTCCATTGGCTATCTCTTGGCCCTGACCTTTGAAGCCCGCAGCGGCTTGGACCGCATCTTCGAGGTGATGGATGAAACCAACACCATCGTCGATAGCGGTGAGGTTATCCCCCCGGCAGCGGGGAAGGGATCCCTCGTCTTTGAAGTTGTGCACTTCCGTCATGCCGATACCGAACCTGGAACCAGGGACCTCATCGATGGCATCACACTGGATATTCGCCCCGGTGAAACAATGGCTTTGGTCGGGGTGACCGGCAGCGGCAAGACAACTGTCACCGCACTTCCTGGGCGTCTGTATGACGTCACCGGTGGTCGCATCCTCTTGGATGGTGTGGATATTCGAGATATTTCTCTAGAGTCACTTCGCACCCGCATCGCTATGGCGTTTGAAGATGCCACCTTGTTCTCCGCAAGTGTCAGAGACAACGTTTTGTTCGGTCGACACGATCTGATGGATCCTGAAAGCCCCGACGCTCAGGCGATTCTCACCCAGGCCATCGATGTCGCCGAGGCGGGCTTTGTTTATGATTTGCCAGAGGGTGTTGACACCATCATTGGGGAACAAGGACTCAGCCTTTCTGGCGGCCAGCGTCAACGTTTAGCGCTTGCCCGAGCGATTGCCGCAGGCCCTGAAGTGTTGGTTCTGGATGATCCGCTCTCGGCACTGGATGTGGCAACAGAAGCTCGAGTGGAATCAGCACTTCGGAAAGTGTTAGCCACCACAACGGCTTTGGTGGTGGCACACCGGCCCTCAACCGTGATGTTGGCCGATCGTGTCGCCCTGCTGGAAGACGGAAAAATTGGTGCGGTGGGAACCCACGCTGAGCTTCTGGCAACTTCTCCGAGCTACCGCAGTGTTATTTCTTCTCTCGCGGACACAGACCAGTCCCCCCGGGAGGACCGGGAAGTCACCGACTCCACGGTGGAACTAGAAATTATCGAATCCTCGGGTCTTGAAGATGATGCCCGTTTGATTCGCCGGGATGACGAGGTGGCGCAATGAGCATGCATGGCGTCCAAGGCGAAGACAAGAACTCTCTCACCAAAGAACAAAGCAAACAGATTAGACGGCGATCATTCGCTCTTCTGCTCGATATCGTCACACCCCACCGCCGACGCTTTATTGCCACCATGGTGGTGGTCGTCTTCAGTGTCGGTCTGCAGGTCGCTGGCCCAGCGTTTATTGCTATGGGGATTGACCAGGGTCTTCCCGCTGCCATGGAGGAAGGCAACTTCACACCGCTGACACTGATTGCTGCCGGCTTCCTGATCTCTGGTTTTGGTGCCGCAGGATTACTGGCGGTGTATACGAAGTGGTCGATCACGATCAGCCAAGACATCATGAACGAGCTTCGTTTGCGTGTTTTTGCTCACACCCAGCGTCTGAGTATGAGCTTTCATGAGAAATACACCTCCGGGCGTATCATTGCCCGCCAAACCAGTGATATTTCAACACTCGGGGAACTTCTCAATGGTGGTGTGGGGAACCTGGTTCAAGGTGTTTTGTTCATGGGTTTCACCACCGGTGCTCTGCTCTTGCTCGATCCGTGGAGCGCCCTGCCCCTCGTTGGCGCGATTCTTCCCGTGATGGCTGCCACCTGGTGGTTCTCTATCGCCTCGCGCCGCGAGTTCAGAAACTCGCGCACCTTCTCTGCGCGCTTGATCATCCAGTTCGTGGAAAGCATGGCGGGAATTCGTGCGGTGAAGTCCTTTCGTCGCGAAAGTATCAACCGCGAAACCTACTCAGAAAAAGTGGAAGATTACCGCGAAGCCACCCGGCGCACGATTGCGATTTTTGGCCTCTATGACCCGATGTTGAAAGTGATCGGCAGTATCACTGTCGCCGTGGTGTTACTACTGGGTGCTTTCCGGTTGCTCGAGGGCGGAATTGAAATTGGTGTGCTGCTGGCTGCTGTGTTGTATACCCGAAACTTCTTTAGCCCCATTGAAAACTTGGCCATGTTCTATAACTCGTTCCAATCCGCCTCGGCTGCGTTGGAAAAAATCTCCGGTGTCTTAGAAGAAGTCCCAGCGCTCGCTGAACCAGCAGAGCCCCAACCCTTCACCTCGCACACCGGCGGGTTGTCTTTTGCGGGGGTGAGCTTTCGCTACAACGACGAAGCCCAGGTGTTGCCACCGTTTGATCTGGATATCCCCGGCGGACAAATCGTTGCCCTGGTTGGGGCAACAGGCGCTGGGAAATCAACTCTTGCCAAGCTGATTGCACGTTTTTATGACCCCACGAAGGGCGTTGTTTCCCTGGATGGGGTCGATCTTCGCAACATCGCCGATCGTGACCTTCGTCAATCCGTGGTGTTGGTCACCCAAGAGGCGTATATGTTCTCCGGAAGCGTTTCCGAGAACATTCGCCTGGGTAAACCAGATGCCACTCTCGAGGAAGTTCACCAAGCAGCCCGTGCTGTGGGGGCACACGATTTTGTTATGGCTTTGCCCGAGGGCTATGACACCGATGTCAATAAGCGCGGGGGCAGGCTCTCTGCGGGTCAGCGCCAGCTGGTGTCCTTTGCCCGGGCATTTATCGCGGACCCCCGAGTGTTGATTCTCGATGAGGCCACCGCATCCCTCGACATTCCTAGTGAACGCCTCGTGCAACACGGTCTTCAGACACTCTTGGCAGATCGGACCGCCATCATCATCGCCCACCGTCTTTCCACCGTGGAGATTGCTGATCGAATTTTGGTCATGGATGGCGGCGTGATTGTCGAAGATGGACCTTCCCTGGAATTGCGTAAGGGAACAGGTCGCTTCGCGACCCTCCACAAAGCATGGCTCGATTCCCTCGTCTAAGGCTTCGTCCTAGTCTGGGTAGATGAAGAAGCTCGGTTTGCTCGGGGGAATGTCCTGGGCTTCATCATCAGCTGGTTTATCAAAGAAATCCCACTTCGCACCAGGAGCGCTGCTCAGGAAAACGCCGAAGCGGAACTCGCGGGGCTTGGAGCCTAAGTCACAGGGTCTCTCCTTTTCACCGCCCTAGGGTGGTGAAAAGGAGGATTCATGGCACAGCTCACCGGGGTGTATCGCGGGAAACGCGGTGTCCTGTATCCCCTTGCCCGGTTCTTGGGCTTTCGATCCTGCGACTTGGCTGCCATTACGGAGTCTCGTCGCGGCCTTTCCCAAGCCTGGGAAACAATGATCGCCACCCTTGAGGGCGAGGGGCACACCCACACCGTGGTGTCCTCAGCCCAAGCCTCGCCAGAAATCTCCTTGGCAAGCGCTGGGCGTGAACCCTGCGTCTTGATTACCCACGACAGTGGGGATATCGCCATGATCGTGGACTGGAATGATGTGGCCCTGGCGAAAGACGTCGCCAGCTACGAGCGCATTCTGCGCTCGAAGTTGTTGATGTATTAGCCCATTGCCGCCACGTTGTCCTGAAGGCTCACGATTCGAGAATCAACCCCGATTGTTATCCGAGCGCTCAAACTCAGGCCCACACCACCGTGGTGGTGGCCGGTGAACGCCACGTCATAGGTTCCCGCCATCAGCGCTGGCAGGGGTGCCATTGCTTCCAGGTTTCCCCTGGCATCCACCGTCCCGGTGGCCAGGATGCGCTGGGTGCGCCCGGTAGTAGAGGTGAGGCTCAAAAGGTATGTCGAGGTAATGGCGACCCGGTCAGATCCGTAATACACGGGTGACCCCTCCGCAATTCTGCCCACAGGCCCTGCGACATGCAGGTAAATCCCCGGTGTTCCTGAAACTTGTGCCACCTCGCTCACACTCAGCGTGTAGGTAAAGACCTGGACCAACCCAGCATTCGCTGCGACAACATCATTGGCGGGCAGCCCCATCGCCAAGTCGCTGCCAGCACCACTAAGAGAAACAGCGGTTCCCGCTTCATCCCCGGCACTTCCTCCGTGGTCGACACCCAGGCTTGTCCAGGAAGCCCCGTCCCAGTGATACAACCTGGCGAACCCGGCATCCACTCCCCCGGTATCACTTCCCGGTGCTCCCACTGCGAGGCGACTTCCACTACTGCTGAGACTGACCGAGGTCCCGAGTAGGTCCCCTGCGGCTCCATCTACATCACTGCCTCGCTGAACCCAGGCTGAGGTTCCCGAATTCCAGTCGTATACCTGGACGTGCCCGGCATCGGTGGCTGTAGCGCCGATGTTGTTTTTGGGCGCACCAACAGCAAGAGCATCGCCATCACCGCTCAGCGACACCGCTGTGCCAAAACGATCACCGGTCGCTTGACCATCAATATCTGATCCGCGCTGGTCCCATTGGCTGGTTCCGGTGTTCCAGGTGTAGACACGCGCGTGCCCAGCGGCTGAACCGGTCCCATCGTTGTCCCTGGCGCCCGCGGCGATGAGGGTTCCATCGGTATTGATGGCGACCGAATACCCCAAGCGGTCCTGGTCAGCTTCGCCCTGGAGGTCGGTGGTGCCTTTGCGATCCCACGTGGAGGTGCCGCTATTCCAGGTATAGACCCGGACTTCACCTCGGTCTGTTCCCGCATCGTCATTGAAGGGCGACCCGATCACCACTGTGGTCCCATCCCCACTGATTGCTGCAGAGCTCCCTGCTCTCTCACCGGCGTCCTCGCCCACAAGGGTCGAGCCCATTTGGGACCAGCTGCCTCCGACGTTTTCCCAGACTTGAACGTGACCGGAAGACGCTCCCCCGTCATCGTCGAAGGGTGCGCCGATTGCTACTCGGGTGCCATCATCACTGAGCGACACTGCGTTTCCAAAAAAGTCATCCGCATCGTCGCCCACCAGAATTGCACCGATGCGACTCCACGCCCCGGCGCTATAGCCAAGAACTTGGACGTGTCCGGCATCAATTCCGCCATCGTTGTTGGAGTCGGCACCAACCGCCACCGTGTCACCATCGCTATCAATGTCCAGGGCGATGCCAAATCCATCGCCTATCGCAGCGCCTGGGATGTCCGCTCCCTTTTGGCTCCAGACTCCTTCGGCGCTGGCACTCAAGGGAAGGGTGGCCGCCAGGGTAATTGTGGCCAGTGGAATTGCCGTCATCCCTGCTTTTCGCATGCTCTCTCCTTCGGTGGGTGGTGTGCGAGCACGACCATTACCCCCGGGAGCGCTATCAGCACTGATGTGAACTCGCGTTCCCGGTACCCTTCCAGAGCCTTGTCCCAAACGCAACTTAATCTCAGGTATTCCCCAGAAGCTATCCAGACCGGGATAGCTGGGGCGTTCGGCTATCGTGGCGGGAGAGGAAGGGGAAAAATGTCACACGAACGGGTTGTTGATGTCGATTTGCGATGGGGCGATAGCGATGCTTTCGCCCACGTCAACAATGTGGTGTTCTTTAGGCTTTTGGAAGAGGCCAGGGCCCGAGTGATTCCTCTCGAAGGTCCGGGATCCACGATTCTTTCCGCGGGCCTTGTGGTGGCAGAACAGCAGCTGAAATACACTGCCCCCCTTCACTACCGGCCTTCACCCATACAGGTGGGCATGACCGTGGATCACGTGGGAGGTTCATCTTTCCGGCTGGCCTGTCGGGTATTTGATGCCGAATCAGACATTGTCTTTGCCAGTGGCTTTGTCTCGTTGGTGGCGTATGACTTTGCCACAGCGGCCCCCCGGAAACTGAGCGATGATGAGCGGACGTGGCTAGCCGCCTAAACCACGGTGGATGACGAGACAGGCGAAGAAACCGAAACGGTTGTTCTCTACACTTCCAACGAGTTTGTGGCGGCGATCCGTTCGGTCACAGATGCTGTGGTCACCTTCTTGGGTTCACTGTTTGGCTTCAGCAACGCGCCATAGAGCTAAGCCCTCAGAGAACGAGGCTCGCAGAGCTACCTCTCTATCGGTCTTGGGCCCGAGTTACCAGCCCAATGCCACTGGCAGGGCAAACCCCATCAGGCTCAGGGTGGCAATGAAGGCGAGCAGTGAAATGATGCGGGCGGCAAAAGCCAATCCCGATGGTGTTCCCTCGCTCGCTCGTGATCGGCGAATATTTTGGGTTGCCAGCACCATCCCCATAATGGAAAAGGGAATAGCCAACAGGGGAATCAGGGTCGAGCCCAGTGCCACGATGGCAATACCGAGGATCAGTCCCGGGCTGGGGGGATTACGACGCATTCGCTTGTGTGTCTTTCGTCCGTGGGCGGGGTTTCAGCTTAGCTTTGGAGCCGCGGATACATTTCCCAGCGCTCCACTGGCATCTCGACCAGTTCTGCCAATTCCCGCTTGAGGCGCTTGATGGGCTCCCACTCAAAATGGGCCTGCCATGCCGCCCTCGACTCCCATTCTTCCCACAAGACCAGTCGTCCGGTGACCTCCTGGAAAAGCTCGTATCGAAGACAGCCCGGCCCCGCCACAATGGCGGGGATCACCTCGTCAAGGATCCCCACCACCTTCTCGACGCGTCCTTCCAGTGGTTGAAGGGGAACCATCACGGTGCAGGTCTGTGTCATCCCCTCACGATAATCGAGATGGTCCCCTCCAGGCAGGTCACAACAGCCGTTATCCACCTGGTAGCCCGTCATGAAGAACCTGCAGGCTCTCCACAGTGCAAAGTTTTCGGAGGTGAAAATAAATCACCCACCAAGGCAACCACGCCTCTCCCAGTGCCCTCGCCAAAGACCGCACACCCGTCCTCACAGCGAAGCGCTCTAGTGTGGTGATTACTTCAGAGTGCAGAGCAGCACTCGAAGAAAGAATGGAGGCTCTGATGCCAGATTCTGAGTACTGCGTGCATTGCGATGCGCCACTGGCGATAGGTTCGAGCTCTTGCCCAGCATGCGGCAAGCCGGCGGGCGAGGCTCACTAGTCCGTCAGGGCAAAGACAGGTCCCGAAGCCGATCTTTAGCGCGGGATCAAACCAATCAGCGTCCATCGCTTGCACACAGGTGACAAGGACACCTCGATGCTGAAGCCCGCTGATTGCACGGCACTTTTTACTTCTGCACGACCAGCCAACACGACGAGGTCGGCAAGGCTGGCGCCAGCCTCTTGGGCGACGGGCTCAAGGACCCTGAGCACGCGGTTCAGGCGCTGGGGTTCATTGCCCACCCAATCCTTTTGAGGCGCCAGGCGAAGCGCTACACCGCGCGGCGGCGCTGCAGAACTTCGTCGAGGTCCAGCTTGGTGGTCTGCTGGGGCTCGATGTGGCCCATTGCCGCGAACTGAGACACCACAGCAAGTTTTTCCTCGGCGAAGTCTTCGGGCCGATGGGCTAACGCAGCCCTTCGAGCTTCACGGATGAGTTCATCACGAGTGGGAAGGGCAACATTTTCGCCCGTCCTCCTCACGCTCAAAGGCGCGGGAACCAGGGGAACCTGTTTCCTCGGTGCTTCAGCGGCAACGACGGGGGCTTGTGCCTGAGGCCTTGTTGCAGCGCGTGCTGCAGCATCTGCACTGACCCGGTTCACGCGACCCAAGATAGCCAGGGAGAGAGTAACGACGGTGCTGGAAGCCCAGATCACCTGTAAAGGCCAGTCCGCGAAATACGCGGTGGAAGCAGAGAGAAGACCCAGGAGGAGAGCCAAAGAAAACACCTGTTTAGTGCGCCTCCGGCGCTCCGCCACACTCAATTCCGGCGAAGACATCACGCGAAGCTGGTGTTGGGCTTCGCGCTCTTTCTTAGCGATCGACCGAGCTTTCAGCTCGGCCTTGATTTCCTCAGAAGCTTCGGTGGTGTTGGCCAGCAACCGAAGGGTTTGACCAAGCCTGGTGGCATTGCGTTCCGTAGCGTAATACTCGTTGCGCTTAAGCCACAGGGGGACCAGATACATCAACCACAAGATGGCAGCGGCCACCAGTAAGAATGTTGTCCCGGAACTTCCCACGCGCTCCAGCGTAGGCGGGGAGAGTGTTATTCGGCGGATTGGCGCGCTGTTTAGGCCAACTACCAGCCCCGGGCTCTGGCAAAGCGAGCGCGCAGAGTTGCCGCTGCTCCCACAGCACGTGCCGCTACCAACTGCGCGACTGGCCTTAAGCAGCCCCCCAAATTCCACTACTCAGGCGGTTAGGTTAGGCCAGCGGATTCCTCGCCTTGACCCAATCCAGTTCAGGAATCGCAGCGAGGCCTCCAGGAACGCGTCCCTCTTCAAACCTTTTCACAATGCCCCCGCGCACTTCTTCCTGAACCAGGGCAAAGCAGAAATGATCCGCCCACTTGCCGTTGATGTGGATATAGCGTCTGCGGAGTCCTTCGTAGCGAAACCCCAGTTTTGCGACCACCCGCAAGGAGGCGGTGTTTTCGGGACGAATACACACCTCCATGCGGTGGAGACCCTTCTCAAAAAAAAGATAATCCGTGGCCATCGCCACGGCCAGGGTGGTGAAGCCTTGGCCTGCTGCGGATTCCGTGACCCAGTACCCCAGGTTCGCAGAGGAAAGAGACCCATAGGTGATCTGCGAGACATTCAACTGGCCTACCAATTGACGCTCCGAGATCATTACCAGAGGTAATCCGGTGCCATCTTTGGCAGCTTTCAGCAATCCGCGAATACTGGCTTTAGTGTCAGCTGGGGCCAGGCGGATGAGCGGGGTGGTGGCCTCCCAGGGTTCCAGCCACGCGCGATGCTGGGACAACGCCTTCTCCATATCTTTCGCATCGCGCATTCTTACCCCCCGCAACACAAGGGAGGGGTGGCGAAGGGTGGGGAGAGACATCACTTAGTTCTTGGCGAGGAAGTCTTTCAACCAGCTCAGAAGCTCTGGTCCCAGGTCTTCCCTGCTGGCAGCTACCTGAACGATGGCCTTGAGGTAATCCAACCGATCCCCCGTGTCATAGCGGCGTCCGGTGAAGACCACCCCAAAAACGCCGCCACCGACCTCTGCTGCAGACATGGCATTGAGAGCATCGGTCAATTGGATTTCACCACCCGAACCAGGCTCGGTGGCTTCCAGGATGGGGAACACTTCGGGTTGCAAGATGTAGCGACCAATCACAGCCAAGTTCGAGGGGGCATTCTCGGGTGCGGGTTTTTCCACCAAGCCGGTGACCTTCACCACGTCATCCAGTTCGGTGGCCTCGACGGTGGCGATGCCATACAGGTGGGTCTGCGAGGGCTCCACTTCCATGAGCGCCACAACACTGGCCTGGCGAAGGTCATGAATCTGGATCATGCGAGAGAGCAACGCATCGCGCTCATCAATCAGGTCATCACCGAGCAATACCGCGAACGCCTCGTTGCCAACATGCATCTGGGCGCGGAGAACGGCATGCCCCAAACCCAGGGGGTCCCGTTGGCGCACATAGTGCATGTTGGCGAGGTTGGCGGAACGCACCACCTCTTGCAATCGCGCTTGGTCACCTTTGCGCTCGAGTAGCGCTTCAAGCTCGGGAACGTGGTCAAAATGGTTTTCCAACGCGTTCTTGTTGCGCCCGGTAATCATCAAGACATCGTGAAGCCCAGCATTCACGGCTTCCTCCACCACGTATTGGATGGCTGGTTTATCCACCACCGGAAGCATTTCTTTGGGCATGGCCTTCGTGGCAGGCAAAAACCTGGTCCCCAACCCTGCGGCGGGAATCACTGCTTTGGAAATAGGCACCTGTCTATCGTACAAGGCGCCCTACACTTGGGGCATGACAGAGGGCGCACACCCCAGCAAACGCGCACTGCGCGCCGAACTGCGCGAGCGCCGAAGAATCATGACCAGCGTGGAACGGGACACCGCCGCCGAGGGACTTTTTCACCAACTCGTTGCGCTCACCGAACGCTATGACGCCACCCGTATCGCCTGCTACCTCTCCACCGGGGATGAACCCACCACCAGAAAATTCCTGGAGTGGGCCCATGAACACGCCATCACGGCAATATTGCCGGTGTCAAGAGAAGACGGTCTGATGGATTGGATCCCCTTTGCCCCAGGCTCTGAGTCACTGGATTCAGCAGGGATGCCAACACCGGTGGGGGGAACCCTCGGTCCGATCGCACTGGCAGAAGTGGATGTCATCTTTGTTCCTGCCGCCGGGGTGTCTTCAAGCGGGATGCGTCTGGGCTGGGGGCGCGGGTATTACGACCGAGCATTGGGTTCACTCAATAACGCAGCTCCCGTGTATGCCGTGGTCTACGACCACGAAGTGTTGGAAGAAGTCCCCAGTGAGCCCCACGACCAACGGGTGGATGCCGTGGTGACCCCCACGCGTAGTATGAGATGTGACGGCTCTGCACTCTAAAAGGATTTCATGCCCACCTACTCTTACCGCTGCACTTCCTGCGACAACGCTTTTGATATCCAACAAGCCTTCGCAGATGACTCATTGACGACCTGCACGGAATGCGGCAAATCACTGCGCAAAGTTTTTAGCGCGATCGGGGTCACGTTCCAGGGCTCAGGTTTTTACCAAACGGACTCTCGCGCAGAAGCAAAGAAAAGCTCTGCCCCGGCTAAAGAATCAAAAAGTGCGACGCCCGCAAAGAAAGAAACTCCCGCCGCTGCTTCGACCACCAGCAGCACGACCTAGTAGTGGGGCGGTTTTTCCGCTTTCAGCCGTTCGTCATTAGACGCGTTTTCTTCCCGATCGGGCGGGGGCTCTGCTGATTGGCCAGCAACGGGCTCCGTTCGGACCCGCCTGGTCCCAATTTTGCGGGTGGGGGGCGGGTCCTCAGCCACGAGCCTCAGTCGCGGCCTCGGGGGCAAGGCCCACCAACGTGGCAATGCGTCCAGCAACCTGATCGGGGGCCGTGAATAGCTCTAGGGCGTGAGCTTTCACATGGTGCCAACCGGAGGCGGCCAGCGCCAGCGGGCGCATCCGCAGGGCTTCCCGCACAGGAAGGTGCATCAGGGAGGTGTCCGTATCCAGGGCAATGCAGTAGCCGCCGTAGCGGGCAACCAGAGGAATCTTCCCCTGGTAATCCAATTCCACAGTCATCCCCCAGGCGCTCAATCGTCTACCAAGGTCCACCAGCAAAGGATCATGGTCACCCCCTGCACGAGGCAGGTGCTTGGCAGAAGCTTGGGCCAGCACATCTCCCAACGCCCTCGTCGTGGGGCTCAATCTCTCATCGCGCAGATCCTGCTCCGCCACACAGGTCACCACGCGAAGGTGGCGACGGGCGCTGGTGAAGGCGGCCGCTAGCAACCGTTCGCCGCCAGGCTTCGAAAGAGGTCCCAGATCGCTGAGCACACGACCATGCGGTGTTCTGCCGTAGCCGAGAGAGAAAATTACGCGGTCCCTGGTGAGTGACGCAGCCTGGTCGAGGGTTGCCACGAGAAAACTTTCGCCCGACTTCGTGTCAAAAAATTCGGCACTTTCGGGCTTGTTGACTATTGCCTCAGTGAGCGCCTCACGGACGGCGCGGGCATGGAGCGCGCTCGGGGTGAGCACCATCAGAGACTCATTGCTCCGGGCCATGGCATGGTCCATCACGTGTTGGACCACCACTCGCACCTCTCCTGCGACACCTTCCACGAGCCCGGTCGCTGAATCGGGCATTCCTTGGCCGTCTTCCACCCACTCCACAGCACACGAAGGGTGCCCCAGAAAGCTCCCTGCCCACGGCAGGGAGCTGAGTCCCTCGCTATAAAAGGTGCTGTTAGCCACACTCGCAAGGTCATCGCCGGTGCTGCGGTAGCTCGTGGTCAGCGAAAACGAGGGCAGGAGGTCGCGCAGCTGGGCTAACAGGGATTCGTGGTGGAGGGCATCCCGGTCATCAGGCGGGGTTTCCTCTGCGCTGCGCAGTCCCACGCTAAACGCCGTCGGTGTCTGCGTAACAGGGTCACCCATCGCGACGACCTGGCGGGCTCGGCGCACAGCGCCGAGTGTTTCTGCCACACGAAGCGAACCGGCGTCCAAGACGATTACCGTGTCAAAACGAACAGTATCGGGAAGTTCGTGGACGTTATACGGAGTTGCCAACCATACTGGCGATAGTGCTTTCACCAGGTGTGGAGCTTGGTCGCTGAGTTGGGCAGCCGTCGCACCGCGACCCTTCAGCAGGGTCTTCAACGCAACAGCCTCTTCCGGCCAATCCATCAACCCCAAGCTCCACCGCTCGGCCAGCTGCCACGACAGTGCTTGAGCGTTACCAGCGCTGTGGGCTTCATCAACCAGCCGGAAATCTGCTTCCAAACGCTCCAGAAGCGATTTTTCTGACCCCAGTAACGCCTCTTCCCGCTCCAAAATTTGCTCCAGCGCCCCTCGCCACCACGCAAGCTCTAATTCCACACCCACGTCTTCCGCTTCTACGTGTCGGGTGGCAAGATCTTCCACCAACGGGCCAAGATTCCACTGCGCTAACTGATCTGCTACTTCTTGGCGGCGCTCCAGGCTCTGCAAGATTTCTGATTCCTGCGCCAACGTGGCAAGGAGCTCCACAAGTTCCTCGGTCACCATGTCCGAGAGACGCCGACCCGGGCCGGTGCGACCGAGGACCCGGTCGAGGTCGCGCAAGTCCTCCTCCACCTGTTGAACCAGAACGTGCGCGTCGTCTAGGCCGGAAGGCACACTGGGCTGGTGTCCGGTATCGACGTAGCGATTCCACAGGTCTCGTTGGCCGCCAATTTTCACTAACGATTCGTGCAGATCTCCCACGTGAACGCCCGGGCGAACGTGTTCCTTAGCAAGAGCCTTCAGGCGCCTGCGTTGCAAACGGGGCATCTCTTTCGAAAGTTCTGAGGATCCCGTGGCAGTGATGAGGTCTTTGACCGAGCGGTCAAAGACACTGGGTTGAAAACGATCCAGTGAATCTCGAAGGTCGACCAGGAGATGGATGAACACGCCCATCTGGCCAAGCGTTGCGGCTTCGGGGAGGGGAGTTTCGGACAGGATGGGAGCAATTTTGTCCATCAGACGCGGCACACTCTCGCTCGCGAGGCGCTGGGCTCGCTCGTGGGATTTCCTGGCATCCTCTAAGTTTCGAAAGTCCACGCCATACCAGGGAGTGTCCCCTGGCCCATATTTGAATTCACCCAGCGTTGCTGCCCGAGCCAACATTTCGGCGGCCTGCCCTCGCCCTGGTGCCAGCGCGACGAGCGCATCGCGCTCCAATCGCGCGGTGGTCTCGGGAGGTTTCTCTTTCAGCGACAGCGTGCCAAGGGTATGGAAGCATTCCATCGCACTCACCCCAAGGTCCTGGTCTTTCACCGCGAGCGCTTCGCGGTAGCGAAGAATGACGGTGCGCAAACGCGTCCAGGCTGAGTCAACATCCCCGGTGGTGGGCTTTTTTGTTTTCTCGCTCCTCGTGAGCGCCTCGATCAGATCTTTCCCAGGGTTGTTGACCCGGGTGACTAAGCCTTTGAGCCCGGCGCGGGAGAGGCGATTCAACAAATCGTTGGTTTTTTCTGCGCCAGCGCTGACCACGAGGGTTCTTTTATTGGCCGAGGCAAGCGCACCGAGTGCGCCAGCGATGGTCTGAATTCCCCCCACTCCGGGTGCCGAGCGAATGGTGAGGGAGTTTCCTGCCAGCACATTGGCCACAATCGCGTCCTGAGCGCTATCCAGGTCGACCACTCCGCGGTCGCTCGCTGCGGAGCGAGAATCGGGGTGGGTGATTTCCACGGGATTGCGCGCATCGCGCAATTGCTGGATGGCATGGGTGTTGCCGCCCAGGGCGTCCAGAATCGGGTGCTGCAAATTCTGTGCATCGTCGAGCATGGCCTGGTTAAGGTCCGTGAAGCTTGAAATCAGGAGCCTGGCGGAGACAGCGACATCACCGCGGTGGGCGGTGAGATCGCGCAAGCGATCCAGGGCGGGGTTGGGTTTGAATGCTCCACCATCATCGGTCAGCGCCACAAAGGCTTCAGCGTCCAGGGTCACCTGAAGGTGTTCGGCAAAGGCGCGCTGCAACCCGGGGTTAAGCTCCACGCGGGATCGACCCAGCGTGATTTCACTATCCCCACCTTTCCGACGCAGGCTCACCTCGCGCAAAAGCAGCGGTCCGCAGTAGTCGACGTTGTCGTGTTTCCACTCCACTAAACCAATGCCTAGCGCCAGGGTCGCAAGGCCTCGAGTAGTTGCGAGCTCCTGGTCATGATCGATCAAACGCAACGCTGCTGTGGTCGCGGGACGCCTCGCGACATCGTCTCTGATCAAGTTGGCTAACAAGGTGGGAGATCCGGCGAGGAAGCGTGCTAATCCACCCGGGTGGCCGCGGGAAATATCTATTCTGTTTTCGCCCCGGTCCTGGAAGTGAATCAGGGGGCTTGCGCCACCGAGCGCGGCCAGACTTTCCCACCAGCCCGTCCACGCTTGTGCCGCCTCGTTCACGGGGGTGGCCCCGGCGTCATTGACGCTAACCTGGTGCGCCAAATCACTCGACCACCACGGGGTGGTATCGAGATTTTCCCCAAGGTTCGTGGGGGCATCATAATTATCGGCACGCCACACTCTCCTAACGTAGGGCGCAGGGCCCTACAGGGCACCTATCCCACGCCGTTACAGGGCTTGGGCCGATTTAGACCACGCGGGCAGCATTGGTCCAGACCTGCGCAAAGAACGGATTTTCGCCGGCCCACTCATCGCAATTCCACGGTGGTGCTTGGCATTCACGGCACCAGTGCTCGGCCGGCACTATCAGATACGGTGATGCGTCAGAGGGGTGACTCCTGGCACACGACCAGTGAAGCGGTATGTAAGCCTCCCCCACCTTCACCGTGTCCCTCGCCAGTGTTCGGCCACGAAACTCAGCCCCTGGTAGTGCCTGCTCCAGGCAGTGTGTCATCACAGTCGCGGCAGGGCGAGACAGTCCATGGACCTTCTTTATTAGCTTGGCTGAATTATTTCAATGGTGAGCCCCAAAAAACCCTGCAAAAAAAGTGGTTGCCGACCATGAGGTACAAAAGTTATTTGAGAACGCGCCCCCTAGCTTGACCGCACGCTGGGAGAAGCAGGGCCCAGAAACCACTGGCCCCACGAGCAGGGCTGGTGGGGGGAAAGTGCCCCTGGAGGGAGTCGAACCCCCAACCCTTTCCTTAGGACGGAACTGCTCTTCCATTGAGCTACAGAGGCTGAAGCCCACAGCATAGCGAGGCGACGAATGTCAGTAGGGAGGATTACGCTATGCGAGTGAAGCTTTTTTTAGCAACTGTGGGTTCTCGAGGGGATAACGAACCCTTCAAAGCCCTGGCCCTCGAAGCTGCAGCCGCTGGTCACGAAGTGTTTTTCGCCCACACCAACGACATTCCCTCGCAGCCGCAGGCCCCCTACACCGATGTCGAGCTCCCCGGATCGATGGGGGAGGTGATTGCTGGTCAAGGGGTTTCTGTCTTGAAGGCGCTGAAGAATTATTCCTCCGTGATGAAACCCCTGATGGAGAGAATTCTTGAAGAAACGACACAGCAGATTCTTGCTCTTAAGCCAGACGTCGTGGTGTATCACCCGAAGGTTCTCACCGCGGCCACCGCCACCCACGCCGTGGGCGGGATTGCGATTCGCGCCGAAATGGTTCCGATGCTGAATCCGACAGACGAGTTTGCCCCCGTCGGAATGCCTGCCTGGATTCCCGTCTCTTGGAATAAGGCGAGCTATCGAATCATTGATGCCTCACTGTCTGCGTTTGATGGCCAGGCCAAAAAGTTGGCCCGACGCCTGGGGGTGATTTCCACCCAACCTGACCTCACCTTTGTCCCCGTGAGCCCCAGCATCATCTCTCCTCCCAAGGATTGGCCCGATGACGTCGTGATGACGGGTTCATGGAACACACCAGGGCACGGACAGCTCGATGAGGAACTCGCGCAGTTCCTTGAGTTTGGGGAGGTTCTTTACGCAGGGTTTGGTTCCATGAAGGACTCTCGCGGAGTTGCGCGCGCCGACGCGATTGTCCAGGCCGCGCGGTCTCTAGGAATGAAGACGCTGATGGTGACGGGATGGGGCGGACTTGTTCCAGGCCCTACCGATCATCTTGCCCCCGACATTTTGGTGAGAGAGTCCGTTCCCCACACCGAGGTATTGCCCCACTGCAAGGTGGCCATCCACCACGGAGGCGCTGGCACTCTCCACGCGATGCTGCGCGCGGGTGTTCCCAGCGTCATCATGCCTTTCCTCGCCGATCAACCGTGGTGGGCGAGGCATCTCCACCAGCAAAAATTGGGACCAGCAGGTCTTTCCCGCAGGACAAAAACGCCCTCGGTTATCGCAGCCTCTCTGACGGCAGCGCTTTCCTATGAAGGGGTGACGAAACTCGCCGGGCTAAAAATGGCCACCGAGGACGGTCTCGCCAGAGCGGTAAGCGTCATCGAAGAAGCGGAAGCGGGCACCCACCCTCTGCGACCTGCCTAACTAGGCAGCCTGAGCGAGGTAGCCCTCCCAGTGCGGCTGGGGACGCTCAATTCCCCGGACCAGCCATGCTGTTCCAAAAGGAGTTTTAGGGACAGAGTGCATTCGCCAGCCCATTTCTTGCGGCGTCCTATCGCTCTTGATGTTGTTGCAGGAAAGACAACAGGCCACCAAGTTCTCCCACTCGTCTTTCCCGCCGCGCGAGCGAGGCACAACGTGATCAATGGTGGTGGCCGACCGGCCACAGTAAGCGCATCTGTTGGAGTCTCGGCGCAATACCCCCCGGCGCGAAACAGGAATATGGCGATTGTGAGGCATCTTGACATATCGGGTGAGGACGATTACGGAGGGTCTCTCCCACGAACCATCCACACTTCTCACCGGGTAGCCTTGATCACTTTCGACCACTATCGCTCGACCGTTCATCACCAGCACGAGCGCTCGGCGAAACGACACCACGGACAGTGGCTCATATCCCGCGTTCAACACCAGCGTCCTGCTCGCTCCCCGCTCGGGGGCCACTACTTCAGCGACGCTACTCATGCCCAGGCCCCGTTAACGCAAAAGACACCATCGAAAATCGATGGTGTCGAGGAATATCGCGACGTGGGACATCCCACAGAAGGTCGGATGGCGAACAATATCCGAAAGTGAGCGCGCGCGTCTCGCAGTAGACGAGCTCTGTGCCTCATGATCCCACCCCTCATTTCTTGCGGGACGAACTCTCTTAGGTTATCCCTCCTCCCCCAACGTGCAATACCGCGGCACGCCGGGGCGAGCCCGCCACCCACAGCCCCGAATGGGTCAGAACCCGAACCTCTAGAATTGAGACATGGCGCCCCTTGAAATCCCCCAAGAATTACTCCCCGCAGATGGCCGGTTTGGAGCTGGTCCCTCCCGGATTTCTCCCGCACAGCTTCAGCATCTGCTCGCCCACGCCGACATTTTGGGGACATCTCACCGCCAAGCCCCAGTCAAAGACCTGGTTGCTCGGGTCCAGGGGATGCTGGCCGATTTTTTTTCCCTACCCGGGGGCTATGAAGTTGTTTTAGGAAATGGTGGGTCCACCGCTTTCTGGGACGTCTCAGCAGCCAGCCTTGCCCGCACTCGCAGCGCCCACCTGAGTTTTGGTGAATTTGGCAGCAAATGTGTCAGCGCCCACAGCACGCCGTGGCTCGAGAGTCCTGATGTGGTGTCGAGCGATCCGGGCACCAGGGGCGCACTGAGCGCAATAGCGGGGGTCGACCTCTATGCCTGGCCCCACAACGAAACCTCCACCGGGGTGTCGGCGCCGGTCAGGCGAGTAGCGGGCGCTGATTCCGATGCGCTCATGGTGGTGGATGCCACCAGTGCTGCCGGTGGCATCTACTGTGACGTTCGCGAGAGTGACGTGTATTACTTTGCGCCCCAGAAGAACTTTGCCAGCGATGGTGGGTTGTGGTTCGCCCTGATGTCCCCTGCGGCTATTGCCCGGGCAGCAGAGATTGCCGACACGGATCGATACATTCCCGATTTCTTATCCCTCACCCAGGCGATCGATAATTCCAGGCTCCACCAAACTCTTAATACCCCCGCTCTCACGACCCTGCTACTGATGGAGGCACAGCTGGAATGGATGCTCAGTATCGGTGGTCTCACTGCCACCGCAGCGCACTGCGCTGCCTCTTCCGCTGTGCTCTATGACTGGGCTGACTCGCGAAGCGATGTCACCGCGTTTGTTCGAGACCCTGACCACCGCTCTCCCGTGGTGGTGACACTGGATATCGACGAAGCGATTGATGCCACGGCCATCACCTCCGTGCTTCGCGCAAATGGAATCGTCGACACAGAGCCCTACCGAAAACTGGGGCGCAACCAGATTCGCGTCGCCACTTTCGCTGGCGTTCCCCACTCAGCTGTGGAGAAGCTGATTTCTTCTCTCGACTACGTCCTGGAAAATCTTTAGGGATTTGGCGTCTCGGGTTCTTCCCATTCAATGCGGTCAAACACATCGGTAGGTTCCTCGGGGACCTCCAGAGGAGCCGGGTCTAGACCGATGTCGAGCTGATCGATATCGACTCCATCGACGTCGTCGTCATCAAAGTCGTCATCATCCCCGTCATCGTCATCATCGTCATCGTCCACCGCAGCGGCGTCTTTGAGCTCTTTTTCGTGCAGGAGGTATTCCTCCATGCGGTCAGCCCAGGGAACCCACGCAGGCGAGAGGAGAGCCTTTTCGCCGGGGATTAGTTCCACCTCCAGCACGGTTGGTTCCTGCCCTTCGCTGTGAGCAAGCGCCACGGTCCACGACCACCCCGGGTAGCCCTCCATGGTGGAGGGGAAGTGAGCAGAAATAACACCCTCCTCCTTGGTGAAGGTCGGGGTAAGGGAATAGGTGCCCTCGCCAGTGACTTCCCGCAGAGCTGCCAAGGCGAGAGTGGTGAGAGTTTCCTCGCTGGGGTCTGCCAGAGACTTGGCTGGGGGTTTCCTAGGCATCGAACTCGTCGGCAACCTTGCGCAAGAGTGCGGCAATTTTGCGGGCGTTATCATCCGCGGGGTAACGGCCGTGGCGAAGATCCCCACTGCTGCGGTCCAAGAGTTTGATGAGGTCTTCCACAATGACCGCCATATCTTCAGCACCCTTGCGGCCAAAGCGCCCGGTAGGGGTGTCCAGTACCCGAACGCTCAACGCTTGTGCCCCGCGCTTACCTTCGGCAACGCCAAACTCGACCCGGGAACCGGCCTTCACCACTTCGCCTTCAGGAAGCGCCGACGCATGGAGGAAAACCTCTTCGCCATCATCGGTCTGGATGAAGCCAAAACCTTTTTCTTGGTCATAAAACTTGACCTTGCCGCTGGGCATAGGGAGCCTTTCTGTCGCGGGATCACTTCGTCCCCGCTCCCCAGGATAGTCCCTCAAGGAACCAGGTATTCTGGAGGGATGTCTTCTCTTGATACTCCACCCCCCTCACGCCCTGAAAGGGTTATTGCTGCGGCTATTGCCGCGACGATTGGGCTCAGTATTGTGGCATTTTTTGCCATCATTATCGGCTCGTGGCAGGGCCTGCAACGAGAAGATTTCGCCGAAGGGCTGTGGCCCGTTATCGCGGTGATTCCCCTGATTGCGCTTCCAGCAGGTTTTATTCTGATCATCGTGCTACTGGTGCTTTCCACGAGGCGTCGACGCTCGTCAGGCGGCCATGCCTCTTCCGACTAAGAGCGCTCTGGTGTTGATCGGCTGGTTGGCTGATCAAGACGAATCCACCCTTCTTCAGGTTGCGAGTCTGCGGGGTCTCAAGCCCTCCGAGTGTGGAAGCCTCGCGGAAATGTCGCAGGCTCTCCTGGGCGAGGTCAACACCCTCGCCACGCTGCGAGCACTCCCGAGAGAGCAGCTGCACAGCCTGCTGGAGCTGTCAAAGAATCATGCTCCCCGTGCCCACGGCGACGCTCTCGCCGCGTGCGGGTTATGGAATGGCGAGAGTGGCTCACCAACGCTGTTTCTCGACTCTGCAGGGTTAGCGGCTCTCGCCGGTATCGATTTTGGCAGCCCCGCCCCCGTCGTTCCTGATCACTTTCTCGATTCTCCGTCCCTTTCTCTGGCGGCAACGAGGGCCTGGGGAACCGTCTGTATGGTGGAGGACCTCCTCGATGTGCTCGGCGGTGCGAAATTGGGGGCCGGCCGGGAAAGCCTCCTTTCAGCGACCGCGCGAAAGACCCTGCTTCAGGAAGTGGGGGAAGGCTACAACCTTGACCTGCTTGCAGGCCTCGCCCAGCAAGCAGGGTTGATGGCTATCCGTTCCGGCCATCTTCTGCCCACCAAGCACGCACACGACTGGGCACAGCTCACCCCGGATGCCCAATGGCAATGGCTCGCTACACGGTGGTGGGCAGATGCGCCGGCGTGGTTCACCGGGACAATTGCCCGCACCCCCGCGCTTCACTGGGATACCCAGGGTGAAGCACAGGCCAGCTATTGCTACCCCCTGGCCCAGCTTGAAGAGATTGGTCGTATTCGAGAGAGCGCTCACGCGCTGGGCCTGTTGGAAGAGGGTCAGGCCACTGCCTGGACGCGAGTCATCGATGACGGCGATGCCGCGGCAAAGCTCTTTCTTGGGTCTCTTCCCCCCGTCACAACCGGTGTTTTCGCGGGGGAAGACCTCACTCTTTTGGCAACCGGACCCTTGGGGAAAGGGCACCGTAGTTCTTTGAACAAGATTGCGCAGCGCGATTTGGGCGGACTCGTGCCCAGGTACCGCCTGAACCAGGCCTCCCTTCTGCGAGCGCTTCACCAGGGATATCCCGCAGAGAACCTGGTCAAAGATGTTAATGACGCCTGCGCCAACCCGCTGCCCCACGCGATGGAGTCGATGATTACCGACACCATTCGCCGGGCACAAGACATCATCCTTCGCTCTCACGAAGGGGGAACCATGATCACCACGGGCTCTTCCGAACGCGCCACAGAATTACTCATTGACCCGAGACTCTCGATGGTGGGATTGAGCCAACACGAGGACACCATCGTGCTGTCACCCTGGCCGCTCGAGCGGGTTCACATGGCTCTGAGTCAGGCCTCACATCCAGCACTCCTGGAAGAGCCTGAGCACGCCGTTGAGCAGCCAGCCCCAGCGGAGCAAGGACAGTGGTGGTCGGGAGACCCTGAGCCAGCGCCGTCTGTTGCCGAGACCATCACCACACTGGTTTCTGGTCTTCGCTCCGCAGCGTCCAAGGGGGTGCCCGCAGGGGTGGGAAGCATGATCGAAGTGGCTGTCGCTGGGAAAGTCCACCTGGAAGTCGTGGTCGAAATGCCCGATGGTTCGCTGGTGACTTTTGTGATGGAGCCACGAGCGTTGGGCGGCGGACGACTGCGAGGAGTAGAGCTCAGCAATGCCACGGAGCGAACGCTCCCCGTGTCTCGGATTCGTTCCGTGCAACCAATCGAGTCCTAAGTTTGCCTCGCTAGACTGGTGGGCTATGAATCCTGACGGTTGCCTCATTGTCCAGAGCGACAAGACGGTCCTTCTCGAGGTCGGACATCCTCACTCCAACGATGCCAGACATGCCCTGGCTGTCTTTGCAGAGCTGGAGCGGGCCCCCGAGCACGTCCACACCTATCGGATTACCCGCTTGGGGCTCTGGAACGCGCGAGCGGCAGGTCACACCAGGGAAGAAATTCTTGCCACACTCGAGCAATATTCCAAGTTTGCCCTTCCCCCAGGCATTGTCGAAGAAATCGAGGACACCCTGCGTCGGTTTGGGCAAATCGACATCACCCGCGAGGGCGACCAGCTGTACCTTTCCACCGCTAACGATGTGACCCGAGCAGAAATTATCCGCAACCCCAAGGTTCTCGAACTTCTGGGCGAGCCTGACGACGCCGGGCGTTTCCCGATTGCGGCATGGTCGAGAGGCCTCATCAAGCAGGAATTGCTAAAACGCGGCTGGCCCGCGGCCGATCATGCTGGCTACACCGAGGGAACCCCCCACGCCATGGCGCTGCGAGAAGACTCCTGGGGCCTGCGGGAATACCAAAAAGAGGCCGTTGCGCGCTTTAGTGACCAGGGGTCCGGGGTTGTGGTGTTGCCGTGTGGAGCAGGGAAGACGCTCGTGGGAGCGGGGGTGATGGCGAAACTCGGCACATCCACCCTGATTCTTGTCACCAATACCGTCTCTGCCCGCCAATGGCGGGCAGAGCTCCTGGCGAGAACCGACCTCACCGAGGACGACATTGGTGAATATTCGGGCTCCATCAAAGAGATTAAGCCCGTCACGATTGCCAGCTACACGATCATGGCCGCCAAGAGAAAAGGCGAATTCGCCCACCTGGGTATCTTGGATGCCAAGAATTGGGGACTCGTGGTCTATGACGAAGTTCATCTGCTCCCCGCTCCCGTCTTCCAACTCACTGCTCAACTGCAGGCGAGGCGACGCCTGGGGTTGACCGCAACGCTTGTTAGAGAAGACGGGCGCGAAGGCGATGTGTTTTCACTCATCGGCCCGAAGCGTTTTGATGTGCCCTGGAAAGACCTGGAAGCGGAAGGGTATATTGCCCCGGCCCGGTGTCTCGAAATTCGGGTGAACTTGCCCACTGGAGAGCGCCTGGATTACGCCGCAGGGAGCGATAAAGAACGTTTCCGCTTGGCTTCCACTAGCCCCACCAAGAGTGCTGTGGTGAAAGAGTTGCTGGCTATCCACAAAGACGACCCCACGCTGATTATTGGGACGTACCTGGAACAAATCGAGCAGCTCTCCAGTGATCTTGATTTGCCCATGATTACCGGGGATACCCCGGTTCCCGTCAGGGAAGAGCTATACGCTGCGTTCCGCGCAGGGGAAATAACCCGTCTCGTCGTGTCAAAGGTCGCCAACTTCTCGCTAGACCTTCCTGAAGCGTCCGTTGCCATCCAGGTGTCCGGGTCGTTTGGCTCTCGCCAAGAGGAGGCGCAACGTTTGGGTCGGATTCTTCGACCCAAGGCTGACGGCGGCCCGGCCACCTTTTACACCCTGGTTGCCCGAGACACCGTGGACCAGGATTTTGCGCTGAATCGCCAGCGGTTCCTTGCCGAGCAGGGGTATGGGTACCGCATCATGGAGTCCACCGAAATCTCCCACACTCTCCCCCTCGTGCTTTCAGGAGACATTCAGTAATTTCCCAGATAATAACTACATGACTACTGGACCCAAAGTACTTATCTGTGATGACGAAGCGAATATTCGGGATCTTTTGATGACGAGCCTGCGCTTTGCAGGTTTCTCTGTCCGGGCCGTTGCCACCGGAGCACAAACGATCTCCGCGGTGTTGGAAGAAGAGCCCGACATCATCATTTTAGACGTCATGTTGCCCGACATTAACGGATTCGGCGTAACCAAGCGTCTGCGGGCCAGCGGATACACCTGCCCTATCTTGTTCCTTACCGCCAAGGACTCCACCGAGGACAAAATCACCGGCCTGACCGTGGGCGGCGACGATTACGTCACGAAGCCCTTCAGCCTGGACGAAATTGTTGCCCGAATTAAAGCCATCCTTCGCCGCACCATCGAGGACGAAGAAGATGCCGTGTTGCGAATCGGCAACCTCGCAATGGATCAAGACACGCATGAGGTGTCGTTTGGACCCAACCACGTGGAGCTCTCTCCCACCGAATTCAAACTCTTGCGGTATCTGATGTTGAATCCCAACCGCGTCTTGTCCAAAAATCAGATACTGGACCACGTCTGGGAGTACGACTTTAACGGGGATGCAGGGATCGTCGAAAGCTACGTGTCCTACCTGCGTCGCAAACTTGATCCCTTGACTCCCGAGCCTTTGATTCAGACCAAACGTGGCTTTGGTTACATGCTCAAAACCGACAAAGCCTAAGCCTCATGCTGCAACGTCTGCAGGAATGGTGGGAAGCCACCTCCTTGCGGACCAAAATCACCGGCGCAAGCGTTCTGGTGATAGCCGTGGCGCTCACGGGTATTGGCGTGGGCACCATCATGGGGTTGCAGCGCTACCTCATGGCCGAGGTCGACCGAAAAATCGATGCCGTTGCGCTCGGTCTCCCCCAGAGCCTCAGCACCCAAGATTTTGCCGACTTTGACACCACGGCAAGTACCGGGTCGACAAGCCGTTACTTTTTGGGAGCGGTTTCCGCCGAAGGTGAATTACTCGCGAGCAATGTCGCAAAAGGCGAGAGTGGCTACCAGCCGGATGTGTCTCTCTTCACCACAGGCTGGGTGCTGAACAACACCCACTCTGCCACCGCCCCCAGCGTCGATGGGGACACCGAATGGCGCGTCCATGTCTTCACGCTCAACATCGTGAGTGAAGCGGCTATGACAGAGAGCCCCGCGACGTTGATCGTCGGCGTCGATTTGCAAGAGTCTCGCGAAACCGTGGGGAGCTTTGCCTCGATATTTGTGTCCTTCGGGCTCGTTGCCACCATTCTCAGTGCGTTCCTCACTCGTCTCTTGGTGACCAGCACCCTTCGACCGCTGCGCGAAGTAGAAAGAACCGCCGCGCGCTTCGCGGGCGGTGATTTTTCTCAGCGCCTCGGTAACGCCTCTTCTCATACTGAGGTGGGCCGCCTCACCCGAAGTCTTAACACCATGCTCTCCCGGATTGACCGAGCATTCGCAGATCGCGCCGAAACTATCGACAAAATGAGGCGCTTTATTGGTGACGCTAGCCACGAACTGCGCACGCCTCTCGTGTCAGTGCGGGGATATGCCGAGCTCTATCGGATGGGGGCCATTACGAAGAAGGCGGATGTCACCCAGGCGATGGGGCGCATCGAAAAGGAAGCCGAACGCATGACCGCTCTGGTGACCGACCTTCTCGAGCTCGCCCGACTGGATGAAGCGCAGCCCTTTGTGATTGTGCCGGTGGATTTGGGTTCCCTCGCGCACGATGCAGTTCTCGATGCCGGAGCCAGCGCGAAGGATCGAACCATCACGCTCTGGTCCGGCGGCGAACTCGTTCGAGACCCGCAGGCCCTTGAACCCGTAATGATTAAGGGTGAGGAGAACAAGATCCGCCAGGTGCTCGTCAACCTGTTGCAGAACGCCATCCGCTTCAGTCCTCCCGCCACACCAATCGAGGTCGTGTTTTCTCGTGACCGCAATCGCAGGGTGGGGGTGGTTCAGGTGGTGGATCATGGCGATGGGATTCCCCCGCAGGTTCGAGAGAAGATTTTTGACCGCCTCTGGCGGGCAGACAGTTCACGTGCCAGAGAGACCGGCGGGTCCGGCCTTGGCCTTGCCATCGTCCACACCATCGTCACCCGGCTCGAGGGCACCATTGACGTCGAAGAAACCCCCGGCGGCGGCGCAACCTTTGTCGTGTCCCTGCCCTGTGTCCCCAGGCAGGAAAGTTAGACCCCGCTCCACCGGTGGGGTCTCCAGAGGCCCTCGGTCTCGCGCCAGTCATAGAGTCATATTTCTCACGAAAGGACTCCCATGACCCGTTACACCGTCGACAGTGAAGCCGTCATGCACGCGGCCAACCAAGCCAGAGCGAGCATCGCTCGATTGCAGGGCGAAGTGCATAGCCTGAACGCGCACCTGCAGTCACTGGGCGCCACCTGGAGCGGGCCGGCAGCAAGTGCCTTCATCGTCGTTCACGACACCTGGCGCGGCACCCAGCTACGCGTGGAAGAAAGCCTTCAGGGCTTATCAGAAGCGCTCGGCCACGCGGGACAGCATTACCAAGAAATGGAACTCGCGAACACCAGGCTCTTTCAGCGTTAACGAAGAAACGGGGCGCCCCGAAGGACGCCCCGTTTCTTGTGTGCTTCTAGAAGCCCATTCCGTCCATGCCACCGGAAGGGTCACCGGCGGGAGCGGAAGCTGGTTCCGGCTTGTCCGCCACGACGGCTTCGGTGGTGAGGAAGAGACCAGCAATGGAGGCTGCATTGAGCAGCGCGGAGCGGGTCACCTTGACAGGATCTGCGATCCCAGCGGCGAGCATGTCAACATACTCACCCGTGGCAGCGTTCAGGCCGTGGCCCATCTTCAGGCCGCGCACGTGCTCAGCAACAACACCGGGCTCGTGTCCTGCGTTGATGGCGATCTGCTTCAGCGGAGCATCAATAGCGACGCGGACAATGTTGGCTCCGGTTGCTTCGTCACCTTCAAGCTTCAAGCTATCGAGTGCCTTGCCAGCCTGGATCAGGGCAACGCCACCACCGGCGACAATTCCCTCTTCCACAGCTGCCTTCGCGTTACGCACGGCATCTTCGATGCGGTGCTTACGCTCTTTGAGCTCAACTTCGGTCGCGGCACCAGCCTTGATGACGGCAACGCCACCGGCAAGCTTCGCCAGACGCTCCTGGAGCTTCTCGCGGTCATAGTCAGAATCGGTGTTCTCGATTTCCTGTCGGATCTGCTTCACGCGACCTGCGATGGCGTCGGACTCGCCGGCACCCTCAACAATCGTGGTCTCGTCTTTGGTGACGACAACCTTGCGAGCACGACCCAGCATGTCAAGCTCGACGTTCTCAAGCTTCAAGCCGACCTCTTCGGAGATGACCTGGCCACCGGTAAGGATTGCGATGTCCTGGAGCATGGCCTTGCGGCGGTCACCGAAGCCCGGTGCCTTGACAGCAACAGACTTGAAGATGCCGCGGATCTTGTTGACAACCAGAGTCGCGAGGGCTTCGCCCTCGACGTCTTCGGCGATGATCAACAGCTGCTTGCCGGACTGAATGACCTTGTCGACGATGGGGAGCAAGTCCTTAATCGCCGAGATCTTCTGGTTGGCAATCAAGATGTAGGGATCTTCGAAGATCGCTTCCTGACGGTCGGGGTCGGTCACCATGTAGGCGGAGAGGTAACCCTTGTCAAAGCGCATACCTTCCGTGAGCTCCAAAGTGGTACCGAAGGTGTTGGACTCTTCAACAGTGACAACGCCCTCTTTGCCGACCTTGTCGATTGCTTCCGCAATCAGATCGCCAATGGCGGGGTCAGCAGCAGAGATCGATGCGGTCGCTGCGATTTCTGCTTTGGTCTCAACCTCTTTAGCATTTTTGAGCAGCTGAGCAGACACGGCCTGCGTGGCAGCGTCGATTCCGCGCTTGAGGCTGATGGGGTCTGCGCCGGCTGCGACGTTACGCAGGCCTTCGCGAACCAAAGCCTGTGCAAGAACAACAGAGGTGGTCGTGCCATCACCGGCAACGTCATCTGTCTTCTTTGCTACCTCTTTGACGAGCTCTGCACCGATTTTTTCAAACGGGTCGCTGAGTTCGATTTCCTTGGCGATCGAAACACCGTCGTTGGTAATAGTGGGGGCTCCCCACTTCTTTTCCAACACAACGTTGCGACCGCGTGGCCCCAGCGTCACCTTTACGGCGTCAGCCAAAATGTTCAGACCGCGCTCAAGGCCACGACGGGCCTCTTCATCAAAAGCAATTAGTTTTGCCATCTATTCGTCCCTCCCGGACGTCTTGTGTGCCATAGCTATTGGCACTCGCCTATTACGAGTGCTAATTGATTTTGGCACTCTCTGCCTGAGAGTGCAAGTACGGCAGTGGGTGTCGCGACTAGTTAATGGTCACAACAGCAGGATCAACATCAGAGCTGTCGTTGGGAACCAATTCCAGCCAGGTGTTGCCCTGGCCCAAAAGCACTGGGTCGCCTGCTTGGGTGGACAGAACAATCGGGGATTCCACGGTGGCCTTGATCCAGTTGATTTCGATGTAAGAGCCTCCGGTGAAGACCCATCCGGTGCCCTGGTTGACCAGGCGCGTGGTGGGGATGTCCTCAACAACATCGATACTGACATTCAAGATGATGACGTTGGTCGCGGAAATCTGGTTACCACTGGAGGCCGAATCGGCTGCTCCGTTGGTCTGGAATCGCAAGAAAGCGCCTTGGGTGCCATCCCACTCCCAGGTGGGGCTGGAAAAACCACTGAACCGCGCGTTGACCGAAGCCATCGCCATTCCGCTGGCAAGCGCGCTCGAGTTTTCGACAGTATCGGCATAGTCAAACATGCGCTGTGGAGCGGGAAGGTCGAGGTGGTCGTTAATCAGCTCGGGCGCTTTAACCAACACGTTGTGGGGTGCGACCTTGGCGCTGGTCCGGTAGAAAGTTTCTTCCGTGTCGGGCTGCCCGTGGATAGCGTTATAGACGGGAGCCTCCTGCATTGCCTGAATAAAGCGAACCTGACCACCCGAATACGCGAAGACGCCACCGAAGGGGCTCACGATTTCAGGGTCCATCGGGCGAACCGAACGAACGGGTCCGATTTCTGCCGGTAAAACCGAGTGCCAAATGGCGACGTAGCGGGTGATACCGCCCTCTACCAATTCTTCAAACACAATGTCTGCCTCGTCGAGTCCGACCTGGGGCCTGGCAGAAGGATGGTTATCAACTTTGGCCCCCAAAGAGGGACGCGACAAGCTTCCTGCTTCGATGGGCTCCCCGGTCAGGGCAGCAACAGTGGCGTCATCAACGATGGAGGCGGTTTCTCCGGACGTCTCTTCACCAGGAACCTCTTCGAGGGTCGCTTCTTCAGCAGAACACGCGGTAAGGGCCAGGGCAGCGATGGCTGCGGTGGCGAAAAGAGATGCGAAGCGAATAGCCATGGGATAACGCCTTTCCTCGGGTGAGTGATGTCTAAAGTTAGGTCGACTCGGTGTCGACGTAGTCTGCTCCCAGAACAACCGTTATACGGGCACCGGGATAAGCAGTGGTTTGGACGACGGCGTCCGCTTCAAGCCCCAGAAGCTGGGCAATGCCCAACGCGCTGGCTTTATCAGCGTCCTCACTATACGCCACAACACTTTGGGCGACATCGGTGGAATCAGCGTTTGTCGCTGTCGCTTCGGGCCACCCAATGTCCGACAAGCGCGAGCTAGCTCGTCCCGCCATTCCCTGGGCCGCGGTGCCATTCAAGACGGTCAGCGTCAGCCCTTCGGTATCTATTTGAGTGGGGTCCGTCACGGGCAAAGCCTCTTCGATCACCGGCTCTTCAGCCACAATCGGCGCTTCTTCAGGCGGGGGGTCGAGTGCCCCATCAATGACCGGGGGCGCAGTGTCCTCAAGCGTGAGGTTCGATGCGCTGCGGTCGACGAACCACAGCCCACCAAGAACAAGCAGGACAACCGCGCCTAAGGCGATACCAATGGGCGCAAATACGGAAACGCTCGAGCGTGTGCTGCGATGGATGCCGACATATTTTTTGTCTCGTGGGACATCATCAAAACGATCCGGAAGAAAGGAGGGTGTGCGCTGAGCCATTAGTGGCTGTCCTCTCCGTCACTTCGGGTGGCGGACTGTCGCATCCGCGCTGCCTCTTGGATGTTTCTCACTAGGACAGCGTCATATTCCACCGCTTGTGGCAAAGCACAAATCGCATACACGCGCTGATAATAGCGAGCCACAGACAGACCCAGGTGTTCCCTCACCGCAGATTCCTTATTGGGTATCGACCCCCAGTGTGCCCTTTCAAACTCGAGAATCTCGCGGTCACGCTCGCCCAGCTCGAAGGACTGGGGGGAAGAAGCACTCATTATCCCCATCGTATCCAGCCACAGCCCGTTTTAGGCACTGCGCCATAGGCTGGGAGCACTGTGAGAGCACGCCTACGAATCCAATCTCTCGCCGTGACCGGGCTTCTGATCACCGGGCTCTCGGCGTGTGCTCCGGCATCGTTTTCGACTACTCCGACGCTGCCCCCGGTGGCAGGGGAGCGGCTTGCGCTCAAGGACATCAAATTTCTTGCCAACCCTCTGAAATACGAGGGGCCGAGCACTGCACTACTGTCGCGTGCCGAGATTGTCGCCCCGGCAACAGCGCCCCCACAAACCCTCCCTTCCACCGTCACCTCCGATGAGCTCGGCGAACCCTTGTCTGTCGAAATTCTCTCCACCGGGCGGGTGCTTGCCCTAGATATGTCGGGATCACTAGCCGCAACGGTGTGGGCGCTGGGTTTTGGCGAAAACCTGGTGGGGCGAGATATCTCGACCACCTTTCCCGGCGTTGAGGACCTCCCCGTCGTGACCGGAAGCGGCCACGCTATCTCGCCCGAAAGCGTTCTGGCGTTGCGCCCGGATCTGATCATCACCGATGGAACCATTGGCCCCCTCGATGTGGTGTTGCAATTGCGCGACGCGGGAGTGAGCGTGGTATTTGTTCGAGAGCCTGCTGGATTAAGCGCACCCGCAGCGATGGCACGATCTGTGGCAGCGATATTTGGAGCCCCTGATGCGGGCGAGCAACTGGCGAACACGCTTGGTGTGGAGATCGATGCCATCACGGAGACGATCGCGGGGAAAGCGCCCGTTCTTCGCGAGAACAAGCTGCGGATGGTGTTTCTCTACCTGCGCGGCGCCAACGGTATCTATTACCTCTTTGGTGAAGAATCGGGCGCCGGTGAGCTCATCGAAGCATTGGGTGGTGTCGACATCGCTACGGAAACCGGTTGGGTTGGCATGCGTCCCATGACCGACGAAGGCCTCGTTGCCGCAAACCCAGACCTGATTCTGGTGATGACCGATGGGTTAGTCAGTGTCGGCGGGGCCGAGGAACTCGTGAAGGAAAAACCGGCCATCGGGCTCACCCGCGCTGGCCAGAAACTGCGTTTTGTCGATATGGCGGATTCGCAGGTGTTGAGCTTTGGTCCAAGGACTCCCGATGTTATTGACGCCCTTGCTCGCGCGATTTACGCGCCCGAACAATAGCGAGCGCTGCGAGAGAAGAGATCGCGGCAATTCCTGCAACACCGCCGACAACTCCCCAGGGCGAAAGTTTCTCTTGGAGGCACCCAGCGCTTGCCTGAAGAATGAAGTCCAGGGGATCCAGTTCTTCCCCTGCGGGATAGGTGCCAAAAGCCTTCGATCCGGCTTCGGTCAGCACCACCGTGGCATTATCAACACCCCAGATTCCTGCGACCTGGTCAACATCGCTGGCACCCCAGGAAACGCTGGCGAAGGCGACGTTGTCTTCGCTAACACTCACTTCCTCCATGGTGTCTCCGGTCACGTCAAGAAAAAGAGTGGCGGAACGGGGATCGACGAATTCGACACGGGGGTTAGCGAGGGTGGTCTCCAGTCTTCCGCCATGCCCTTCGAAGGTGAGAGACCCGGTGAAGCTCACCTCGCCCGCCGAGCGGTCCGGACTCACAAAGCCTTGACCATCGCTAAAACTAAAGGCCGGTGTTTCATAACCAATATCGCCCTCAACAACCCACTGACCCTGGGCGATAGAGCCAGAGATATAGGAGCGAAAAGACTCCTTGAAGCCCCAGCTGACCGTCATGCCCGACACTTCGCAGGCACCTGAGGGAACCGCGAGCGGGTTGAGCGACCCGACAGCAAGAACAGCAATGCCAGCGAGCTTAAGCATCACTTCGTCGAACCATCAGTCGGTGGGCAATACCGGCTTCGGTAAACGTCTCGCCCACCGGAGTGAACCCCACCGAGGCATAGAGAGGCATGACGTATTCCTGGGCGTGGAGGTAGAGAGGTTTATCCCCCATTATCTCGAGAGCTTCGAGAAGTAATTCCTTTGCCAAGCCCTGGCCCCGACAGTCTTTTCTCACAACCATCCGACCCAAGCTCCACGAAATGCCCTCGTGGGCATCAGCCGCCAAGTCATCGTGGACGATGCGGAGATACCCCGTCATTCCCCGATCATCGCTCCGCCACAGGTGAAGAGTGTCCTCATGGCGATCAAGAGCATCGAGCTCTTCCTCGTCAATTTTTTGCTCGAGGAAGAAGATTTCGGTGCGAAGAACAGCCATCTCGAAGACATCGTCAGGTGTGAATTCACCCCACGTTTTCACCACAGTGTCGCTCTTTGTCATTCTGGCGAGTTTAATAGAGTTAACGAAGTTTCTCCTGGACAAAGGACTCACCATGGTTGAAAAAGTCACCAAAGATAACGCCCTGTGGAAAGCAGAGCTTCCCCCCGAGCGCTTCGCCATCCTCCGCGAAGCGGCCACAGAGCCGCCCTGGAGTGGCGAGCTGCTGGGAGAAAAACGTGACGGGGTGTATTCGTGCGCCGGCTGTGGCCAAACGCTCTTCACGAGCGACACCAAGTTTGAATCCGGCTCTGGTTGGCCATCCTTCTTTGATGCCATCGAACCAGGTGCCGTGATTCTGCATGAAGACCGAAGCCTGGGCATGCTGCGCACCGAAGTGGTGTGCGGGGCCTGTAACGGTCACCTAGGTCATCTTTTCGATGACGCGGTGGGAACACCGACTGGGCAACGCTATTGCATGAACTCACTCGCCATGGAGTTTGACGAAAAAGATAACTAACGCTTTTTCGCCAGGGTCACCATCACCGAACCTGCGAGGGTGACCATCGCTCCCAGCACCGTGGCGAGATGCAAATCAGAGGTCTCCACTGGCGCGATGGCGTCCAGAATGACCGATCCCATCAACTGGCCGGTCACCAAGCTCACCCCGAGGCCCAGAACACCGATGATGGTGACAGTGGTGACTTGGATAGCAATAAAGAAAGCCCCCACTGCGCCGCCAACCCACAACCACCAGGTGTCAGGCCAAGCCACTGGGCCACCCGTGAACGGCAGTGCGAGAACAAAGAGGACTCCGAGCACGAGCGCTCCCACCAGAAAATTTACAAATGTGGCACTCAGCGCTGACCCTGACACGGTGCGCACTTTTCCATTAACAGCTTGCTGAAAACCAGTCCCCGCTCCGGCGAGAAGGGGCAGTAAGAACAACACACCCGTCAGTTCTGTTTCTCCCGGCGTGAAATCCAGAGCAACAAAAACGCCTGTCAACACGATCGCTGCGCCTGTAATTCGCCAGAGATTCAACCGCACACGCGGTGCCCCAAACCAGCCACGAGTATCAATCACCAGTGCACCCAGGGTTTGACCGGTAACCACCGCGATCGTGAAGAGGGCAACGCCCAGCACCCCAGCGCTCAACCCTTGAGTGAGCACCAAAAAACCGCCACCTGCACCCCCAATGACAGCCCACCAGGGGACATCACCGGCTCGGATCGCCCGCGCCACCGTCACAACCCCCTGACGGCCTTTCCGTCTGGTCAACATGACCGCCCCGAGAATGCTCAGGCCAATAGAAAATGACAACAATGCCGCCAAGAACCCGTTACCCAGGGCCAGCCCAAATTCTCCGTTAATGCGAGATTGGAGCGCAACGAGCATTCCCGAAATAACGCTGGCAACGACAGCGACAATCAGTTTCAATCGCGAGGGGGAGGCCATCATCAGGTCTCAAGGCTATCCTCCAAGCATGAGGAACAGCATGCTCGGAGTCGGGTTTCTCATGGTGTTTGGCATTGTGGTAACCACCTACCCTTCCTACGCCAACAACGATGTTGTCGTGTTTGCCGTGGTTGCAGGAATGCTCGCGCTGGGATTGGCGGGCATTGTGCTCTCGGGTCGACCAGGAAAAAACTAGGTCCTTAACAGGGCCTGAGCTGGCACCTGTTCTCACCGGGCCGAGAGCAGAAACTCTCCCGGGGACTGCTACACAGTAGGTGTGTCGTAATACTCCTCAGGTCCAGTGACGCCCGGAGTTACCGCGCTGGTCGGCCCACTCACGTCCGTGACCTCCTGCGCAGTTGGTTCCCGCACCGAAAGGCGCTCCACCTGGTCCGACAGGACCCTCCTAATACGGTCTACATCTGTCAGCGAGCCACTGACATCCGAGAAGATGGTGTTCACTAGCCCCAAGGACTCTTCTACGTTCTTGCGGGCATTGCTCAGCGCACGAGAAGTCGTATCGTGCGCAGCTCTTTTGGCCTGCAGAACAATCTCTTCTGCCTGCTTTTCTAAATCAAGGGCGCGCTGCTCCGCGGTTTTGGCATACTGATCCGCTTCCCG
>JAFMDO010000037.1 GCA_017857245.1 Pontimonas sp.
ATATCGGGTTCTTCATCACGGAGAGCGGACAGAAAACGCTCAAAAGGAAGGTGGTAATAAATCGAATCCACCGCGGTGATGTCCAACAAGAAACACACCGCGGAATTCGCGGCAGAACCCCGCCCCTGACACAGGATGCCCCGGGCCCTCGCAAAACGCACAATGTCGTGGACGATTAAGAAATACCCAGCAAAGTCTTTGCGCTCAATGAGCGCAAGTTCTTTCTCGATTCTCTCCCACACCAGCTGTGATGCCCGGGGGTAACGCTTGGGTACTGCTTCGTTGATGAGCTCGCGTAAATAGCTCATCGGTGTGTGCCCTTCCGGGCACACCGAGGTGGGCAAACCAGGGGAGACTTTTTTGAGCGAAAAACTAAGCTCTCGAGCAATCTCGGCACTCCGCGCGATGGCATCGCCAAAGCGCGGCAAGCGAGCGAGTTGCTGGGAACCAGAGCGAAGATACCCCGCAGGCGAGGCTGGTAACCAGGAGGACAAGACATCCATACTGCTTCGGGCCCGCACCGCAGCCATCGCCTGCGCCATCTGCGCTTCCACAGCTGTGGCGTAATGGACCAAACCTGTCACCACTGTGGGAAGGCGGTGACGCCTTGCCAGGCTGGCAAGGAAGTCATTGTGGGCGCTATCCAGGGGATGCTGGTGGTCAAAAAGCTCCACCACCACGTTGTCAGTGCCAAAGTGACCCACCAGCTCCACCAACGCGGCTTCACTGCGTTCCTGCTCCACTTTTGTGGGCATCCGGTGGGGGGCAAGGGGGCTGCGGACAGACCCCTTGCGACATCCGGTCAGCACCAACCATTCACCCTGGGCATGCTCAGCCAAGACGCCCAAATCCGCGGTCATGGTGCCTTTTTCTTCGGTAGCTAAATGCGCTTGGGTCAGGGCAGCAGAAAGCTGGTGATACCCCGTTTTGCCCTTAGCCAGTGCCAGAAGGTGTGCTCCTGGAGGATCGGGGGAGTCTGCCCTGGGCGGTGAGGTTCCCAGAGTAATCTCTGCCCCAAACACGGTGGGCATCTGGTGCGCCGCAGCCGCTTCTGCAAACCGCACCGCACCATAAAACCCGTTGTGATCTGTCAGCCCCAACCCTTTAAGCCCTAGCTCGGCAGCTTGTTCCACCAGTTTTTCGGGTGCGGAGACGCCATCGAGGAAGCTGAAGCTGCTGTGCACGTGGAGTTCTGCATAGGGAACGCCATCACCCTCGTGTTCTTTCTTTTCTGGTGCTTGGTAGGGATGGCGATGAGCAGACCAGGCGGGAGAGTCGCCACCATCGCCGGGTGGTGGCGACGGAGGAGCTTTGTCGTGACCGCGCAGACGTTGTTCGTGTTCCGACCAGGGAATAGGTGGGTTGTTCCACCCCACTAGTCATACCGGGCTTCCAGAAACCAGCGGTTGTGTTGCTGGGCGCTTACTAGCCACCCCATGCCGTGGTCATCAATAAGTTGAACCCGGTGCAAAAAACGGCTCTGGGTGGGATCCCACCACTTTTCCCAGACCGGCCACGGCCCTGCCCAAGACACCACCACAAGGCGCCTGGAACCCCACACCAGGGCACGAGGAGGAAGCGAAAGCTGTGCGTGTTCTGAGACCACAACAGGCTCTTCACCCGCGGCGAGAACAATAACTTCGATCGGGGTGGCAAAAACTGTTCCCGGCAGGGGACTGGGCAAAGCACCCGGCAGAGGGCCGGGTGCTTCTTGCTCGCGCACGCTATCCCCCCACGGAGTGAGCACCTGGGTTTCTGATGCCACCCGAGAAACACGGGGGCTTGCGGTCATGACGCCACCGGCACCGACCATGCTTTGCACGCGCGATAAAACGTGGTGAACCCTGGCGTCGGGGCCTTGCCCCCACAAACCTGGTTCGTGTGCCGAGACTTCTTCGGGCGAAAGTGCTTCACACCTCACCCATGACACCGCCACAGGGAACCCCGAACCTTCGCCCTGCTGATCCCGAAAACACTGTTCCAGTTGCCAACGGACTCGATCCACCACATCCGATGCTTCAAAGTAGCGAGAGTGTTGCCACATCCGCTGGTGGGTGGTGTCGTTATCGAAGCCCAGGGTGATGTTGACCTGTGTGCAGACCACGCCAGCTGACCGAAGTGTCGCCACGTACTCTTCCACAGGAACACGAAGGGCAAAGCTCACCTGATCCACCGATACCAACGCTTCCGGCAGTTCGATGCGCCGCACAGGATCCACGGGTGCTTGCTTCATCTCTAAAAACGTGTGGCCAGCACCCGAAGCTAAGTGATAGAGCCGCTCACCATTGACGCCTAAACGGTCACGAATTGCCTCCAAGCCCAGCGCCACAAAGCCACCCAGGGTGGTGACTCCCAACCGCAGAAGCAACGACACGATGGAAGGGTCGTGAAGGGTCTCCACTGGGACATCGGATAAGAATTCAGCTGACGCACCCTTTTCCACGCTGTGGAGGGGGTAGTCATCTGTAGCGTGTTGGGCGGCAATCACGGCACTAAAGAGGTCATCGGCAATCCCAATGCGTGCTGTAGCGAGGGGTTCACTAGCCACCAGGGCTTCTCGCAGCATGCGCGCTGCTGCTTCTTCGCTGCCATAAAAATGCTTTAACCCTCTGGCGTGAAAAGCGACAAGGCCGGGGGAGAGCAACGAATGATCCGGCACGCACTGCGCCAAATCGATCACCACACGGTCAAAGACGCGCCGGTCACGTTCCTCCTGGTGAGCAGTCAAAACCAACTGAGGACACATCAGGTGAGCATCACGGCGACGCATTCCCACCCGGACACCAGCGTCAAGGGCTTCTGGTGAGCATTCGCTCACCAGACCTTTGTGCACAATTGCAACCGGCACACCGGGTACCACTTCGGGAAGAGAATCATCACCATAGGCGCTCACCACCGACCAGCCTGGGCACCACAAAACAAGCGCGCGGCGCATCATCACCCCACCTGCCGTTGGGTGTTGATATCAATGACCGGCGCCTTCGGTGCCACATCGTGGGAGCCAAAGGCATCAATCATCAACTCAGCCCGTCGCACAGGCTGGCCGTGACGTGGTGTTGCTTCAATCAAGACCTGGTGTTCATGCAAAAGCCCACCGCCTTCGTATGCGCCACTCCACTGGTGGCACACAGCGATACTGGCTTCGCATCGCGGCCACGCCTGTCGCACCAAAAGAGTTGCTTCCCGCTCGCGTAAGCGACCACTCAGCGTGGACAACATGCGATCAGAGGGTGCCGCCACGGAACCAAGAGCAACAATGCCCACCACATCGATTAGTGCGCCCACAACGGATAGCCATTGTGTGCCGGGGTAGGGGATAAGAACCAGGCGGTCCACGTTCACACCTAGTTCAGTGGCTGCCGCCACGCCGGCATCGGGTATCCCCACCAAAGCACACCAGGTTCCCTTAGTCGTGGCTTCCGCCACCAAGCTCCAGAGCAGAGACGCAGAGGAATCCACCTGGTAGATCGCGCCCCGCTGGATACCACCTTCGGGGAATAACCCTTCGAGGCCTGATGCCACAGGAAAGACGTGATGCTCCGCACTAACCGCCTCCATGGCATGAATGCGTTGCTGCAACGCAAGAACATCAGGGCGCCTAGGCGGCGCCCCCTCCAGAGTGAGTGCGGGGGCCATAGGACTATATTCGAACATCTGTTCGATTCTGTCAACATCCACTGACAGCGCACGTTCTTGAAGGTTTACCTCTCGAGGCTCTCACGCAACAAAATTGCTTACCGGGTGACTCTGCGCACCAGAAAAGCGCCTTAAGCAACCATGGTGTGAAACCCCCGGTCATACACTGAGATCATCGAGCTGGGGGGCGCTATGACCATAGTCACCAAACGTTCGCCACGCACCATTCGCGAACTCGTTACGGACCCCTCATGGTCTGAACTCACAGAAGCGTGCATTGTGTTGCAGTCGATCCAGTCTCAAGATGGCAGCATCCCGACACGAAAAAAGCACTCTCAGGCGAGCGCTGCCGTCGACACCATGACACGGTCTATCAAGACCCTCATGCCCCACTTTGCTCACGACGCCCCATACCTCGAAGCCGTCATCAGTGACATCAGAGCATGGAAAAGTACGGGTTTTGGTGTGCCTGATTTCTATGATTCGCTGTCCGCGTTCCACCCTGAGAGCACCCGAATAGACGGGACCCCGCACCTCGTCGTGTTTCCGATGTACACCCAGAACGGATCAACTAATCGATTTTTTGAGGCGTTGCTGTGCGAAACCATCTGGCCCGACTTTGTGGATGCCCTCGAGTCCGAGCACTACAGCAACGCCCTTTTCATTCCGGTTCGGTTCCTGGACTACACACCGGGATACGACTCCAATTCAGCAGTGCTGTTCCCCGAATCGGTGGCGGTAACACCACGGGTACCCGTTGGGGCCGAGGACGGTGCCGCTGCTCAATTACCGGCCTTCCGCTGGGGAGCGATCTTCGCCGACCGAGAAGCCGCACGCTTCCGAAAGGTTGTCACACACGCGGTGGAGATCACCAAGCTGGAGCTCCCGGCTGATGCGCACACTCTGCTGGATGACCAGTCTCTGACCGAAAAAACCTTTGTGATGTGGGATTTGATTCATGACCGCACTCACATGAGAGGTGACCTGCCCTTCGATCCGTTCATGATTAAGCAACGCATGCCTTTTTACCTTTATGGGCTTGAGGAGTTGCGCTGCGATCTGACCGCTTTCCGGGAGTGCGTCTCCATGGTTCGTGCAAAGGACACAGACCCCACAACCCGTCGGCACGCTCAATTGGTGCTTTATGCGGTGGTGTTTGACCGCATTTTCCGTTTTCCCCTGACCGGTAGCCGAGTCCGAAACTATGACAGCGTTGCCGGCCAACTTCTCTTTGCCTGGTTGCATCAACGAGGAGTTTTGCAGTGGAGGGATACCCAGCTGACCATTGACTGGGAGGGGCTTCCCGATGTCGTCGTCGAACTCTCGGATCGCATCAACACTCTGTACTGGCGCAGTATCGACCGACCCAAAGTCGTACATTGGCTCGCTGCGCACGAGCTCATCGCTGAGGTATTGTCCCCTCACCCAGCGTCACAGTTCCTCTCCGGTAAAATTCGGCTGGAGGGGGCACCATCAGAAATCACCGATCAGGTCCATGACGACGAGTTCCCGTTATCGATGTTTTATGAGGCTCTCGGGAAAAAACTCACACCCACCGTCGCAGCCACTATCGGCATTACGGGGCTCAACGCTCTCTAATTGTCGAGGCCTCCGAGGAGAAATCGCTCAAGGGTGGATTCTGGGTTAGCCGAACCTCCGTGTTGACCTTGGAATGCAGACGTGCCATCTGTTCCACACAACCCGAGGATTCGGCTTGCCCCGCCAGGGTGTTGGCTGATCCATTCCGTGAGGTCATACACAGAACCATTGATGACGCTCCAACAGCTTTCCTCCGAATTGTTCTGCGCCACTGTCTCCAGTGTGAGGGGCGCTGGCATATCTGGCCCGGCAGGGGCTTCTTCTGGGGTGTCTGTCCAATCATCATCTTCGCCCACGTCATCGGCGAGCCGTGTTTCTTCTGCGGTTTCGGTCATTGACTGATCATCGGAGATAGCCATTTGATCGCCGGTGTTAGCGCCTGAGGCGCAACCCATCAGAAACAGGGGAACAAAAAGAAGGAGGGGAAGTTTTCTCATAGCTGAAATCTATCGAGCCTTGGTGAAGAAAAGCCCAGAGAACAACCCCGCTACGCGGGGAGAGCAATAACAGGCGAAAAAGATGTCGAGGGTTGCTATAACGAACAGGCGTCTAGGAATTCCATTAATCCCACCTGAGCGTCTGCTATCTCGGTGGGAAGTGCCTGGAGAGCAGGGACAGAGGGATCCTTCAGGGTGACAATGATGACGGCAACGCTGTCAGAGACCTTCTCGTGGGACGCCTTCAGTTCAGGGTCCAGTGGCGTGAGGGCATCGAACTCATCCAATAGTTCACCCAACTTGGTGGAATAGGTCTTAAACCCAGCGGGGTTTGTGGCAGTAAGGACGACAACTTCTCGCATCTGACCCAAGATGACCGCTGATTCAGCACAGACTTGAGCCGTGGAAACGGTTTCGGCAACGGATTGGGGAGAGCACCCACTAAGGAGGGCAAGTGTTAGTGCTAAGAATCCTGCGGCCCGTTGCTTTTTCACGGCATCACTGTATCGGGCGTTTCTTGGGGAGTGCCGCCACATCGTGGGGTGTGATGGTGTCGCGCTAGATTGGTAATCCACAGTCCGTGAGCATGGTCAGGATCCGGCATGACACCTGCTATTTCCATCCGCGTCGCAGCGGAATTTCTGGGCACCCTGGTTCTTGTCCTTGGCGTAGTGGGTTCAGGAATCATGGCCAACAATCTCAGCGCTGACCGCGGCATCGCTTTGTTGGGCAATACTCTTTCCACCATCCTGGTCCTGGCCGTCCTGATTTATCTGTTCTTGCCCATTTCTGGCGCTCATTTCAACCCTGTCGTCAGCCTCGTAATGGTGTGGGAAAAAGCCCTGTCTCTTAGCCACGCCGCACTCTTCATCCCGGCACAAATTTCCGGGGGAATTGCGGGAGCCATGCTGGCAAACCTGCTATTTGATCTTCCCCTGGTTGAGCTATCCACCACTGATCGAGTCAGCGCTGGAACGTTGATGGGGGAAGTCATCGCAACAGCCGGGCTCATCATGGTCATTGTGGTCGCCGTGAGGCGCAACCAAGCAGCTCTCTTGGTGTGGTTGGTTCCGGCATGGATTGGCGCTGCGTACTTTTTTACCTCCTCCACCTCTTTTGCCAACCCGGCAGTGACCGTGGGTCGCATGTTCTCCGATACGTTTGCTGGAATTAGTCCCGCCTCGGCGCCTGGGTTCATCACCGCACAAATTGTGGGAGGCGCAATCGGTGCCCTGTTGGTCTTGGTCTTTGCCCGGAGGCGGTGACGAACCTCCCGATTGAGGGAGGCAAGACCTACCGCCCCTGACCTATTTTTCTTCTGTATTCGCCGGCGCTAGGAATCGTGGGTTGCCGAAGTGGGCGGAGTGTTCGACGCTCAGGGGTTCCGCACATCTCCAAGCCACTATTGTTTGGGGGAACAGTGTTGTTGGGCTCGTCGAAAGAGTTATGTGTGAGTAATGATACGAATGCGTCGGTAGTGGACGGGACGGGCTTTGTCTCTCTCCGCGGTCTGACTAAGTCTTTTGGCAATATAGATGCTGTTTCAAACCTCGACCTAGATGTTGCGTCGGGAGAGTTTTTCTCCATGTTGGGTCCCTCAGGTTCGGGAAAAACCACTGTTCTGCGACTCATTGCCGGTTTCGAAACCGCCACCACCGGAACTATCACGATCGATGACGAAGACGTCACCAATTTTGCTCCTTTTGACCGGACCGTGAACACCGTCTTCCAGGACTACGCTCTGTTTCCGCACATGTCTATCCAAGAAAACGTCGAATATGGCCTGAAGGCAAAGAAGGTCGCCAAAGACGAACGCACTCGACTCGCAACGGAAGCCATTGATTCGGTCAAACTGGGTCATCTTGCCGACCGTCGTCCTCACCAGCTCTCAGGCGGGCAGCGCCAGCGCATTGCATTGGCCAGAGCTCTCGTGATGCGCCCGAAGGTGTTGCTACTGGACGAGCCCTTGGGCGCGTTGGATAAGCAGTTACGGGAAGAAATGCAGTCGGAACTTAAGCGTATCCAGCGGGAGTCGGGGATTACCTTCATCTTTGTCACTCACGACCAAGATGAAGCAATGCGCATGAGCGATCGAATTGCGGTGTTTAACGCAGGCAAGATCGAGCAGCTGGGTTCACCCGTTTTGGTGTATGAGAGACCCGAGACTGCTTTTGTGGCGGGGTTCTTGGGCGCTTCAAACCTGATTCATGGCGAAGAAGCACAAGCGCTCTTTGGTTCTACACACTTGGTCAATCTGCGTCCCGAACGGGTCACACTTCGCGGATCTGGCGCAAAGGCCAGTTCAGGGGAGTCCAGTGTCGACGCGGTCCTCACTGATATTGCCTACACCGGTCCTAACACGGTGTACTTAGCCAAAACCGCCGGGGGAAGCGTGTTGTCTTCCACCAGGCTCAACCAAGAATTGCCGGCAGACTTTCGCGAGTTTGTGCCCGGAGACAAAGTTGTTGCGGTGTGGCAAAACAGCCACGTTTCAACAATTCCACAAGATAAAAGGCTCACGCCAGAGAGAAGTGTGCAATGAAAACCAAAAAAGTAGGTGTCGTTTCGCTTGTTGCGGTGTCGGCACTCATTCTGAGTGCCTGTGCTGGCACCAGTGAAGTGACATTGGATGTCCCCGATGTCCCCATGATTGAAGAAGTTGGCGCTTTTGAGGGCGAACTCAACATCGTTAACTGGGCTGGATTCGTCGAGCCCGCCTGGACCGATCAGTTCACCACCGACACCGGCTGCACGGTTAACTCCCGTGCCGCGGGAACCTCGGATGAAATGGTCACCCTCATGCGTTCGGGTGAGTACGACATCGTTTCCGCCTCCGGTGACGCAGCCCTGCGTCTCATTGTTGGTGGCGATGTCCAACCTCTCAACGTTGAATTGATCCCAAACTTCGGCGATGACATCGCGGAAGGCATGAAGGGTCAGCTCTATGACACCGTGAATGGCAAGCCTTATGGTGTGCCCATTGGCCGTGGTGCAAACCTTCTTCAGTACAACGAAGATGTCACCGGTGGCGCTCCCGAGAGCTGGGACGTTGTCTGGGAGGCTGACAGCCCCTACGCAGGCAAGGTAACCGCTTACGATGCACCTATTTACATTGCTGACGCAGCTGTGTATCTGATGTATCACCAGCCTGACTTGGGAATTGAAAACCCCTACGCGCTGGACCAAACCCAGCTCGATGCAGCCGTTGCTTTGCTGAAGGTGCAAAACGGAATCATCGGCGAGTACTGGTCTGATGCTGTCGCCCAGATCACTTCCTTCGTAGGCGGCAACACGGTTGTGGGAACTTCGTGGGAAATTCTGCGCAAGTTCGCTGACACCCCCAGCATCAAGACAACCCTTCCTGTTGAAGGCTCAACGGGTTGGTATGACGCATGGCTCGTAAGCTCTTCGACCCCTAACGTCAACTGCGCCTACGCCTGGATGGACTACACCAGTCAGGCGTCCGTTAACGGTGCCATCGCAATGAACTTTGGTATGGCGCCAGCCAATACCGCGTTCTGCGCCTCGAGCGAAGAAGCACAGGCTCACTGTGACGAGTTCGCAGCCGAAGACGAGGAGTTCTTCGGCCGAGTTTGGGCATGGACCACACCCATCGAGCAGTGCCTCGATGGTCGCACTGACGTCGCCTGCACCAGTTTCCAAGACTGGACTAACGCTTGGCTGACGGTCAAGGGATAATCCCTTCGTGTGGCGGGGCTTTCGAGCCCCGCCACACACCCACTCGATGAGGACACCATGGGTAACACGCTTCAGAGTGACGCGGTGAGCGCGCCAGCGCAGGAAACTGGCTCTTGCAAGCAGTCCAAGCCCGTATCTACTTACTTGTACCACCGGGAGAAGGTTCGGCTCGGTGCCCTCTTAGCGCTTCCGATGACCTGGCTCGTCGGCGTCTACATCGTGTCCCTGTTTTTATTGCTGATCACCGCTTTTTGGGTTGTTAATCCCTTTACATCGCGGGTAAGCCCGGGCTTCACGTTGGATAACTTCATCAGTGTTTTCACGGTCCCCGCGTATCTCTCGACGTCACTGCGTACGTTGGGAATGGCGCTGGCTGTCACCGCCATTTCTGTCCTTTTGGCCGTTCCCTTGGGAATCTATATGGCGAAGCTTGCTTCCCCGATGATGCGCAACCTCCTCGCTGTGGCCATTACCTTGCCGCTTTGGGCGGGATACCTGGTCAAGATTTTGGCCATGCGCTTGGTCTTTACCGAAAACGGCTTCATCAACTGGGCATTGGGCTCGGTAGGTGTGTCCAGTCCAGGTTTCACGATGTGGACTGCAATTATCACCCTCACTTATCTTTGGTTCCCCTATATGGCGTTGCCTGTTTTTACTGCTATCCGCCAGATACCCGGCAATCTTTTTGATGCTTCCTCTGACCTTGGAGGGAATGCTTTCATGACAATTTTGCGCGTTGTGTTACCCCTCATCGTGCCGGCGATTATCGCTGGCTCGGTGTTCACATTCTCGCTCAGCCTGGGGGACTACCTGGCGGCGCGCTTCACTGGCGGCGCTACCCAAATGATCGGTAGCATCATCGCTTCCAACATCAACCTGAACCCCCCAGTGGCCGCAGCCTTTTCCATGGTGCCCATCGCTTTCGTCGTCATGTATTTGATGGTCGCCAGGCGTACCGGATCTTTGGAAAGGATGTAACCGATGCTTCGAGTTTCCCGATCAACACGGCTTCTTTTTCTATCCATCGTCGCGGCGATCATCGTTTTCATGTACCTTCCGCTCCTCGTGGTGGTGCTCAACAGCTTCAATAAGGCCCGGCTCTCCGAGTGGCCCATTCGAGAGTTTTCCCTTGACTGGTGGCAATTTGCCGCTACTTACGAACCCATCCGGGCGGCCTTACTGAACTCGGTGATTGTGGCGTCCGCGGCAATGTTTTTCGCCGCGGTATTTGGCACCCTCGTTGCGTTTGCACTCAACCGGTACGAGTTCTTTGGCAAAAGCACGGTAAACCTGCTTGTTGTATTGCCGATTGCGTTGCCTGGCGTCGTGACCGGTGTCGCTTTTTCCAATACCTATTCAAACTTCCTCAGCCCCATCGGAATCGATATTGGTTATTTTGGTTTGATTGTGTCCCACGCGACCTTCTGCATTGTGATGGTGTTTAACAACGTTTTCGCTCGAATGAAGCGAATGAATCCTTCCTTGCAAGAAGCTTCTTTGGACCTTGGCGCTGGACTCTGGGAAACGTTCCGCCTGGTCACTTTTCCACAGTTTCGGTCTTCCTTCATTGCTGGTGCGCTGCTTGCTTTCGCGCTGAGCTTTGACGAGGTGTATGTCACCATCTTCACCGCCCCACCAGGCGTCGACACACTGCCTTTGTGGATCCTCAAAGAAATGTCCAG
>JAFMDO010000038.1 GCA_017857245.1 Pontimonas sp.
GAGAACCCGAAGCGACCCTGATTCCTGAATGGGGAAGGCTGGCCAGACCAGCAGGGCTAGGAGTCCTGCGACACCGAGGGTGTAGCTGGCGTCTTTGCCGATGCGTTTCTCGGTGGCGAGAGCGATCACAAAGGCGACGAACCAGACCAGCAGAAAGCTCATACCGCTGGTGCCCACCCAGGCCACCAGCGGCGCCAAGGGGCTTTCCGACTGGCTTTGGGCCATCCTTGCCCAGCCAAACCCACTCCAGGGGAACACGCTGGCGATCGCTTCTCTGGTCATCCACGCTCCAGCGACCAGAGCTGGTACCAACACCAGGCGTGCTGGGAGAGAGGTCCACTGTGCCGAGCTATAGCGCCAGATGAGCGAAATCAGGCCCAGTCCAAAGGAAAAAAACAACACTTGCAAGAGGACGAGAGCAATCCAGGGAATAAGACCCAGATACACCGTGAGCCACCAAATGTGGATCCCATAAAACGTGAAACCACCAATAGCTCCGACCAGAAGAGCTCGCGGAAAACTGACGCCTCGCACCGAGAGAATCATGAGGCCGGCACCCACGAGAGCTAAAGGCCACCAGTCCCGGTCGGGGAAGCCCATATCCATGACCCAGCCCGCCACCACGGACAGTGGAATCGCCAGCGGCATCGCAACACGCCCCCGAATATCTCGTGGGGACGCCAGAATGGGAACGGGATAAGTCACGGTCTTAGGCCACGCTACTCATCGCCACAACACCCCGGAATACCCGTGCTCTCGCGTCCAGGGCCACCTCGTGGATGGGACCCACACCGACGGTAATGATTTGGTCGAGGACATCAATAATTTGTTTGCACCAGCGCACGAAATCCCCTGCTTGAACATCGTGACCATCCAACACGCTTTCTAAACGCCGTCCCGACGCCCAGCGATACACCGCCAAGGACAGGTGTGCTGCGAGGTCGCTGGTCCCTGTGACCTGGTGATCGGCTTCAATCTCACGCAACTTCTGGTGGGCACGTATGGTCGCGCGCAAGGCATCGGGAAATGCGCCGCCTGGCATATCCCTCGGATGCAGGGGGGCGTCGTCCCGTCTCGGTTCATACACAATCGCTGCCACCATTGCCGCCAGAGAGGGCGCATCGAGGTCATTCCACAACTGACGCCGAAGACTTTCGGCGACCAGAAGGTCGCGTTCGCCATAAATCCTCCGAAGCGTTGTGCCGTGGATGGTCAGCTCCACATCCTCACCACTGCCCTGGAGGTATCCGGCATCGGTGAGCACCCCCATCACCCTTTCAAACACAATGGAAATAGCGCCGGTGCGCTTGCGGATTTGACGCCTGGTGCGCTCCGTTTCCCGCTCCAGCTTCCACCATCTCGTCGCCCATCTGGCGTGTGCTTCGCGGTCAGGACAGCTGTGGCAGGCGTGTGTGCGAAGCACTTTCCGTAACAGCTCGATTTCGTTGAGATCTCCCTCTTTATCCCGGCGCCGAGAAGACCGATGTCCGCCTTCTCGTTCCTTGTCGCTGAGTTCCCTCCGAAGTGCTGCGTATTGAGCGAAATCTCCCAGGTGACAGCGAAACGCCTCGGCATAGCCTTCGAGGGCTTCTTCATTTTTGCGCACACTCCGCGCCAGTTCCACAACGTGACGGTCAGCCTGGAACTGGGCGAACGAGGACTCCAAAATGCTTCTGGTCCGCACCACCCCGAACTGGGCAATCAGGTTCACTGCCATGTTGTAGGTCGGGGAAAAGCTGGACTTCAGCGGATAGGAACGCCTGGACGCCAGAGCAGCCACAGCCTCGGGGTTGATTCCTGGCTGCCAAATCACGACCGAGTGGCCTTCAGAATCAATCCCGCGACGACCTGCTCGACCAGTGAGCTGGGTGTACTCCCCCGCGGTGATCGGCACCCGGGCCTCGCCATTGAACTTATCGAGCTTCTCCAGTACCACTGTTCGGGCGGGCATGTTGATACCGAGCGCCAGGGTTTCGGTGGCGAACACCACTTTGAGAAGCTTTCTGCGGAAAAGCTCTTCCACGACCTCTTTAAACATGGGAAGCATCCCCGCGTGGTGCGCGGCGACACCCCGCAGAATTCCATCGAGCCATTCGTGATAGCCCAAGACGTTGCGATCGTCGTCATCGAGCCGGTCGCAGCGCTCTTCCACAAGGTCGAGAATCTGGTCGCGCTCATACTCTTCGGTGAGAGTGACCCCTCGGCGTAACACCTGGCTGACCGCCTGGTCGCACCCTTTGCGGGAAAAAATGAAGAAGATCGCCGGCAGGAGGTCTTCATCCCCTAGTTGTTCCACAACGTCAGAGCGATAGACCTTGTGGCGCTGGTCTTCATAGCGCTGATACCGGGGTGCGCCGCGGGACTTGGGGCGATGGCTCCCTCCCCGACCCAGCATCTGAGCGGTCTGCATCACCTCAGGATTCACGGTGGCGAGCTCGCCTTTCGCGGCAAACAGGGGAAGAAACTTGTGGGAGAAAATCATGTGTTGGTGGAGGGGAACGGGCCGCTCTTCGCTGACGATGACGTCGGTGTGGCCACGCACAGTGTGGAGCCAGTCGCCGAATTCTTCCGCGTTGGAGACGGTGGCACTCAGCGAGATGACCTGAACGGTGGAGGGCAGGTGGATGATGACCTCTTCCCACACCGCTCCGCGGAAGCGGTCTGCGAGGTAATGGACTTCATCCATGACCACGTAGCTGAGGTTTTCCAGTAACTCACTACCGGCATAAAGCATGTTGCGCAGCACCTCGGTGGTCATAATGACCACTTGTGCCCGGGGGTTGATGCTGGTGTCACCGGTCAGCAATCCGACCCGCTCTGCCCCGTAGGTTTCGACCAGTTCGCTGAACTTCTGGTTCGAGAGGGCTTTCATCGGTGTGGTGTAAAACACTTTCACATCCGGCTGTCCCATGGCGAGGTGGATCGCGAACTCGGCGACAATTGTTTTCCCAGCACCCGTGGGGGCCGCCACCAAGACGCCCCGACCTGCTTCCACTGATTCGCAGGCACTGATTTGGAACGGGTCTAAATCAAAGGGTTGAATGTCTCGGAATTTGCTCAGCAGGGGGTTTTTTGTCCTCGATTGGGCAACGCGATAGCGCTCTGCGGGGGAAATATCGGTCATGGTGAGCTACACCTGCGCTGCGAGAGCGGCGGCTTTCTTCGCTGCTCGCCTGTCATGAAGCCAGGCGATTCCTGCAGCCACGAAATACAGCCCAATCATCGGAATCGCCAGAATAATCATCGACACGATATCCGCAGCCGGGGTTGCCAAGGCGGTAAACAGGGCAATCACCACAATGGCCCAGCGCCAGCCCCTAATGATTGCCTTGGCGCTCAAGACGCCGATGAGGTTCAACAGCACCAGGAACACGGGAAGCACAAAACCTACCCCGATGGCGAGGACAAATTTCAGGGCGAAATCCAGATACACCTTGGCCGTGAGGAGGGTGGCTGATTCTTGAGGGGCGAAGCTGGTGAGCAACAATACGACGTTGGGCAAAATCCACCACCCCATCGTCACGCCGCCAAAGAAAAGGGGAAGGCTCGCTCCCAGGAAGCCCAGGGCATAGCGTCGCTCTTTCCGCATCAGGGCGGGGACAAAAAAAGACCAGATTTGATACAGCCACACGGGTGCAGCAATCACAATCCCCAACACCAAGGCGATCGCGACCTTGGTGTCAAAAGCTTCGGTGACAGAGGTGTAATTGATATCCGCGTTGCGATTTCGCTCGCTCGCGATTTCGAGGACTGGTTCACTCAACGCCGACCAGACCGGGTCTGCGAGGAACCACCCTGCAATGGCGGCAATAACAACCGAAAAACCAATAATGCCCAACCGCTTGCGCAGTTCGACAAGGTGCTGACCGAGGGACATCCGTCCTTCAGGTGAGCGGCGGCGAGCCTCCGCCACGACTACTCCTTAGGGGATTCGGAGCCTTCAGAGCTAGCGGTGGTGTCCGACTCCCCTGCATCAGAGTCGGGGCGCACTTCGCTCTTGAAAATCTTCAACGACTGACCCACGCTCTTGGCCAGGGCGGGAAGCTTGGGTGCACCAAACAACAGCAAAACGACAACGATGAGTACGAGACCTGTCCATCCACCGAGATTGCCCGACATAACTGCCCTTCCCTTGCTTTCGTCTTGCAAACACTGTATCAGTGGGCCCCTGAGGGCGAGGAATACCGAGCCAGCGCCTTCTGCGCAAAGTCCACAATGGACTGCTGGGCGGTCGCCGGACCGGTGATGCGGACAACGTGGGAAAACGCACCGACAAAGGTCGTCAACGAACCATAGTGAGCAAAAGGCACCTCGGCGGTCACGGTCTGACCGCTGCGGGGGGCTTTCAGGCCGCGGGGCAAGTAATCTGCGATCAGAGGGAGAGCGCTTACCGGGCACTCGAGAGTGACCACGATGTCATCGTTGCTTGGTTCAAACAAATTGCTGGAGAGCGCAGTGAGAAGCTGGGTGTGATCTTCCTGCGCACTTTCGGTGAGTGCGACGTCGTCCATGTGGTCGACCCGGAATGTCCGCAATGCTTGCCTGGTGTGACAAAAAGCTCGGACATACCACAGCGCGTCCCGGGATTCCAGAATCAGAGGGTCGATAGTGCGCGGGCCGGATTCGCCGCGTTTGTTGTGATAGGTCAGGGTCACCGCCACCCCGGCTTCAATCGAGTCACTTAAGGTGGTGAGGCGCGCCTCTCCCGCCGGGGTGTTGACGACGATGCGACCCGAAGGGCCGGCGCCGGTTCCCCGACGGAGCTTGGCGGTGAGTTCCTGGACGTCGGAGCGAGCCGCGTATGCCGGGTGGCTCGCGAGATATTGCAGCCCGGCGAGGAGAGCAGAGGCCTCCCGGGCCGAAAAACGCGGCTTGTTGTCCAATGCGACTGTGTTCCAAAAAGTGATCCGGCGTTCGTTTTCAAACAGGTCCCAGTCGATATCAAACAAATCCAAGTGCGAATAGCTGCGACTATCCCCTGGCACGCCGGCACAAGCGATCATTTCGACTGCGCGAATAATTTCGGCTTCCTCGCGCTGGAAATGTGTCGCAGCTTCGGCGACAGACACCTCCTTGCGATCGAGCACAAACGGCACCAAAGAAAGCAGTAGCAGCAGTTTGTCGCTGGCCGGCGCCAGTGTTTGGTTACTCATGGTGAGCCACCAGCGCTGTCAAATTACTCACCACAGCGTCGAGGAGTGGGGGGATCGATAACAACGACGTCATCGCCCAGCGAGGTGAGCTCATCAGCGAATATTGCCAAGTCTGTGTAGTGAACACGCAGGGTTTCCCCAACGATATCTGTGCCTCTCCTGCTGGAGAGGACGCTCCAGGCGTCGGAATGGGGAGTAACGCCAAGGGTGGCGACCTGCTGCTGGAAAACGTCCTCGAGTGATTGCACGGCGAGATCGGTGACGTTCTCCGGAGCCTCTGCTGCGGGGCTCTGGGAGACTCGCACGGGTGACACTATTCTGCGCAGCAGAAAAGTTTTTGCCCGCGCCGAGGCGGTTTCGTAAGCATAGAGATGCCACCGGCCTTCATGGCTCACCAGCGCCCAGGGCGACACTTCTCGCAGGGTTGCCCTGGTATCCCCCGCCTTCAAATACTCGAAGGTCATGGTGTGGCCTTCATCGATGGCGTCGCGAACGCTCGTGAGTGCCGGGTCTCTCGTGGAGATGACGGGGGCATATCCCAGAAGCGATTCGGAAATGCTCACACCGAAAGAGGCAAGTTTCATCTGAGCTATTCGCGCTTCGGTGGAGAGCGATCCTTCCTGCCACAAGGCTGCGGAAAGATTGAGGAGAGCAATATCAGTGGGAGTGAATTCCACACCCTCGGGCAGGTCGTAGTCACCCTTGCGGATGCGATACGTGGTGAAGCGGTTGTTGGAATCCTCAGCGGCGGGAATCGACACCTCCAGTGGAATCCCCAAATCTCGCAGAGCGTCCTTATCCCGTTCAAAGCGCCGTTCCAGGGTTTCTCCTGATGCCGCTGAGCCACCCTCGGGTACGTAGCCGCGGACACTCCCGAGAATTTGATCTTTTGTCAGACCAAACGAGCTCGACATCAGAGCCAAAATCAGGTGAAAAAGCCTGTCCTCGGGGCGAACGCCACTATTGCTCATGCTCACGCGGTCATCCTATTAGGACCGAGCAATTCAGGGGCTAGTTATTCACGCCCAAGATGTCAAAGACATACACCAGGGTTGCGCCAGGCGGCACCCCCGGGGGAAGGGAGTCTTGGGCATATCCCAGCTGGGGCGGGATAGATACCAGCACCTGGGAGCCGACACTTTGACCAATGAGCGCCTGGGCCAGGCCGGGAATGATGCCTTCGCCGCTGAGGGAAGTGGTCACGTCTGTTGCCACCAGAGAGAGCGGAACCCGCTGGTCAAAAGAGGAGATAAAGACGGTTCGGGTGTTCCAGACCACGCCCGTGAGGGTCACCGTCACAAAACCACCGTCTTCCACCACCTGCCCATCACCCTGCTTCAGCACCGAGAGGCGGAGGTCTTGTGGAACGGGCGCGTTGGGAAAGGTCAGACCGTGTTCTCCGGTGGGAGCTTGCACCACCGTGGGGAGTCCCGATTGGGGAAGCCTAGGTGAGCCGTCGGCTTGGGCTAGGTAAGTGTTTCGCACGTCAATCACTAGGGCGATCGTGGAATCTGATCGCAGATAGCCATCGTCTTCGATCGGGCCAAAAACATCTTCGACGGTGGAGGTGATGACTACGGTTGCTCCGGGTTTCTGGCACTCAAGAACGGTTCCAAAAAAATCAGGGAATTCCGAGAGCACGGGTCGGCGAACGGGGTCGGCCTCGAGGTAGCTCGAGGCCGTCAAGAGTTCTTGATCCGCGCCCACGAAGACGCTGACATCGAAGTCAACGAAACCTCCCGCACGCGCCGGCTGGCCCGAACCTTCTGCCAACACGCTCATCTGGCGCTCATCACTGACCAGTGGCGTGGGGAACGACGCGCGGGGAAGACCCTCGAGGCTAGGTGTCAGCGAAACAAGGTTCGAGGTGCTGCCCGCTAGGAGAGTCGAAGTACATTCCTCTTGCGCGTCGGAGGAGAGAACCACCGCGGTTCCGAGTCCCCCGCCAACAAGGGCAACAACGGCTGCGAGACCAAGGAAAGAGGGCAGGGAAAGCTGAGGCATAGGAGAAGTCTACTTCGTGTATTTACTCAGAAGCTTTGCGGGAACGGGTGGCGCGAGCTTGGGCCTGACGCAGGGTCTGTCGAATCTTTTTGTCGCTCCCGTGGCGTTGCCCAGTGGCGCCTGGCGTCCAGAGCTCGACGTCTTCTTCTGAGTATTCAGGCTTTGCCACGCGGCGTTTGGTTTCGGGGAGAACAGCTCCCGGTGCCAAAAGTCTGGTGGTCACAACGAACCCGGTGTGACCGATCATGCGGTGCTCGGGACGTACGGCGAGCCCTTCGACGTGCCAGGGGCGAATCAACACTTCTTCCGAGTACGGCTCGGTGTAGCGCCCTGTCACTCGAAAGGCTTCTACAACACGAGAGAGCTGCGTGACGGTGGCCACATAAATAGTCACCACACCGCCAGGAATCAAAGCGTGGCTGACCGCGTCCACACACTCCCAGGGAGCCAACATGTCCAGGACAACTCGGTCAACACTTTCGGGGTCCTGCTCCAGAGCCCGGTCTTCGAAATCTCCGATTTCCACCGACCACTGCGCGGGCATTTCGCCGAAAAACATTTGGACATTCGCCTTGGCAATTTCGGCAAACTCACTGCGGCGCTCGATGGACAGAAGCTTTCCCTTATCCCCGATCGCACGAAGCAGGGACATGCTGAGGGAGCCAGAGCCAACACCGGCCTCCATGACTGTGTGACCGGGGGCGATATCGGCGATGGCAACAATGTGGGCGGCGTCTTTGGGATAAATAATGGCTGCTCCCCGGGCCATCGAGAGAACGAAGTCGCCCAGCAGTGGTCGAAGCGCCAAATAGCTGATGCCCGAGTCAGTAGCCACAGTGGAACCTTCAGGCACGCCTAGGAGTGCATCGTGGGGAATCACCCCTTTGTGGGTATGAAACTCGCCGCCTGCTTCGAGAGTGATGGTGTGAAGAGTGTTTTTTGGCCCGCGCAGTTGAACATGATCGCCCACCACAAACGCGCCGCGATGCGGGCTCACGCTGTTCTCCGGTGGGTGTGGAAGGCCCGGTCAACGTCATGAAGGGATTTCCCCGCCATCGAATCCCACAGCTCGTGGGCAGAGGTGTGGGGAATATCCACGTGCAAAGGAATCCCAATGGTGACAGCTCCGGCGGAAAAAGCGCTGGCTGCGCCAAAGCTGGAGTCTTCGAACGCAATCGTGTCATGAATGTTCACGCCGAGAGCAGCGGCCCCCGCCAAATAGGCTTCGGGGTCTGGCTTGGGGTGGGTGACGTCGTCGGCACAAATGATGGCCCCAAATACTTTTCGGCCAAGTTCCCTGTCAAGAGCGTCAGAGAGCGCCCGGGCGTTGAGACCGATAGACATCGTGACGAGAGCACACGGAATTCCAGCATCCAAGAGCTCGCCCAAAATTTCTCTCACCCCGGGACGCCAAGGAATCACAGCATCCACGTGGGCGCGCACGGTTGCTGAGAGCTTTGCGATGATCTCTTCGTGGGGAAGATCTACCCCCTCGGAGCGCAAAAGGCTTGCGGTATTCCACAAACCAGAGCCGACCAGGGCGTAGCCCTGTTCGTCTTTCCACGTGCCGCCGAAACTTTCCACAAGCTCCCGCTCGGCGACCATCCAGTAGGGCTCAGAGTCGATGATGGTGCCATCCATGTCAAAGAGCACGGCACCGAGAGGGATTTTGGTCACAACCACGCAGTCTACTAGCGAGCGCCGGGAGTAGAGTGGGGGTACGAGTTCGGAGGTTGCATGACTGGTGTTCCCCTGAGTAACCCCAGCACACTGCTGATTGTTGCGTTTGAGGGATGGAATGACGCGGGAGATTCCGCTACCACCGCAGCCCAAATGATTGTCGACCAATCTGGTCACGAACCGCTTCTTGAAATTGATCCGGAAGAGTATTTCGACTTCCATATGGCCAGGCCCGAGGTTGAGCAGGGCCCCGATGGAGCCAGATTCCTGGTGTGGCCCACTGTGACCTTGTTTGACCCCCCAACAGGCGATGACGAGGCCCCCTACGTCTTGCTGGGGCACGAACCTTCCAGGCTGTGGAAGTCCTTTGCCTCCCAAATGGTCGACCACGCGCTGAGCGAGGGAATAGAAGCCATTGTGTTTCTCGGTGCGATGCTCGCTGATGTCCCACACTCAAGGCCCGTCAGGGTGACCTGCGCCAGCGATGACCAGGCCATCAGGGATCACTTCGATATTGAAAAATCCGGTTACGAGGGACCCGTGGGGGTGTTGACGGTTCTCTCCCTTGCAGCCGCCGAAGCAGGAATACCTTCCCTGCACCTGTGGGCGCACGTCCCCCACTACGTCCACACTTCTCCCTCCCCCAAAGTGACTCTCGCTCTGTTGGAAGAGTTGGAGAACCGGGTGGGCATCACTACCGATCGCACTGATCTTGAACTCGAAGCGATGCGGTGGGAAGAAGGCATCGATGCTCTGGCTTCCGATGACGACGACATGACGGCCTACATCGAAGGTTTAGAGCAAGCCCGAGACGCAGCAGACGCCCCCGAAGCTAAAGGCGAGGCCATTGCGGAAGAGTTTGAAAAATACCTGCAAAGCAGGCCTGATCGCCCCACAGCTGGCGAGGGTTAGCTAGAGCGGAGGTACCACTCCGGTTGTCAATAAGACCAGTAACACGCTCCCAAGTCCCAGCCGGTAGATCACAAAGGGCATGAAGCTCCTGGTGCTGATGTAACGCATGAGCCAGGCGATAACAGCTAAACCCACCCCGAAGGCGATAACAGTCGCCACAGCGGTATCCAGAAGCGTGAAGGGCCCTGCCTGACCGCTCGCCCCGAAGGCTGTGGTCAATTCATAGAACCCGCTGCCCAACACGGCCGGAATCGCCAAGAGGAAGGAATACCGGGTGGCAGACACGCGGTCATAGCCGAGCGTCCTGCCCATGGCGATGGTGGCGCCAGATCGAGACACTCCGGGAACCAGGGCCAGGGCTTGGGCAAAACCAAACATCAGTCCGTGGGGCACAGTCAGCGCTTGCAGATCTCGAGACTTTTTGCCCCACACATCTGCTGCCGCCAACACAAGGCCAAAAACAATCAGCACCGTTGCGACCAGCCAGAGGGACCGAAAAGTCCCCCGAATGTAGTCCTGCGCGGTATAGCCGATCGCCACGATGGGAAGGGTTCCGACGATAATCAACCACCCCATGCGGGCGTCGTTTCTGGACCCCGCTTCTGCGGTCTTCCACCAGGAGGGAACAGCGAGGGAAGAGAACCAAGACCTGAGGATCCGGCCAATGTCTTTGGCGAAATAGACGAGCACCGCAAGTTCGGTGCCGATTTGGGTGATCGCGGTGAAGGTGGCCCCAGGGTCAGTGGCACCGGGAAGAAATTCCCCCACAATCCGCAGATGTGCACTGGAAGAAACGGGGAGAAATTCGGTAAGCCCCTGCACAATTCCCAGCAGTATTGCCTCCAGCACGCCCATCCCCCAACGGTAGTGCCAATACCCCGATGCGCGGCGGACTTTAGTGGTAATGTCATCACTTGGTCGGGTCGTGTACACAATCGATGGACTGCGCGCGGATGGCGGAATTGGTAGACGCGCTAGCTTGAGGTGCTAGTGCCCTAACGGGCGTGGGGGTTCAAGTCCCCCTTCGCGCACAAAA
>JAFMDO010000039.1 GCA_017857245.1 Pontimonas sp.
GCGGCTCCACGGTGGAGCCACGAGGGGCTGCCAATGGACAGCGGAATGGTGATGACCGTGTCATCAAGGGTCGAGGGCTCTTGGAAATCCCGTGCCCTCAGGAGCTCGTTGGGGTCAATACTCCGGCTGGCAACCAAGCCATCCACGCTTTGTTCATCACCCTCGCTGAGATAGTCATCCCACAGCGTGGATTGTGGCACCTCCACGCGGGTTAGGTCTGCTCTGGTCACAGGCTCGCCAGCTACCAGCGCGCTTGCCGCAATCACCACGGTGCGGGTTTCTCCCCTCGATTCCAAAACCAGGAAGCTCGCCAACAGGGAACCAGCGATGAGGGAAATCCCCACCGACACGCGAAGCGTTGCGCGCCGCCGCATGGAACGAGAGAGGGAAGACATCATTCCCTTAGTGTCACCAACCAAGCGCCAACGCGCTGTAGTTATCCACACCTAGGCGTCAGAACCTATTTCAAGCCACGCAACACTCGCAAAAGGCAGCACTTCCTCTCCACCGCCCGGGCGATGGATGCGAAGCCAGTCTGGTCCCGCCGAGACAATCTGGCCGCGTCGTGAATGCTGGGCGCTGTGAACAACCACCTCCTCTTTGCGTGTGGCACAGACCGCCAAGAGCGCTTGAAGCGGAGCCTTGCGGGTCATTTCATGCTGGGGCACATCGAAGGGAGCTGGATCACACCCCACGATCGACACAACGGCTGCTAGCCGGATGACATATCCACTCCCTTGTGTTTCTGGGGGATAACCCGATATCCAATCCACACCGACTGCTTGCAGAGTCAGTAATAACTGATGCCCGGTCGACAGCGTCAAAAAGAGGGCATGCCCCTTTTTGTCCGCGGCGGTGAGCACTTCACTAAGTGACGAATATTCCACGATTCCTACCGTTTCCCTGCGAGGGCGCGAAAAAACCCACCCTAGGCGCTGATTCGGCAGCGATAACGGGTTATCCACAACTTTGACGAAGTGTGGTTTTCTCATCTGGTTCCATGCTTAGGTGGTGGCACCGCGACCGAGGGAGAACCCCTTTGTCCAACCCTAAACAATACGAAGAGGAGCGACCATGTCAAAGAAGACTCTGTCCCCCGAGGGGGACGAACCAGATAACCGGCGTTCATTTTCGAGCGTTAATGCAAATGAAGAATTTGGTCCGCAATCGACGCCCACCCACGAGCTACCGAGTCCGCGTGCTTTTGCGCTCAATGTGACCCATCGCGCGCTGGAGGTAATCTACGGCTCCCGCGACATAGGACAACTTGCTCGCTGGGTGAGCGAAGACGTTTATCACTCCATGGAGAGGCACGTCAATGCGGAGCTGAGAAGGCGCAGTCACCTTCCACCAGCTGCTCGAACCCGACAGGCACCCCTTTTCACCTTGGGCAAGGCCCACCTCTTCTCACCCCGTGATGGGGTCATGGAAGTGTGCGTCCTGGTCAAGACTCGCAACCGTTTCCAAACTGCCGCTTTGCGCATTGAAGGATGGGATCATCGCTGGCGGGCGACCGCCTTTGCCTTCCTCTAAGGCGCTATCGCTTGCGTTTCTTCTCCTGTGCTCGACGTTGCGCCCTATTAGCAGCGGGTGGGGCGGGACGTCGGGGCGCAGCAGGAGCCGGCGCAGCAGAGCCCTGCGGAGTGGACCCGGGAGCATGAGTGTCGATCACGCCTGCGCCGAATGCTGAACTGGCTTTGGCCGGGGCCGTCACTACCTGGCCCGATTGGTTCCGAATCTCCACATCGCCATCAGCGCTGGGGGCCGAATAGCTGAACGACTGTTGAGGAACACCCGGTTGGACCAACCCCTTGGCGGACACCTCTGGTCCACCCCCCGACACGGGGGCTTGGACCTGCACCTCGAGGTTATATACGAAGCCTGTGGTGTCTTCCTTGATTTGGCCCATCATGCCGCCAAAGAGAGCGAACCCCTCGCGTTGGTATTCGACCAGGGGGTCGCGTTGCGCCATCGCCCTGAGTCCGATGCCATCTTTGAGGTAATCCATTTCGTAGAGGTGGTCCCGCCACCTACGGTCGATCACGCTGAGCACCACCCGACGCTCAAGTTCGCGGATAGCCGCATCGCCCAATTCTTTTTCACGCTTGCCATAAGAAACCGCCGCGTCAGACAGCACCTCTCGAGTGAGATCCTCACCGCTGAGATTTAGACCCAGTTCCTGGGCGACTTCTTCTGGAGTCAATCCGATGGGATAGAGGGTTTTGAGCTCCAACCACAACGCATCCCAATCCCACTCGCTGGCATTGCCTTGGGAGGTGTGCTCGCCCACCACAGTCGTGATGGTGTCTTCCACAAAGGTTTTCACACGGTCAGCGATATCGTCGCCTTCCAAAATGTGACGGCGATCGCCATAGATAGCTTGGCGTTGACGATTGAGCACGTCGTCATACTTCAACACGTTCTTGCGAATTTCTGCGTTGCGAGCTTCGACTTGGCTTTGGGCCGACTGAATCGCCCGGCTGACGACACGGGATTCGATGGCGAGGTCTTCCTCATCACTGGAGGTGCGCGCCATGAGAGCTTCAGCGGCACCGGCGTTGAACATTCGCATCAGATCATCGCGGAGAGAGAGATAGAAGCGGCTTTCTCCAGGGTCTCCTTGGCGTCCTGATCGGCCACGGAGCTGGTTATCTATCCGGCGTGACTCGTGACGTTCGGTTCCCAACACATAGAGCCCACCGAGTGCGCGAACACTCGAGGCTTCCTCCTCCACGGCGGCAACCATGGAAGCGAAGACAGCATCCCACGCGCCCTCATATTCCTCGGGACGTTCGGAGGAGTCATGACCCAACCGGGTCATTTCGGCGACCGCCATGAACTCGGCGTTACCGCCGAGCATGATGTCTGTGCCACGGCCCGCCATATTGGTGGCTACCGTCACCGATCCTTTTCGGCCAGCCTCGGCGATAATGCTGGCCTCTCGGGCGTGGTTTTTCGCGTTCAACACTTCGTGGCGCACGCCATTCTTGGCGAGCATCCCCGAAAGTTTTTCGCTCTTTTCCACACTGGTGGTTCCCACCAACACGGGCTGACCTTCTGCGTGGCGAGCAACAATATCGGCAACTACCTGGCGGTATTTTGCCTCTTCGTCACGGTAAATCAAGTCGGATTGGTCTTTACGGACCATCGGCCTATTCGTGGGAATAGCGACCACACCAAGTTTGTAGGTGCTCATGAACTCGGAGGCTTCTGTTTCTGCCGTACCCGTCATACCCGAGAGTTTGCGATACAGGCGGAAATAGTTCTGCAACGTCACGGTGGCGAGGGTTTGATTCTCCGCCTTGATTTCTACTGCTTCCTTAGCCTCGATGGCCTGGTGAATACCTTCGTTATATCGACGTCCGGCGAGAATTCGCCCGGTGTGCTCATCGACGATGAGCACCTCGCCATTCATCACCACATAATCTTTGTCGCGCTTGAAGAGGGCTTTGGCTTTCAGGGAGTTATTCAAAAACGAGATGAGTGGCGTGTTTGCGGATTCATACAGGTTGTCGATCCCGAGATAATCCTCGACTTTTTCGATACCCGGCTCCAAAACACCAACGGTTCGCTTTTTCTCATCCACTTCGTAATCGCTATCAATGACGAGCCGTTCCGCAATTCTTGCAAACTCCCCAAACCAACGGTTTGCTTCACCCGAGGCCGGGCCGGAAATAATGAGCGGTGTTCTGGCCTCATCGATGAGGATGGAGTCCACCTCATCCACAATGGCGAAATAGTGGCCGCGCTGAACCATATCTGACTGTTGCAGAGCCATATTGTCGCGCAAATAATCAAACCCGAACTCGTTGTTTGTCCCATACGTGATGTCCGCTTGATACTGCAAACGCCGCTCATCTGGTGTTTGACCAGAAATGATGCATCCCGTGGTCATCCCTAGGGCGCGGAAAATCCTGCCCATCAGCTCCGATTGATACTGGGCCAAATAGTCGTTCACTGTAACAATGTGAACACCCCGGGCTGGGATTGCATTCAAATAGGCGGCAAGAGTCGCCACGAGAGTTTTTCCCTCACCAGTTTTCATTTCAGAAATGTTCCCCAGGTGAAGGGCTCCAGCACCCATTAGCTGGACATTAAAGTGGCGAAGACCCAGGGTCCTCTTGGAGGCTTCACGAACAGCAGCAAAAGCTTCAGGAAGTAAGTCATCAAGGGATTCCCCTGCAGAATAACGGGACCGCAGCTCCTCGGTTTCCGCGCGAAGCTCATCGTCACTGAGGTGAGAAAAGTCCTCCTCCAGCAGATTGACGGCACTCGCTTGAGAGGCCAATTTCCGAAGGACCCGTCCTTCGCCCATGCGAAGAAAACGCTCAAATACATTCGCCACTTAATACCTCGCCTTACGCGATGAAAACCCTAGGAACAACAAACGCATTCTACCAACCAGCACCTGGTATCGACTACGACTGGAGCGAAATAACTCCGTAGTCCCAGCCTTTCCTCCGATAGACAACACTGGGGGCGGCTGATTCGGAATCCATGAACAAAAAGAAATCATGCCCCACAAGCTCCATGTGATCGAGGGCCTCCTCGGCACTCATCGCTTGTGCGGGGAATACTTTCCTCCGGATAACGACCGGGGTATCCCCCTCTTCTGAGGCCTCCTGGGTTCCCTCTGCCACCACGGGGATACTCCCGGTTGCAACACTGCGCAACACCTCGACGCTCGCGGGGGTGACATCGATATCGCTAAACCCGCTGGCGCTCAGTTCACTCAGCGATTCCTGGCGTTGCCTGCCGTGGTGGACCATCCTTTTCTCTTTCGCCCTACGCAAACGGGTAAGGAGATGATCTAGCGCTTGGTCAAACGCGACATATTTGTCGTTGGAGCGCGCTTCCGCTCGAATGACGGGGCCTTTGCCAATCACCGTGAGTTCCACAACGTCCTCGGAGGCGGGGCCTCTGCTGGAGTTCTCTCGAGAGACCTTCACCTGGAGCGTCTTTCCGCGATCGGCAAGCGCCACCACTTTGTCTGATTTCTCCGAAACATAGTCGCGAAATCTCTCCGGGATAGCAACGTTGTGGGCGGCGAGAGTAATGTCCATCAGGTCCTCCTCAAAATCGGCGGGCGTCTTCGGTGACGTGCCCCCAGGGTAGCCCCGTTTGCTTTGGGGCTGCTTGAGGAATTCTCTTCGGGAACATGCGCCGCCACTACAACGGCCACCACAACGTAGCCAGCGTCCATCAAGGCGGTGGCAGCTGCTCGAATCGTTGCTCCGGTGACCAAGACATCATCGAGGAGCACCACCCTCTCACCCCTCCCCCGGCGGGTAATGCGAACATCACGGCTGCTTCTCTGTAGCCGTGATGTTCGTGTGCTCGAAGCCTTTCTGGCCTTAAAGGCAAGCCCCATCCGCCAGCGTTGGACCACTAACCTCTTCCACACGATCACCTTCGTTGAATGGCCGAGCGCTTGTGCGAGGAGGAGAGATGGCGCGTATCCTCTGTTCCACATTCCCCGCAGCGACGATGGAATGGGTGCGATGTTTATCGCGGCCTCTGTAAGAGAGGCGGAAGCGCCCATGGCCGCCACAAGCCCACTCATGAGGGGCTTGGCGAGTGTGTATTGGGATCCGTTTTTGAAATTCACCATCACTGATTGGCGCACCCCTTCATACACACCACCTGAAAGCACAGGGATTCGACGATCACGAATCGAGACGCTGTGTTCGAGAATCATGGGGTCCTGATTGAGCACAGCCTGGCAATGAGAACAGATGCTTACCTTCTTCGCGCCACACCCTGGACACGCAATGGGGGCCAAGAGCTCAAAGAGGTCCGCCACCCACTCTCGCCATTGCACGCGATGACGCTAGAGGATTACTTCACCGGGGTCTCTCCCACACCGGCCTGCCTGCTGCCGAGCGACAAGCCGATTGATTGTGGACAGTTAGCGCTGCGTGGCCAATACGTCAGCCCTATCGGTGGTGGCTTGCCACCCATTACCCCGAGGTTGATAGATGATGCCATCCTCGGAGAGCAACCGGAGACCAGAAACCCCTCCGATTCCCCCCACAAGGGTGACCGGCTTGGTCGGCTGGCCCAGGGAGGAAGAACTTCCGCCTGTGTCAAAGACGAGAACTTCGCCTTGCTGGGTCAGTGGGTCTTCCACTACAACCGCGACCGCTGAGTCATCGATCCAGGCAGCATCCACCCCGATTCCCTCTAGTGGCCCCAACTCAACAAAATCGCTCAGCGCCTCGGGCACACAGTCCTCATCGCGAGTGACCGCCGCCAGAAGAGCCCGCACCCCTGTCTGGGTTTGAACCAGCAAGAGGAGCCGTGTGTCATCGCGCGCTAACTCCAGGGACACCAGTGACGAGTCAGCACCGAGGTCCAGCCCGAGGGTCGTGAATTCGCCATCCGGCGTGAATAACCGAATCGTTTCTTCTGTGGGGTTCGCACTGGATGACCAGGTAAAGCCACACGAATCCACGACCGCTCTCAGAAGGTCGACCCGATCATCCAGGAGTGTCGGCTCGCCACTCATTCCCACTCGCCACAGACCATCAGGTCGGGTCGCGAGCGCCTGATTGAAGCGGGATGAGTAGAAAATTTCCTCGGGAATGAGTGTCGCCACCGCCAGGGAGAGCCGATCAAGGGGTTCGACCCTGCCGCCCTGGAGATAGCCAAAGCTCCGACTAGCCAGAACAACGAGGCGCGAATCTCGCCCGGTGGCCAGGGTGGGGGTGTCCGAAGCCGGGGCGGGGATAACGAGTTCATTTTGATTGACCGAAATTCTTGCCGAAGAGATTCCCTGGACCTGTTGCAAACTCGCCGTCAGCTGGACCAGCATCCGGTAGCGGGTGATGTCCTCAACCCCCAACACTTGGGTGGTGAGATCCACCGTTGCCACCCCCTCCGTCACAGGGATGGGCGTGAGCGCAAGGCCGGTTCCCTCGGGGAGTGCAGAAATGGTGGCCCCCTGGTCCAACCAGAAGGTCGGCTTTGCCAAGAGTGCCCGCACTATTTTGGTGGAAACTTCTCCCCGGCTGGCAAACCACCGAACGTCAGCAACAAGTTCGCGATACCCCGTGGAAAAGTAATACAGGCGATAACTGGTGAAGGCTTCCCTAAAGGCCGCCTGGCTCAGCACGACCCCGTCAGAAAGCGCACTAATTCGCCACTCGCCCTCTTCGAGAACGAACTGAAACTCGAAGCTTTGCGCTGGCGCCTCGGGGGAGTCAAAATACCGGCCAAACTCATCAACACTCGCCCCCACCGAAAGGACATAGCTGGCTATGTTTGCACCGCCTAAGGTGACTTCTGGTTCACCTGCTCGAATGTAAGCAACCGCATTGGGATTCCATGAATCTTGCGCCTCGGCACTGAGATAACTCCTCGCGACACGATAGTTATCTTGGGCAGCAGCTCCCGCTGCCATGAATCCCGCCAAAATGTCATCCTGGGTTGCGCCGGCAGAGGGGCCCGGGGGCAACACATCAACCCCGTCAGAGGTCACCCGCGGACTGAAATCCGACGACATCACGGGGCCCTGTTGGGGGATTGTGGTGCAGGAGGCGAGGAGTGCGACCATGACGAAACAAACGAAGAATGTCCTCATGGTTGCGCCTGCTGGGGAAGCGCTCCCGTGACCGCACCGGAGGGGTCTTCGACACCCTCCGGGGGTAGAGGCAAAGGTGACACCTGCCAGGAATCCAGGGGGATCCGGGGAATCGTCAATCTAAAGCAGGTGCCTTCGCCTTCTTTGCTCCACACATCGATTCGCCCGCCGTGTGCGACGGCGTCTTCTTGGGCAATAGCAAGACCGAGGCCGGTGCCTCCGGTGGTCCGCTGGCGTGAAGGATCGGCTCGCCAAAACCGGTCGAAGACGCGCTGAGTTTGAGCTTCGGTCATCCCCATTCCCCAGTCCCTCACCGCTATGGCCAACGCTTCTTCGTTGGAGTCGATGTAGGTGACAATCGGGCGACCCTCGCCGTGATCGATGGCATTGCCCACGAAGTTCAGCACGATACGCCGGATCCTCCGCTGGTCCACTTCGGATTCCCCATAGCCGCCACGCACTTCGACCAATAACTCAGACCCTTTTTCTCGCGCAAGCGGTCCCAGCTGGTCTAAACAGTCTTCAATGAGCGGCACCACATTGGTTTCTTCCACTTCCAGAGCAACGGCACCCGCGTCGTAGCGACTCATCTCCAGGAGGTCGGTCAACATGATTTCAAAACGCTCAATCTGGGTGAGCAAAAGCTCAATGGTTCGAGCATTTTCTGCACTGAAGCCCTCACGCTGGGCAAACAACACATCACCTGCCAAGCGAATCGTGGTCAATGGGGTGCGGAGCTCGTGGGACACGTCTGACACAAATCGCTGCTGTACTTGCGAGAGATTGGCGAGTCGCACAATCTGGCTTTCCATGCTCTGCGCCATGCGATTGAAGGACCGGGAGAGAACAGCAATCACATCTTCACCGCTTTCGGTGAGACGTTCTTCAAGAAAACCCTGCGCTAATCGCTCCGCCGTGCGCGCTGCGCGGCGGATCGGATCAATCGTCAGTCGCACGACAAAGAACGTGACCAAGCCGATGGCGCCCACCAGTGCCAACGACCCCGCAATCAGGGTTTGTTGAATCTCCGTCAACGTGGTTTGCACATCACTCAAGTCATAGACCAGATACAACTCGTATTGGCCAGAGCTTGGCACTTGCAAGGAGGCCGCAGCGACAATTCCTGGCACGGCAGCCTCTGCTCCAAGAGACACGGACTGATAGTGCAATTGGGAGGGTTCACCTACCACCTGGGCACGCAGTCCACTCGACACCACTGAAAGGTCTAGGCCAGCGGTAGAGGTGGAGGTCATGGCCTGGTTGGTGATTTGCCCCGGGGTTCTCAACAGGGCGAAGCCGCTACCGCCAGGGCTTGATTGAGCCGAACGAATAGCGGTTTGCGCAGTGGTGTTTGCCGTTTCCACATCAATCGTCCCCGCCGCTGTGACCGAATTGTCAAAAAGCGTCTGGGCAACGGTTGCTGCGCGGGTCGTTTCGCCCAAAATCTGGTCGGTGCGCCCGGAGAACAAGTTATCCGCGATGGTGAGGGACATATATCCGCCAATAAGGGTCACCGCGAGACCCGATAATCCCACCGTGAGGGTGACAGTGCGCGCCAGTAGGGAGCTCCGCCACATGTCCACGGGTGCCGCAAGTCCTTGGAGGAAGGCCCGCCAGAGGGCTCTCATCATGGCGCTTCGTCAGCTGCCTTCACACTCGCACCAGCTCGGTAGCCCACACCCCTGATTGTTTGCACGATGACCGGGTTGTCAGGGTCCTGCTCTACTTTGGCCCGCAAGCGCTGAACATGGACGTTAACCAGTCGCGTGTCCACTTTGTAGTGATATCCCCACACCTGCTCGAGGAGCATCTCGCGGGTGAATACTTGCTCGGGCTTGAGTGCCAAGGTCACGAGTAACTCAAATTCCAACGGGGTGAGGTTAACGCGGCTTTCTCCGCGCGTCACTTCATGCGCGGGCACGTCGATGGTCACGTCTCCCACCACGATAACCCGCGCAACGCTCGCGCTCGTCGGGCGCAGTCTGGTGCGGATCCGGGCAACTAATTCTTTCGGGTTGAAGGGCTTCACCACATAGTCATCGGCGCCGCTTTCAAGCCCCCGGACCACATCGGTGGTGTCTCCCTTCGCCGTCAACATAATGACCGGCACCCCACTCATTTCTCGTATAGCGCTGCACACCTGAATTCCATCGAGGCCGGGGAGCATGACGTCTAAGAGAACAAGGTCAGGCTTCGCGTCGGGAAATAGATCTAGGGCCTCTTTGCCATCAAAGGCTTGAATCGGCACATAACCTTCGCCCCGCAACACAATAGAGATCATTTCAGCCAGGGCGACGTCGTCGTCGACCACCAAAATGCGAGCAGTCATGACTGGCTCCAATCGGCGCTCCCGAGGGGTATCTCGATAGCGCCCAAGCCTACAAGAGCTAACTCTCTTCTAATAGCGGTAGTGCTCAACCTTGTAGGGGCCCTGCTTGGGAACCCCGATGTAGGCGGCCTGTTGGTCGCTGAGCTCGGTGAGTTCAACCCCCAATGCATCCAGATGCAGTCTGGCTACTTTTTCATCCAGGTGCTTGGGCAACATATGAACACCGAGAGGATAAGCCGCTCCGTTGGTGAACACCTCAATTTGAGCAAGGACCTGATTGGTGAAGGAGTTGCTCATCACGAAGCTGGGATGCCCGGTGGCGTTACCCAGATTCATCAAGCGGCCTTCACTCAGCATCAAGATGCTTCGACCGTTAGGCATCTGCCATTCGTGAACCTGTGGCTTGATTTCCACGCGAGTCGCACCGGCAAGAGACTCGAGTCCCTCGATGTCGATTTCGTTGTCGAAGTGACCCACGTTGGCCACAATTGCTTGGTGCTTCAGCGCCAGCATGTGATCCACGGTCACCACGCCCAGGTTTCCGGTTGCAGTTATGAGGACATCAACCTTGTCGATCACCGATTCCAATTTCGCAACCTGGTATCCATCCATCGCTGCTTGCAAAGCCAAGATGGGGTCAATTTCTGACACGATCACCCTGGCGCCTTGGCCCCGGAGGGACTCAGCTGAGCCCTTACCCACATCGCCATAGCCACAGACAAAGGTGACTTTCCCACTCATGAAGGTGTCCGTGGCGCGGTTGAGGCCATCGATGAGGGAGTGGCGAACGCCATATTTGTTATCAAATTTGGACTT
>JAFMDO010000007.1 GCA_017857245.1 Pontimonas sp.
GGAGGTTATTTGGCATTGACTTAGTGCACACTGTTGAGTTCTCAAGGATCGGGCGCCGCTGACTTCGCATCTCGTTTCCGAGTGGACGTCTGGCGTCTATCCAGTTTGTTGCACCTAGCGCAGCTTTCGGTGTCGAAACCAACCCGCTCTTGGAAGAGAGTTTTGGCCCGACGCTGTGAAACGCTGGAGTCATCACTCTAGTAGGAGTTTCCCCGCACAGCAAGTGCGAAGTTGTCTAACTAGTTGAAGTACTTCTTGAGGCTGGGAGAGCACGCTGGCCCTGCCAACCTTTGGGGTGACAACTCGCTAACTATACGGGCGATATCGCGGGCAGCCAAATGCCTTTCATCCCGGGCGTGTCGCGGAGGAAACGTCGGGTTTAGACAAAGAACAGGGCCGCGAGAGTTTTCTTCCCCCGCTTCAACAACAGGGCTACATCGCTGGGAGCTTGGCGCTCCCCCAGCTCCGCAGTTTCGTCCGCAACGGTGTTGTTATTGATACTAACTCCGCCCTGGGCGATAGCCCTTCTCGCCTCTGAAACGCTCGAGCACAGTCCTGTTTCGACCAGTGCTTCTGCGACAGATGTTGACGGTGTCACCGTGGCCCGAGGGAGAGAGTCGAGCGCGCTCTCAAAGGTGTGCGGATCTATTGCGGCAAGGTCTCCCTTGCCAAAGAGGGCCTCCGAGGCCGCTACGACAGCGCTGCACGCCTCCGCCCCATGCACCAGTGCCGTTACGTCGTGGGCCAATGTTTTCTGCGCCAGGCGCTCGTGGGGGGCTGCGCTGTGGCGTTGATCCAGTTCCTCGATGCTCTCACGGGTGAGAAAAGTGAAGACTTTGAGGCGTTCGATGACATCACGATCATCGGTGTTGAGCCAAAACTGATACATCGCAAAGGGGCTTGTGATGTCCCCATCCAACCAAATGGCGTTGCCCTCGGATTTCCCAAATTTGGTGCCATCGCTATTGGTAATTAACGGGGTCCCCACAGCATGGACCGAAACGCCAAGGGCCTTGTGGATCAAATCGGTCCCGCTGGTGAGGTTGCCCCACTGATCCGAGCCGCCGGTTTGTAATACGCAGCCGTAGTTTTCATACAGGCGCAGAAAGTCCATCCCCTGAAGGATTTGATACGAAAACTCGGAGTAGGAAATACCAGCATCAGAATTCAGGCGAGCAGAGACGGCGTCTTTCTTGATCATGGTTCCCACGCGGTAGTACTTGCCCACATCGCGGAGAAAGTCAATCGCCGACAGGTCTTTGGTCCAATCCAAGTTATTGACCAAAGTCGCGGCGCTGGAATTTTCAAAGGATAGGTATCGAGAGATTTGTGCTCCCAGTCTGTCCACCCACTCAGCGATGACCTCTGGTTCGTTGAGCACTCGCTCCGCGGTTGGTTTGGGATCTCCAATGAGACCCGTCGAGCCGCCTACCAGGGCGAGGGGGCGGTGCCCTGCCAACTGAAGCCTGCGCATGAGAAGCAGCTGCACCAGATTGCCCAGGTGCAAGCTTGGCGCTGTCGGGTCAAACCCGCAGTAAAACGCGATCGAGTCTCCCTCGAGCGCCTCCCGAAGGGCCGACTCATCGGTGGAAACATGAATCAAACCCCGCCACACCAGCTCTTCATGGAGGGTGGCGAAAGTGGAATCATTGGACTGTTTTCCCCGGATCTCACTGTCTTGCACGGGTTCAACTTATCAGTGGACTCCCCCGTGGGTGCTCCGGCGACGCAAACACCGGCGCGTGAAGGAGCCAGCGGCAAAAAAAGCCGGTGTTACCGGAGGGCTTCCAAGGCCTCTTGGAGCGCCTTGGCCTGCTCGGAGACCCGATCCGGTGCGGTGCCGCCGATACCCGCTTTACGCGCCACGGAGGCCTCTGCGCTCATCACCTGGCGGATATCAGGGGTGAGCTGGGGTGAGATCGCTGCCAAGTCTTCATCAGACACTTCGGCAAGATCTAACCCTCGCTCTTCGCACAGCGCCACCAGTTTCCCCACAACTTCGTGCGCGGTGCGGAAGGGCATCCCCTTCTGCACGAGAACATCGGCAATATCGGTGGCAAGGGCAAAACCGGTGGTCGCGTTTTTTGCCATTGCTTCGAGATTGAAGCCCAGCGTTGCCAGGAGTCCCGTGAAGGCCGGCAAAATAAGCGTGAGCGAATCCACCGAGTCAAAGAGCGGTTCTTTGTCTTCTTGCAGGTCCCTGTTATAGGCCAGGGGCAACGCCTTCAGCGTGGCCATAAGCCCCGTCAGGTTTCCGATCATCCGGCCTGATTTTCCTCGGGTTAGCTCGGCAATATCGGGGTTTTTCTTCTGCGGCATCATGGACGAGCCGGTGGAGTAGGCATCATCAAGAAGGAAATAGCCACACTCTCCCGAGGACAAAATGATAATGTCCTCAGCAAGCCGTGACAGATCTACCCCAATTTGAGCGCAGACATAGAGGAACTCCGCAACCCCATCCCGCGCCGATGTCCCATCCAAAGAGTTCTGGCTCACCGCAGAAAATCCCAATGCCTTCGAAATGGCTGCCGCATCAAGCCCAATACCCCCGCCAGCGAGAGCGCCCCCGCCATAGGGAGAGACATCGTTCCGGGCGAGGAAATCATCAAGCCTCGTGATATCCCTGACGAGAGGCCAAGCATGAGCCAACAGGTAGTGAGCCAGAAGCACTGGCTGGGCGAGCTGGTAATGGGTGCGGCCGGGCATCACCGCGTCCCCCGCCTCCCCAGCGCGGGAAAGAAGCGTGTCCGCCGTGTCGAGCAGGAGGGATTTCAGGTGCTTCGCACTATCGCGCATGTAGAGCTTGACGAAGGTGGCGATTTGATCATTGCGGCTTCGGCCAGCACGAAGTGCTCCGCCAGCCTCGACACCAATCCGGTCAATCAGTATCCGCTCAAGAGCCCCATGGACATCTTCGTCAGACTCCGCCGGCACCAGCGTTCCCGCTTCATAATCCCGCCCTATTTCCGACAGGGCAGCGGAAACCAACTCCACATCCCCCGCGCTCAGGAAACCTTTGTCCCCTAACTCTCGTGCGTGAGCAAGGGTGGCCGCTAGGTCATAGGGGACAAGGCGCCAGTCAAAGTGCGTGGATTGCGATAGCGCCTGCATGGCGGGGCTGGGTCCCTGGCGAAACCGCGCTCCCCAGAGCGCACCGTCGTTGGTCTCCCCCGCCATCGCAACCCCTATTTCTTAGCGTTACGTTTGGCAGAGATTTTGCTCGGCAGCGACCATAGCTCGATGAAGCCTTTGGCGTGGGACTGATCAAAAGTGTCTCCCGTGTCATAGGTCGCTAAGTCAAAGTCGTAAAGGCTCTCCTCAGACTGGCGACCGGTCACGGTGGCCAGGCCGGCGAACAGGTTCACCCGAACATCACCAGACACGTGCTTCTGAGTGTGGTCAAAGAAAGCATCCAAGCTGGACTTGAGGTCCGAGAACCACAAACCGTCATAAATCAAGTTCGCCCAGTCCGCCTCCAACTTGCGCTTGTAACGTCCAAGATCGCGCTCGAGGACCAAGTTCTCAAGCTCTTCGTGGGCATTGATGAGGGTCAGGGCCGCGGGCACCTCATAGATCTCACGGCTCTTGATTCCCACTAAACGGTCTTCGATGATGTCCACCCGCCCCACACCGTGGGCACCGGCAAGGGTGTTGAGCTGGGCGATAGCCTCCAGGGGAGAAACAGCCCCTCCGTTGATGGCGACAGGAATTCCTTCGCTAAAACTGATGGTGACGTCTTCGGCTGCACGACCCTGGTCGGGGTTGCTCGTGTACTCCCAGACGTCATCAAGCGGTGCCGCCCAGGGGTCTTCCAATGGCCCCGTCTCCACCGTTCGGCCCCACACGTTTTTATCAACGGAGTAGGGGTTCTTTTTGCTTTGCTTAATGGGCAGGCCATGCTCTTCCGCATAGAGGATGGCTTTGTCCCTGGTCAAGGCCAGGTCACGAATGGGGGCGATGGAGGTGAGTTCCGGAGCCAGAGCCGCCACGGCAGACTCAAAACGCACCTGGTCGTTACCTTTACCCGTGCAACCATGGGCAACAGAGTCCGCACCCAACTCCCGAGCAACCCGAGCTAGATGCTTGGCAATCACCGGGCGAGACAGAGCCGACACCAGGGGGTAGCGCTTTTGGTAGAGAGCATTGGCTTTGAGGGCGGGCATGACAAAGTCATTTGCGAACTCGTCTTTTGCATCCACCACTATGGCTTCCACCGCACCGCAATCGAGGGCGCGCTGGCGAATGTCGTCAATATTTTCGCCGCCCTGGCCCACGTCAATGGCAAGTGCAATGACCTCTTTGCCCGTGGCGTCTTTGAGCCATCCGATACCTACTGAGGTATCCAAGCCACCGGAATAAGCTAAAACGACGCGATCGGTCACGAAGGGAACTACTTTCTTTTGAGTGCTACCAAGTCCTGGTGTGGCCAGTCTACTGGCGGGTGATACTGCTAGGCGTGCTCCAAAAGCCACACCATCAGTGCTTTTTGGGCGTGCAGGCGGTTTTCTGATTCGTCCCAGATCACACTCTGGGGACCATCGATAACTTCCGGGGTGACCTCGAAACCTCGATCGGCGGGAAGACAGTGCAGGAAGATCGCATCACCACGGGCTTTGCCCATCGCCTCTGCGCCCACCTGGAATGAACCGAAAGTGGCAACCCGCTCTGCTTTTTCGGCTTCTTTGCCCATCGACACCCAGGTGTCTGTCACCACAACATCGCTTCCCTCCACGGCCTCATCGAGGCTGTGGAGGACGGTGATGGACCCACCGGACTGCTCAGCAATCGCACGGGCATCCCCCACTACCGAAGGCTGAGGGCTAAAGCTCGGTGGGCAGGCAATACGCACGTGCATCCCCGCTGTAGTGCACGCCAGGGCGTAGCTGTGGCCCATATTGCTCCCACCATCCCCCACAAAGGTCACCGTGAGGCCCGCGAGGTCGCCCTTGTGTTCTTGGATGGTGAGCAAGTCTGCCAACAATTGGCACGGGTGAAAGTCATCACTGAGGGAATTGATGACGGGAACCGTGGTGTTCTTCGCCATTTCTTCTAACCCCGCCTGCCCGTAGGTGCGCCAGACAATGGCCGCCACCATCCTCTCCAGGACCCGAGCGGTGTCTGAGGGTGTCTCCTTTCCCCCCAGCTGCGAATTGGCGGTGGAGATGATCAAAGGCTGTCCACCTAAGTCAGCAATCCCCACCGCAAAGGACACCCGCGTTCTGGTGGAGGACTTATCAAAAATTACCGCGACCGTCTGAGGGCCTTCCAGGGGCCTGCGAGAAAACCGGTCCGCCTTCATCTCGGCCGCTAGGGCGAGAATCTCGCTCTGCTCTTCCGGCGAAATGTCATCATCGCGCAAAAAATGACGGGTCACGGCGCGACCACCTCTGTTCCTATTCCATGGCTGGTGAAAGCTTCCAGCAAGATCGAATGCGCCAGTCTGCCATCAATGATGGCTGCCTTTGGCACCCCTCCCCCAACAGCATCCAAACACGCAGTCATTTTGGGAATCATGCCCGACTCCAGCGAAGGCAAAAGCGCTTCCAACTCAGTCGTCGTCAACGATGAAACTACAGAGTCGGTGGCCGGCCAATGGACATAGAGGCCTGGAACATTCGTCAGCAACACCAACTTCGTCGCCCCCAGCGCAACCGCCAGAGCTGCGGCTGCAGCGTCAGCATTCACATTGAGAAGGGATTGACCCGCTTGATCGGGTGCCAGGGAGGACACTACGGGGAGTCTGCCCTGCTCGATCAAGTCAAGAATGTTCGCGGTGTCCACCGCGACCACCTCGCCCACATGCCCCAAGTCCACTTCGATCCCCTCGACCACGGCACCCTTTTTTACCGCTGTGAAGAGGTGGTGGTCTTCACCTGAGAGCACAACAGCTAAGTCGTGGTGGGAATTAATCCTTGCGGCAAGATCTGCGCTGATGTGGTGGCGCAAAACATCTCGCACCACCGGAATTGCCTCCGTGCTGGTCACGCGGTATCCACCAACAAACTCGCTGGGAATACCCCGGTCTTTCAAGGCTTGAGAAATTTGAGGCCCCCCACCGTGGACAACCACTGGTCGAACACCCACGGTGTGAAGAAAAACCATGTCATCGGCAAAAGCCTGCAGCAGGGCGTCATCGACCATCGCGTTGCCGCCGAGCTTCACCACAAAAATTGCACCCTGAAATCTTCGGATCCATGGCAACGCCTCGGTCAGCGTGGCTGCTTTGAGGAACGCTTCGGGATTCGTCGTTTGTGTCGTGCTCATCAGCTGGAATATGCGCTGTTCTCGTGGACGTAATCGTGAGTGAGGTCATTCGTCCAAATCGTGGCGTCCTTCTCCCCGGCGTGGAGCTCAATGAGTACCTCCAACGCCCGGTGGCTTAGATCAACCTCGCCCCGCGGACGGTCGGGGGCCCCCGCGTGACAGACCCGAACACCATTCATGCTGACATCGACTCCATACACGTCAAAGCTCGCGTCCACAGTGCCAATGGCTGCCAAGACGCGCCCCCAGTTGGGGTCTCCGCCAAACATGGCCGCTTTAAACAGGTTATTTCTCGCGACGGCTCGACCCACAGCGACAGCATCGTCCTCAGATTCAGCTCCCTCGACGCGGATGGCGATGTCGTGGCTGGATCCCTCCGCATCTCCCAAGAGCTGGTGAGAAAGGGCGAGACACAGCTGGGTGAGCACCCTCTGAAACTCCACCGCATCGGGTGCGATTCCACTTGCGCCCGAAGCCATCAGCGTGACCTGGTCGTTGGTTGACATACACCCGTCGGAGTCCAGGCGGTCAAAGCTGACCCGGGTGGCAGCGCGCAGAGCGCTGTTCAACCCCTCACACTCCATCACCGCATCCGTGGTGATAACCACCAACATTGTGGCGAGGCCCGGCGCCAACATTCCCGCCCCTTTAGCCATGCCACCGAGGGTGATTGTTCCCTCGGGTGTGTCCAGTGTGGTCACCGCCGTTTTTGCATGAGAATCTGTTGTCAAAATCGCGAGAGAGGAGGCTGCGCCGGCTTCCGGCGTTGCCTCCGCACGGCCTACTGCCTGGGCGATTCCCTCAAGAACCGCCCCCGCCGGCAACAATTCCCCAATCAAACCTGTCGAGCACACCAAGATTTCACTCGCTCCGGTGTCGCCCAGTGCCGCAGCAAGAGTCTCCGCGCTGCGGTGGGTGAGAGCGAAGCCTTCAGGCCCGGTAAAACAATTGGCGCCCCCAGCATTGAGGACAATCGCTTTTGCGCTTCCGCCCACCATCACCTGCTGGGACCAGACGATGGGGTGGGCTTTGGCCCGGTTGGAGGTGAACACACAGGCCGCAGGAGTCATGACGCCGTCATTAATCACGACGGTGAGGTCAACACCCCCACGCGCTGCCAACCCGGCAGCAACACTTCCTGCCCGAAAGCCAGCTGCTGCTGTCACGCTCACGGGGCAAGTCCATCGATCATCAGGCCCCTTGTTTCTTCGAAGCCGCACGCGAGATTAAGGCTCTGCACCGCGGCTCCCGCGGTGCCCTTCACTAAGTTATCCAGGGCGGCAACCACGATCACCCGGTTCACCGAAGCGTCATAGGCCACACCGAGTGCGAGGATGTTGGAGCCCAAGACATCTGCCGTTGCTGGCATTGAACCCCTGTCGTAGACCCGGACATACGCCTCGGTGGCATACGCGTCCGCCACAATCTGGTGAAGGCGTGCGGCATCCTTCGCGTCCTTCACCCGCGCGCTGCAGGTGGCGAGGATCCCCCGGGCCATCGGCACCAGGACCGGAGTCATCGACACGGTGGCGTGGTGACCTGAAGCGTGCAGCAAATTTTGGCGGATTTCCGGAAGGTGGCGGTGTGTTCCCCCCACGGCATACGGCCGGGCGCTCCCGGTGAGCTCTGCCGCAAGTAGGTCCGAGCGCAAAGCCCTGCCAGCTCCGGACGCGCCAACCGCCAGCACCGCTGAGAGGTCATCCGCTTCCACTGCCCCGGCAGCAAGCAGAGGCGCAAGAGCAAGGGTGACCCCTGTGGCATTGCACCCTGGGATGGCAATGTCGGTGGCTGCTTGAAGCCGCTCACGTTGGGTAAGGCCTTCAACGCGCGGCAATTCGGGCATGCCGTAGACAAAGGGTTGCGAAAAATCTCCACCGTAGTAGGCGTCCCAGTCGCGCGGGTCTTCCAGGCGACGATCAGCTCCCAAATCAAGCAAGACGGTGTAACCGCCGCGAGAACGCAGGGCCTCTCCCAGCGCTCCTGATTCCCCGTGAGGAAGCGCCAAAGCGATGACATCGTGGGCGGCGAGAGTGTCCATCGAGGTTTCAGTAAACACCTGGCCCGCGAAGCTCGCCAGGTGTGGATGAACACTGTTGACTTTTTCCCCGGCCGACGAGTGGGCTGCAAGAGTGACCACATCAAAGTCGGGGTGGGCGGCTAAAAGCCTGGCAAGCTCGCCACCTGCATACCCGCTTGCGCCGGCGATTGCCACGGAAAAAGACATAGCCCAACCTTAGAGCAGTTATTGAAGGTAGTTGGCGAGCTATCCGCGCAAGACAGCGCCGTGACGCTTCGCCGCAAGCGCCACCCCGGCGTCTTTTGCCTCCGTGGCTTCACCGGCGGTCAGAGTGCGGTCGCTGGCGCGGAATCGAAGCGCAAAGGTGAGCGAGCGCTCGGAATCTTCCAGGCCAGCACCGCGGTAATCATCAACAAGCGAAATTGTCTCTAACAGATCGCCTGCGCCCTCGACAAGAGCGGCTCGAATGCTTTCCGCGGGGATGGAAATATCGACCACCAGCGACACATCTTGGGTGGCTGCGGGGAAAATGGAGAGCGGCCTAGCTTCGTGAGGATCCTGACCCAGCGCAGTGATCAGAGCATCACCGTTGAGATGGAACATCGAAACGCGACGCGGCAAGTCATGCTCAAGAGCGAGCGAAGGCAACATTTCCCCCACGTAACCGACTGAGGTGTCACCGACCATGAGGTGCGCAAACCGGGTGGGATGGAAAGAGGGGTGTGCGGCCTGAAGGACACTGAGGTCGCCACCTGCTGCGAAGGCAATGTGATGGGCCGCATCCAGGGCATCTCGAACATCACTGCTCACCGCCTGGGAAAAGGGCACCCGGTGTGCCCTATTGCCGATGAACACTCCGGCAATGCTCCAGGGTTGATCAGGAACGGAGCGATAAAGCTCGTCCAACACTGTCGGGTCTGGGCGCGTGTTGCCTGCCGGGATTCCCTCGGTTCCCATTCTGCGATCAGCAGGCGTGAAAACTAACCCTGCTTCAAAGAGGGCGAGCGAGATCATTCCGCGCGAAAGGTTTCGTTTGGCAGTGTTGAGGAGGCCCGGAAGCAGCGACAACCGCATCCTGTTGATCTGAGCGTCCATCGCATTGTGAAGCTCTACGTCGGTGGCAGCCCCTTCCACAAAAAGCGCATTTTCCACTGCGCTGAGGAAGGGATAAGACAACACTTCCGTCATTCCCCACGCTGCCAGGCCGTGAGTAATTCGGCGGCGAGTGGCTTGAGTTTTCGTTAATCCGCGACCTGCCGGCGCAATAGGCAGCGAGGAAGGAATTGTGTCATACCCGACAATGCGCGCGATCTCTTCGACAAGACCTGGAACGTCCACGATGTCGGGGCGCCAGGAGGGAGGAGTCACCTCGAGGGTGGCACCCGAACCACCCACGCTCGCGCCAATATCTTCCAAAATTCTGCGCGTTTCCGACTCGGAAACGGTGATTCCCACGATGTTTTCGACCGCATCCACAGGGAACACGAGCGTAGCCATGTGCCCGGCACCCTCTGCGATAACCCGGGAACCCAGAGTATCCCTGGCTCCCCCGGCATGCTCTTCCAGCAACGCGACCACTCGCTCCGCTGCTGCTTCTGCAACCAGAGGGTCAACTCCTCTTGCGAAGCGTTTCGACGCTTCGCTGGGCAATTTGTGGCGGCGCTGCGTTCGCGCGATGGAAATCGGTTCAAACCAGGCAGCTTCGATCAGCACCTCAGTCGTTGAGTCTGAAATTTCGGTGCTGAAACCGCCCATGACCCCGGCGAGCCCAATGGGTCCGGACTCATCGGTAATCAATAGATCTTCAGGATCGAGCGACCGCTCTTGAGAATCGAGGGTGACGAGTTTTTCCCCGTGCTTCGCCCGCCTCACGGTTATTCCGCCAGAGAGAGTGCCCAGGTCGTAGGCGTGGATGGGCTGACCCATTTCCAACATCACATAGTTGGTGACGTCCACGGGAAGGGAGATGGAACGCATGCCGGCAAGCGCCAACCGGGCCACCATAAACGCCGGCGTGGGCCTGTTGACCGTGATTCCTCGAACCACTCGGGTAACGAATACCCGGCACCCTTCAACGCCCCGGATGGGGGCATCGTCCTGGAGAGTGACGGGGAAACCCTCACACGCCATGGGAGTCACCGCTGTGGCGGGATCGCGAAAAGCCGCACCCGTAGCGTGATGATATTCCCGGGCAATACCCCTGATGGACAGCGCATATCCACGATCAGGCGTGACATTCATTTCCACGGCGACATCGTCGAGGCCTAGGAGAGCTAGCGCATTCGTCCCCACCTCGGCGTGAACACCCAGGAGCCCCAGGCGAAGAATGCCGTCATGGTCTTCACCGAGCCCCAACTCTTTCGCTGAGGCGATCATTCCATCCGAAACGTGGCCATAGGTGGTGCGAGCGCTAATGGCAAAGGGGCCTGGCAACACGGCACCGGGCAGAGACACGACGACCTGGTCTCCCACTACAAAATTGCTCGCCCCACAGACGATTCCGCGGATAGCGGGGGCCTCCGGTGTGTCAGTGAGAGACACCCTGACCTGACACCACCGGATGGTTTTGCCGTTTGTTTGGGGCTCGTCCTCGAATTCCAGTATTTCGCCCACCACGATGGGTCCCACCAGTTCGAACCGGTGGATTTCTTCTTCTTCCAGACCGATTGACACGAGGGATTCATGGACGTTTTCGGGAGTGACATCCTCCGGTAAATCAACGTATTCGGCGAGCCACGACAGGGGAACGCGCATCACACCACCATCCCGAACTGTCCGGAGAACCGAACATCACCCTCGACCATGTCTCGCATGTCTTGAACGTTGTTGCGGAACATCAGTGTGCGCTCAATGCCCATACCAAAAGCAAACCCTTGATACACCTTGGGATCGATCCCCGCCGCCCGCAACACATTGGGGTTGACCATGCCACAGCCACCCCACTCGATCCAGCGCGCTCCGCCCACAAAAGTGGGGTGCCAAATATCGAGCTCGGCACTGGGCTCGGTGAAAGGGAAATAGTTCGCACGCAAACGAATTTTTGCTTCGTCGCCAAACATGGATCGCGCCAAGTGCTCCAAGGTCCCCCGCAGGTGCGCCATGGTGAGGCCCTTATCGATGGCGATGCCTTCGATTTGGTGGAACACAGGCGTATGGGTGGCATCGAGTTCATCGGTTCGGTAGACGCGACCTGGCGCCACGACATAGACAGGGAGTTCGCGGCTCAGTAGCGACCTAATTTGCACCGGTGAGGTGTGGGTTCGCAACAACAGGTGTGATTCCACGGGTTCCACAAAAAAAGTGTCTTGCAAGGCTCGCGCGGGATGGTCGGCATCGAAGTTGAGTGCGTCGAAATTGAACCATTCATGTTCGAGCTCGGGCCCTTCGGCAATTTCCCACCCCATCGCCACAAAGACATCAGCCATGTCTTCCATCAAGACGCTGAGGGGATGCCTGGCTCCGGGAGCCCTGCGAATTCCTACCCCTGTCAGATCCAGGGCCTCTGCCGCCAGCAGTTCACGCTCTCGCGCCGCGACCAGCTCACCCTCTCTCGACTCGAGTGCTTGCCCCACCGTCGCTCTCGATTCGCCCATCAGTTTTCCGGCCGCCGCTTTTTCGCTTGCCGGCAGATCGCGAAGAAGTGCGTTCATCTGAGCCAGCGCCGAAGCGTCCCCCACGTGAGCATTTTTTGCAGCCTGGAGCTCTTCTACGGTGGTGGCTTCGGCGAAGGCCGTCGCGGCAGCCGCAACGGCGGCGGCGGCGTTTTCTGGCGAAATAGCTTTATTGGCTGACACGAGCGCCAAGTCTACCGGGGAGGATGAATGCCACCTGCGTTGTTAGCCGTGCTGGGCAAAAGCGGTCTGATACAAGCAGAGTGCTGCGGCGGTTTGTAGACTCAGGGACTCTGCCTGGCCAAAGATGGGCACGGATATTCGTTTGTCTGCCAGGGCCGCGTCCTCCTCACTCAAGCCATGGGCTTCGTTTCCAAAAACCCAAGCAATGGGCGCGGCGAGGCCGTCGGATTGAGCAAGCTCATAAATGCTGTCGCCCTGAGCCTCGGTCGCGCACACAGTAAGCCCTGCCGCTGTGAGCCCCGACACGACCTCCGCCAGCTCGACCCCGGTAACTATCGGGATATGAAACACGCTTCCGGTGGTTGCACGAACCACTTTCGGGTTGAAGGGGTCCACGCTCTCTGCGGTCAAAATGACGGCACTGGCCCCCGCTGCATCCGCACTGCGGATGATGTTCCCAATATTTCCTGGATCCTTAACCCGGTGAAGTACCGCAATATTGCGGGGGTTTGAGCCCAGCACCGAAGCCAAAGAGGTATTCACAAACTGGGACACACACACCACCCCTTGAGGCGTGACCGTGTCAGAGAGCGCCGCCACCACTTCTTCGCTCGCAAGTGTGATGTCTATGCCTGCGCCCTGGGCCAGAGTCACAAGATCAGTGTTTCGCTCGGCGCTCGCAGGTGTCAGGAAGAGATCCACCACCGACTCAGGGCGATGCTTCAAGGCCTCCCTGGTGGCTTGCGGTCCTTCCACGAGGAAGAGCTGTGCCGCTTGACGCTTGGATTTGTGGGAAAGCTTCGATACTGCGCGGACACGGGGTGAGCGGGGGTTATCCAACACATGACAAATCTAGGGGTCCACGGCGGGGAATCCTTCACGACTCACACAAAAAACACCCCCAACGCCAGGCGCTGGGGGTGTTTTGAGGTCCTAGGACTTGACTGCAGGAGCAGAGGTGTCCTTGGGTAGAGCCTTCTTTGCTTCGGCCACCAAGGTGGCGAAGGCGGTGGGTTCGTTCACCGCGAGCTCAGCGAGCATCCGGCGGTCAACTTCAATACCGGCAAGGCCAAGGCCCTGGATAAAGCGGTTGTAGGTCAGGCCGTTGGCACGTGAGCCGGCGTTGATGCGCTGAATCCAGAGGCGACGGAAGTCCCCCTTGCGCTGGCGGCGATCCCGGTAGCTGTAGACGAGCGAGTGAATAACCTGCTCTTTTGCCTTCCGGTACAAACGCGAGCGCTGCCCGCGGTAGCCCGAAGCGCGTTCGAGGATAACCCGACGCTTTTTGTGTGCGTTAACCGCATTCTTTACACGTGCCATGATCTTTGTCCTTCGTTTCGTTCAGGTCTACTTGGCGAGCAATTTCTTGATGACTTTGGCGTTCGCCGGCGCAAGAACCTGCTCTTGGTTGAGGCGACGAGTCACTCGGCTGGACTTCTTTTCGAGGTTGTGGCGCATTCCAGCACCCTGTTTCATGATTTTTCCGGATCCGGTTACCTTGAAGCGCTTCTTGGCGCCGGAATGGCTCTTCTGCTTAGGCATCTGTCTCTTCCTTCTTTTCTTTGGCCTTGGCGGCCGGTTTCTTTGCTGCCGGTTTCTTCTGGGCTGCCGGAGCCGCTTTTTTCACTGCGGCTTTCGCGGGTGGCTTTTCGGTAGCGGGGGCTTTTTCGGCGACAGGGGGTGCTTCTTTGGCGACGGGCTCGACTGCTTTTGCGGAGGCCTGGCTTCGAGCTTTTTCTTTTGCCTGTGCCGCCTTTGCATCTGCTTTGGATTTCATCGGCCCGATGACCATCACCATGTTGCGACCATCAATGGTCGGGGTAAATTCCACGACCCCGAACTCTGAGACGTCTTCGGCGAATCTCTGCAACAAGCGCACACCCTGCTCAGGTCTGGACTGTTCGCGACCGCGGAACAAAATCATGGCTTTGACTTTGTCGCCGGCTTTGAGGAACGTTTCCGCGCGCTTGCGCTTGGTTTCGTAGTCGTGGGTGTCGATTTTTAGACGAAAACGAACCTCTTTGAGAATCGTGTTTGCCTGGTTCTTTCGAGCTTCTTTAGCTTTTTGCGCTGCCTCGTACTTGTACTTGCCGTAGTCCATAACTTTGACTACGGGTGGGTTCGAATTGGGGGAAACTTCCACCAAATCAAGGTCAGCTTCTTGAGCTAAGCGCAGAGCAATGTCTACGCGGACCACTCCGACCTGTTCCCCTTCGGGCCCCACGAGGCGAACCTCGGTGGCACGAATGCGGTCGTTAATCCTCGGATCGCTGATGCGGAGCTCCTTCTGTTTCACGGACTCAGTGCGCGAAAGCAGAATTACATCCCACAGAAAACTGTGCCGCACCCTTAACGCTGTGAATCGTGATTCACGGAGTACAACGACCCGGTAGCCTTGGTCTCCCAGGCACACGCGGGTGGGAGGTTTCTCCACTTTCGCTTGTTCCCTACTCTAGGAGTAGCGAACGGCTAAGAGTAGCAGTGTTTGACACATCTGGCGAGCGAAATGAGATAACGGTGAACAACGAGTCCCTGGAAGACCTCGGTCGGGATATTGGCGAAGTGCCCGCTGTGGAAGTCATCACCACGGTTGCGGTCCACCTCCTCTCCGCCGCTGCCGTCAAGTGTGGCCTATCGGATAATCCCGAGGAAGAAACGGACCTTGCCGAGGCCCGCAAGCTCATTTCTGCTCTTGCTGGTCTTGTCGTGGCCGCAGCGCCTGAAATCGGAGATCATCACGCCAGGAGTTTGAGGGATGGCTTGCGGTCCGTTCAACTCGCCTTCCGCGAGGCATCCACCCACCCTGATGCTCCCGGAGCCGGACCGGGCGAAAAATACACCGGAGCGGTCAACTAAGCAGCAACGACCTTCACGCCGATCCCATCGACACGGTCGGCGAGAACCGCACTTTTGCCCCACTCCATGCTCAGGCGAGCCAGGCGATGGTGCAGCTCTGTGGCGTCAAGCCCCGGCTGGGCCGCGAGTATCACCAACACTTCGGGTCCCGCGAGCACAAAACCAGGATCACCCGTGGTGACCAAAGCAATCTCGACCCACTCAGACTCCTTCGCCACGGCATCGTGCAGAGCAGCCACTACCTGTTGGTCAACACAGGCTGGAACATAAGCATCCCCCGTGGCGAGGGCTCTAATGGCCCCTCGCCGAAGCGTCAGGGACCGTGGCGTGCCCGGGTTGAGCACGAGAAGCCCTAGCCCATCGCTGGCTGCAGCAAGTGCTGCTTGTTGCGCCGAAACAGGAATGGGCCTGGCTTCGGTGTTCCACTGAATCATCGAGGCAACATCGCTAAAAATGGGTGACACCGCGCGCCCATCAGGGCCTTCGAGGTGAAGAATGGAGAGTTCTTGACTTTTTTCCTGCAACGCATCTTCTTCGGTGGTATCCCAACCACCTGCGTGCGCCATGAGAGGTGCCAGCACTCTCGCTCCTCGCAACGCGTCAAGAAGTTCTACGATCGGGCGCGCCGCCACCACCTCACCAGCAGCCGAGGTGTCAGGGCTGAAAAAGTGATCGAGCGCGAGCGCTAGTTCACTGCCACAATCGCCCGAATCGCTTGCGTGGGGATTGGGCGCGAAGGCCCTACCTTCAAAAGGCTGCCCGGCAGAATCAGTGCCCGGCGACATCCAACGCCTCGACGAGGTTGAAGGCTCCCGCGTAGAGAGCTTTGCCGAGGATCGCACCCTCGAGTCCAAGAGGAACGAGTTCCCGGAGCTCGGCAATATCGTCCAACGAAGCGATACCCCCTGAGGCCACTACCGGGTGGTCTGTTGCCGCCAATACTTGCCGAAGGAGGTCCGTGTTAGGACCCTTCATCGTTCCATCCTTGGTGACGTCGGTGACGACATATCGCGCACACCCGCATTTGTTGAGGCGCTCCAGAGTGTGGAACAGGCTGCCGCCCTCTTGGGTCCAGCCTCGTGCAGCTAGTGTCTCACCGCGCACGTCAAGTCCCACGGCAACCGCCTCGCCATATTCAGAAATCACGTGAGCGGTCCACTCAGGGTTTTCCAAAGCAGCCGTGCCCAAGTTAACTCGGACGGCTCCCGTGGAGAGCGCATCTTTTAGCGACTGGTCATCGCGGATGCCACCAGAGAGCTCCACGTTGACGCGTTTGCCCACGGCTTTGACCACTCGTCTAATGACGGCTTTGTTATTGCCGCGCCCAAAGGCGGCGTCAAGATCTACGAGGTGGAGCCACTGCGCCCCCTGGCGCATCCACTCTTCAGCCGCCTCCACCGGATCACCGTAAGACGTTTCGGTCCCCGCCTCCCCCTGGGTCAGACGGACAGCTTTCCCACCGGATACATCAACCGCAGGGAGCAGGACTAAAGAGGGGGATTGAGAGAACTCGTTCATAGTGGGGTGGGGGTATCTAACTGTCAGTCCGGGTCGATGTGGTGTTCCGCGCGCAAGCACCCGACTCTACTCCCATTGAATCAAACGGTCCATGTCAGGCACCCGCGAGCGATGTCACCCAGTTGCGCAAGAGGTGGATGCCAGCGGGGCCAGATTTTTCGGGGTGGAATTGGGTGGCGCTCAGTGGTCCATTTTCCACCGCTGCCACAAAGTCTTGACCGTGGTGAGACCAGGTCACCGATGGCGGAGGGAGCGTCCCGGAGGGTTCCATGCTCCAGCTCTTGAGCGAGTAGGAATGCACGAAATAAAACCGCTCGTCTTCCACCCCGCGAAACAGGGAGCTGCCGTGAGGTGGTGTCACCGTATTCCACCCCATGTGAGGCAAAATAGCGGCTTCCAACTTTTCCACTATTCCTGGCCATTGGCCGAGGCCTTCGGTACTCACGCCGTGTTCGACTCCGCCCTCACACATCACCTGGAGTCCCACACAAATTCCTAAGACCGGACGGGAGCCCGCCAGCCGCTTTTCGATCAACGAATCACCACCCACCGCTTTCAACGCCGACATCACGGTGGCGAAGGCCCCCACCCCCGGCACTACGAGGCCTTCAGCCTCTCGGGCCACGGTCGCATCATTGGTTAGTGTCACCTCGGCACCCGCAGCCTCCAGTGCCTTCAGCGCGGAATGAACGTTGCCCGAACCGTAGTCAAAGACCACCACACGAGGTGACACGACTAAAGAGCACCCTTTGTGGAGGGAATCCCTGACACACGATTGTCCCGAGCCACGGCCAAGCGGAGCGCCCGGGCAAAAGCTTTGAACTCTGCTTCTGCAATGTGGTGGGGATCTCTGCCATCGAGCACGGTGATGTGAACGGTGAGGTGGGCGTGCATGGTGATGGCCTCAAACACGTGTCTCACCAGCGAACCGGTGAAATGCCCCCCAATGGCGTGGTATTCAAAACCCTCCGGTTCGCCGGTGTGAACTAAATAGGGTCTGCCAGAGACATCAACAACGGCACGCGCAAGCGCATCATCAAGAGGCACCAGGGCATCCCCGTAACGACCAATTCCTGACTTATCTCCCAGGGCTTCTCGTAAGGCCTGACCCAGGACGATGGCGGTGTCTTCCACCGTGTGGTGCACATCGATTTCAGTGTCGCCATGGGCAGAAACTTCTAAATCGATCAGCGAGTGCTTAGACAACGCCGTCAACATGTGGTCAAAAAACGGCACCGTCGTCGAAATCGTCGACTTCCCGGTGCCGTCAAGATTGAGCGAGACGCGAACACTGGACTCTGAAGTGGCACGCTCGATGAGCGCGGTTCGTGGGGACGTGTTCACCGTGCCAGTGTAGCGAGCGTCTCCAAAAAGTAACTGGTCTCTGCTTCGGTTCCCGCCGTCACACGAAGGTGGTGGGGGATCCCCACATCTCGGATCAAAATGTCGTGGCTCAGCAGTTGTTCAAAGAGGGCCTTCGGGTTTTCCACTCCCCCAAAAAGCACGAAGTTTGCTTGGGATTCACACACCGTATAGCCAAGCCCTGGCAATTCTTGAAGAAGGCGATCACGCTGCTGCCTAATGTCCTCAACCATTGCCAGCATCACCTCTGCGTTTTCCAGCGCTCCCAAAGCGGCCGCCTGGGTAATTCCCGAGAGGTGATACGGCAGCCGAACAAGACGAAGGGCATCAATAACCGCGGGGTCGGCCAGGAGATATCCGACTCGGGCTCCGGCAAACGCAAACGCTTTTGACATGGTGCGAGAGACCAGCAGCCTTTCTCGCCCGGGCAAAAGCTCCGAGGCGGTGAGCGAGCCTTCCGAGTGAAATTCGACATAGGCCTCATCGACCAGAACAATGCCGTCGGTGGCGTCATACGCGGCTTCAATGGTCTCCAGTGACACCGGTGTGCCGGTGGGGTTGTTGGGGGCACACAGGAACACGACGTCGGGCCTCGTCAGCCGAATCGCGCTTTCCACGCCCGCGGGGGTCAAGGAAAAGTCTTGCTCTCGACTCCCCACGCTCCAGGTCGTTCCGGTCGATTCAGCAATGATCGGGTGCATGGAATAGCTCGGCGGAAAGCCCAAGACGGAACGCCCCTGTCCGCCAAAGGCTTGCAGCACTTGCTGGATGACTTCATTGGACCCGTTTGCGGCCCACACCATCGAGGCATCGAGGGTGCCCTGGCGGTGACTCCTGGTCGCGTAGCTGGCCAAGGCCTCCCGCAGTGCGGTGAATTCTCTATCGGGGTAGCGGTTAATCGTCTCCAGCGCGCGGGAAATATGGGAGAGAATCGCCTGCCGCACCTCTGGTGGGACGGGGTGAGTATTCTCATTGACATTCAGCGCATACGTCACCGGATCCATCGGGGCGCCATAAGGCTCTTTACCCCGGAGGTCATCTCTCAGAGGTAAATCAGTCAGTCCAGCCATTCCGCCATCGTAACCGGTGGCGACTTAGCGAGGGAGCGCGATGTCCTGTCCGGGCCTCAAGGATGCGGTCTCGAGCTGGTTCAGAGAAATAATCTTAGCGACCACGTCGCGGGGATCTTCATGAGGAGAAATCATCGTCGCGATGCTCCAGAGGGTGTCACCGGAGAGCACCGTCATGTATTCAAAATCATCACTCGCTGCGTCGCTTTCGGCGAGCGCGCCCGAGGACGCGAGGAAGACGGAGAGGGCCATCACAGGCAGGGCAAGAGCAAGTCCGAGCACGACGCGTCCGCGTCGGGTGATGCGAAGTGAAGTGGTGGTCATGGTTCCTCCTTGGTTGAGAGTTCGGACCCAACCCTCGGCCGGGAGGGCCAGGTCCGAATCTCTGTTCCGAATATATGTTCGAATGCGTGCCTTGTCAAGCACCCGACACACCCCAGTTAAGCGGTCACCACTGACACGCCCGGAATATGTTCGAACGTATGTATAGAAAAATTGTTCGAAACCCGCTACGGTGGAGGGATGTTGAGCGAACAGCAGCACAAAATTCAGGCTTTCATCGAGTTGTCTCTGGACTCCCGGGGCGTGCCACCGAGCATGAGAGAGATCTGCGAGGGCACCGGACTCTCGTCCACCTCGAGCGTGTCCCACCAACTCAGCCAGCTCGAGCGCGCCGGATACATCAAGCGTCATGCCAACACGGCGCGGACACTGGAGATCCTCAAGCGCGTCACCCCGGAGGCGACCGCCCGCGTGAGTCAGCTGGCTCCAGAAGATTCCAATGCAGTCCAGGTTCCCCTCGTCGGTCGCATTGCCGCCGGTATTCCGATTACAGCGGAACAGCACGTCGAGGACATCATGTCCCTCCCCCGGCAGTTAGTCGGTAACGGAGAGCTTTTCATGCTCAAAGTAGTGGGAGACTCGATGATTGATGCTGCCATCTGTGATGGCGACTGGGTCGTTGTTCGCCAGCAACAGACCGCCGACAACGGCGACATCGTTGCCGCGATGCTGGATGAAGAAGCCACCGTCAAGGTTTTCAAACAGCGCGATGGACACACGTGGCTCCTGCCCCAGAACAGCGCCTACGAACCCATCCTGGGCGACCACGCCACGGTGATGGGCAAAGTAGTGACGGTGCTTCGCAGCGTTTCATAATGTTGGAGAGGGTCGGCCGATACGCCGGGTTCTGTCCCGAAGCGAACTTCGGTGACGATCATCTGTCTCGGATAACTGTTGCCAGTTCTCTCTAGCGGCCTACCCGACACTCAGGCGAGCAACCTGATGGGTGTCTGTTTGACCTTGCTCCGGATGAGGTTTACCTAGCAGGCTTAGTCACCTAAACCCCTGGTGGTCTCTTACACCACCGTTTCACCCTTACCCGGAAAACCGGGCGGTCTGTTTTCTGTGGCACTATCTCGCGGATTACTCCGGGTGGGCGTTACCCACCATCCTGCTCTGAGGAGCCCGGACGTTCCTCGGCACTACCGAAGTAGCGACGCGATCGCCTGGCCAACCCTTTCCAACTTCTTCAGGGTAGAGCAGGAGAGCATCCCTGGCTAGGGCTCGAGGAAAGATACCCCGCCATCGAGGGCTTTGTTTCCTGCAGCATCGGCCCGGGCATTCTTCTCTCGAGGAACCCATTCAAAGGTGACCGTGCCCCCAGCAATTAGCTCCCTTGCTTCTTGGGCGAGGGTTTGCATGTCGGGGTGCTTGATCTTCCAGCGCCTCGACATCTGTTCCACGACCAACTTCGAATCCATGAAGACGGTCAGTTTTGCACCGGGTGAAATGCCCCAGGCGGCCCTGATGCCCTCGATCATTCCGCGATACTCAGCGACGTTGTTCGAGGCCACCCCGCAGAGTTTTCCCACAGTGACGAGGGTCTCCCCCGAACCCGGATCAAGCACTACCGCGCCGCCGGCAGCGGGACCCGGGTTGCCCCGAGAAGCGCCGTCGGCCTCGACAACGAGGTGGCTGTAGCTCACAGGCCAGACTCGGCAGTTCTCACCAAAATGGCGTTGGAATCAGGGCACAGCATTACTTCGTCTTCAGGAGCCTGGCGGATGGTGTGGAGATCGGATTCCGTCAAGCCAACACCGCTGGCGCTGGAAACACCTCCCCGCAGGTGGGAAGCGCCGATTCCATATCGTTCGCGTTGTCGTTCATACAAAGCCACCAAATCCTGAGGCAGGGCGCCAAGGAGCTCTGCGCGCTTGTCGGCCAGGGCTTTATTAAGCCCGGTGAGCTCCTCTGTGCGACGGGATTCCTGGTCTCTCGCTGCCTGCAGAGCCTGCTCTGCGGTGGCGAGTTCCTGACTGATTCCCTCCAATACCGCGGTAGCGCGCTCCAGGTTGTCCATGATGGCGAGCTCGATGTCTTCAAGGTCTGATTGCCTGGTGCGCAAGCTTTCTAATTCGTGCTCCAAGCCTTGGGCGTCTTTTGCCGAAGAAGTCTGGACCAGGCGTTCTGCGTCTCGGGTGATCCGCGTCGCCACGAGAGAAACATCAGACTCGGAGCGCGTCAGCTCCGATTGGATATTGTCCACCTCGACCATTTGGTCGTGGCGCCTTGCCCTGATGTCCTCGATGGCGGCGTTCAACGTGTCGATACTGAGCTCCTTGGCAAGCCCCCTGATCGTGGCAGAGTTTCGAGCGGACATCACGTCGTCGTCTGCCACGACGAGGAGTTGTGCTTGATCCTGGGCTGAGGCGCTGAGTGCCATTTATTCGCTTCCTACGCGTTGGACCTGAAAAGTCCACGGGTCTGTGTTGAGATCACTCACCGTGACAGAGAGCCCCAGTTTCGCCTCGAGTTCGGCCCCGGCCTGGTCAAGCCACAGCCATTCGGCAGCAAAGTGGGAAATATTAATCAGGGCTGGGCCACCATTCAAGACCGCTTGTTCAACCGCTTCACTTGCCGGATGGTGGCGCACATCACTGGTGATGAATACATCACTTTTCTGCACATCGGGGTGAGACAGCAAAGAATCCCCCGCCCCTGCACACAGGGATATGCGTGAAGCCAGGCGCTCGGGGTCTCCGGCCACAGTGGGACCCACAGCGGTATGGGGAAGGAGTTCGCCCAGCGCAACAGCAACCTGGTACAGCGTCTGCGGGGTAGCCAATGTGCCGACCCGACCCAACCCATGCCCCGGCTGCGCATCTTCAGTCAGTGGCGCATGATCCTCAAGTTCAAGGAGCTCAGCGAGCCTTGCCGAGGTCCCCGTGGGCACAGCATCGGCATTTGTGTGTGCTGCATAGAGAGCGCACCCACCTCGAATCAGCGTTGCAATAAGGTTCCCCTTGTAGGTGGACTCCGCCACCGTTGTCACCCCTCTCAACAGCAGCGGGTGGTGGGCAATGATCAGATCGGCACCCTGCTTCAGCGCTTCAGCAACGCTTTCCGCCGTGACATCCACCATGAGGTGGATGTCAGAAATGTTCGCAGCGGGGTCCCCCACCACCAGACCCGCAGCATCCCAGTCTTCTGTTCCAGAGAGCGGCCACAATTCATCAACGCCCGCGAGCACATCGGCAAGAGTGTGGGAGGGGTTCGTTTTAGACATCAATCGACACCGGCGTTTTCTTCACCGGAATTGCAGAGAGCGCGCTTCCCATGCCCCCCAGCAGAAGGGCGAACACTATTCCTAGGTTCCCCGGGGCAAGATCACCGAAGCCTTGTGACTCTAGGAATCCCAACAGGTATCCCTGCCACGACAGCCAGGAGATGTCGGAGCTCACCACGCCAAGACCCACAGCGACTGCGACCGCCATCCCCGCAAAGGGCCCCCAACGCCAGGACAAACCTCGCGTTGCCTGCACCTTGCCAGGAATAACCGAATCAACCGCTATCGCCCCTACGCAGGCGGCAACGATGACGCCAGCGGTGAAGAAAGCATCGGGAAGAGCGTCTAAGAAGCTCGACTCAAAGAGGATTCCCAGCGCGACCAAACCGCCGATCGTCAGCATCAAAACGCTTCCGTAAACGGATCGAGGTCCGGGAACCGACATCTCCTTCAGCGAGCCGACGAGGGACCACAGGCCGATGGCCAGGAAGCCGGCAAAAGGCAAGACCAACACCACAAGCAGGGGGGCGGGGAACCAAGTGCCAAGCCCTGTACCCATCGTGGCTATTGGGTCACGAAGAATTCCCAGAGCAAATCCCGGAGCGCTCTCCGACATCCACGCTGAATAGCTCATCAACAGGCCCAGCGGCAGAACCGAAGCAATGCCTGACATCGTCCCCACCAAGCGAGAGCCACTGCGCGGCGCGAGGGATGCGAGAGAATTCGCCACCGGGGCAAAAGCGACCAGCCCCAGGACAAGCACCAGAGAACCGGCGCTAAAGAGGGGCAGGATTTCAGCTGTCCACGTCCATGTTGGTGGGCTCACAATTTCTGGGGCAGTGCGAACAATGACGGCTGTCGTTCCCAGCACACCCAGGCTGGCGCTCGCCCAGAGGGTAACCCGCATGACGGAAGCTCTGAAGAAGATGTGGGCGAAGGAAAATACACCCAGAACAACTGCTGCCACGGTGTGCGCGACCCACTCGGGACCGCTCCACCAACCAGCAATCACGGCAAGTTCTGCCGCGGTGCGCGATACCCACCACAGCACCAGGGCTAAAGCCATCAGTCGCAGAACGACCATGAGTAGTGCGGGCAGGACACTGCCTACCCGACCAAAGGTGTTCTGTATCGGGGTCGAAACTTTGGCAAGGGACGCCACCACAAAACCAATGACAAGGGCCGCGACAGATGCCACCACCAACGCTTGGAAAAAGCTAAGACCCATGCCCACAACCCACACACCAGCAATCACACCGAGGAAAGGAACCAGCGCAAATCCCCAGGTCGAGACCAGAGGCCAAAGCCCTTGGAAGGGCGGACCTTCGGAATCTGAGCGCATGGTTACCGGTTCATCGACGAGGCCACCCTGCATGAGCGGCCATACCTCCGAGCGAGGGCGCAAGCCAGCGGCTGCGTCGATGGGCTCTGGGGCACTGACTGCCTCGGGAGCACTCGCAGGGTCTGGATCTGGGTCAGGCTCGGGATCGACAGGAATCTCGCCAAGATCTTGTGCCTGGTCAGCGTCCTCTTCCTCGACCGTTGCCTCCGCCTCCAGAGGGGTGGTATCTGGTACTTCGGCCGCCTCTACCGGCGCAAAAACGAGCTCTGACGGCTCAGCGCCATCAAAAATTTCCCTCTCGTGGGCAATAATTTCCGCTGCGCGGTCAGGCTGCGTCTCCCGGATCACCACCGCCCACGAGGCAAAGGCTGCTTCTTCCTCGCTCTGCAAAGCAAGTTGTGTTTCGAGCTCGGCAATCTTGTCGCCACTGCCCGAGGAGCCCTCTGTTTCAAAGGCGGCGATGATGTCTTGTTGAGTCTTCGACGTCCGGACCGGCGGGGCAAAATACTGGGGCGCAACCGGTGTGTCCGGTTGCGCGGTGGCTTCCTCTAGCAGGACAAACTCACTCGAGGGAGGGTTCTCCTCGAGGGGCTCCTGAAACGTGCTCCGCCGAGGAGCTTCTTCGACATCGTCGCCCGATACATCATCGACCATGCTTCAAGAATACGGGTAACCGGTTTAGTTGTGTGACCGCTCACCCCGCGCGAAAGGACGAGGAGAAACTCCGACGCGGCCCCCCACCGAATTAAGGCCAGCGGGTGCACCGAGGGACCCCACAATGAGCCAGGGTCCCAGCAAACACTCCCCACCGCGCTGATGCGGCCCTCATCCCTCTTCTCGGCGTCGCTAAGCTGGTAATACCTAATCCCACTTTGGAGAAAGTATGACCCCGGAACAGACCTCCACGTGGCTTGCCCACCGTCGCATGATTGTCCTGTCTCAAATGGCGCCGACCGCGCTACTGATAACCACTGTGGCGCTGTTGCAGTTTGGCCTCGCTGACAACGCTGTTGCGCTTCGCGTCGCTGCTGCTGGAATTCTTCTGGCTTCCGGAATCTTTGGAGCCCTGGTTCAGTTCCAATCAGCCAGCGAAGCGCATGCCCTCTTGCGCCAGGCAGAGCCCACCAAGACATCGTGGATGTGGGTGGTGCAGTATGTGACACCGACCATCTTCGTGGTGATTTATGTCGCTTTGATGGTGGCGCTGTTCGCCTGAATTTTTGTGGGCCCGGAGGGACTCGAACCCCCGGCATCCACGGTGTAAACGTGGCGCTCTAACCAACTGAGCTACAGGCCCAAGCCTTCATGCTAAACCACCGGGACCACTTTTGTTCCCTCAGGCCTAGCCACACACAGGGGCTAGACTTGTCGGACGTTCCGGGGGCAATCCCTCCGGGAGTGGACTTCCGTATCTACCACACACAGGAAGAGGTCACGGTGGCCGTTAACGACCAAGATCCCTATTCGTTTCACCAGATGGATTCTGACCCCGCGGAAACCGCGGAGTGGCAGGAATCTCTCGATGCCGTCGTAACCGGTGCTGGCCATCAGCGTGGTCGCGAGATTATGTTAAGCCTTCTCAAGCGCTCCAAAGAGCTTCACTTGGGTGTCCCCATGGTTCCCACCACGGACTACCTCAATTCGATTGCACCGGACTCTGAGCCAGAGTTCCCGGGCGATGAAGAGATTGAACGCCGCTATCGTGCCTGGATTCGCTGGAACGCAGCAATTACCGTGCATCGCGCCCAGCGACCAGGAATTTCTGTGGGTGGACACATCTCGACCTACGCCTCCTCGGCAGCGCTCTACGAAGTAGGCCACAACCACTTTTTCCGTGGCGCCGATCACCCCGGCGGCGGGGACCAAATTTTCTACCAGGGTCACGCTTCCCCCGGGATGTATGCCAGGGCTTACCTCGAAGGCAGGCTCAGCGAAGACCAGCTTGATGGTTTCCGTCAAGAAAAGTCTCACCCCACGGGCGGGCTATCCTCTTATCCCCACCCCCGTTTGATGCCGAATTTTTGGCAATTCCCCACGGTGTCGATGGGCCTGGGGCCCATCAACGCGATCTATCAGGCACAATCTAACCGGTACCTTCATCACCGCGGCATCAAAGACACCTCTGATCAACACGTCTGGGCGTTCTTGGGTGATGGGGAGATGGACGAAGTGGAAAGCCGCGGCGCGCTTCAGCTCGCCGCTAACGATGACCTTGACAACCTCACTTTTGTCATCAACTGCAACCTTCAGCGACTCGATGGACCGGTCCGCGGTAACGGCAAAATCATCCAGGAACTCGAAAGCTTTTTCCGCGGAGCCGGCTGGAATGTCATCAAGGTGGTGTGGGGCAGGGAATGGGACGCATTGCTCGCCATGGATCATGAGGGCGCACTGCGCGACCTGATGAACAAGACCCCCGATGGCGACTACCAAACCTATAAAGCCGAAAGCGGCGCCTATATTCGCGAACACTTCTTTGGGCGCGACCCTCGCACCGCCGCCATGGTGGCGGGGATGAGCGACGACGACATTTGGCGTTTGAAGCGTGGTGGCCACGACTACCGCAAGGTCTATGCCGCATTCAAAGCAGCCACCGAGCACAAAGGCCAACCCACCGTCATTTTGGCTAAGACGGTGAAGGGTTATGGCTTGGGCCCCAGCTTCGAGGGTCGAAACGCCACCCACCAGATGAAGAAACTAACGCTCGAAAACCTCAAAACCTTCCGCGACGACATGCGGATTCCCATCACCGACGCTCAACTAGACGCTGACGTGTACCAACCGCCGTATTACCACCCCGGCGCCGGTGACGAAGCAATTTCCTACCTGCACGAGCGGCGTCGGGCACTCGGCGGTTACCTGCCCGAGCGTCGGTCTAAGTACACCCAGGTGACCTTGCCGGGTGCTGAGACGTATGCAGCAGTGAAAAAGGGCTCGGGGAAGCAAGAAATTGCCACCACAATGGCCTTTGCGAGGCTACTAAAAGACCTGCTGAAGAACCCCGACTTTGGTCACCGCTTGGTCCCTATCATCCCGGACGAAGCGCGAACCTTCGGGATGGATGCTTACTTCCCCACCGCGAAAATCTATAACCCGCACGGCCAGAGCTACACCTCGGTCGATCGCGAACTTCTGCTGGCCTACAAGGAAAGCCCCCAAGGTCAGATTCTGCACACCGGCATCAACGAAGCGGGCGCCTTCGCGGCCTTCACCGCGGTGGGAACCAGCTATGCCACCCATGGCGAACCGATGGTACCGATCTACGTGTTTTACTCCATGTTTGGTTTCCAGCGCACCGGCGACGCCATGTGGGCTGCGGGTGACCAGATGGCGAGAGGTTTCATCATGGGTGCGACCGCCGGTCGCACCACGCTGACGGGTGAGGGTTTGCAGCACGCCGATGGGCATTCACCGCTGCTTGCCTCGACCAACGCAGCGGTCATTACCTATGACCCGGCGTATTCCTACGAACTCGCTCACATCGTGGCCGATGGCATGGAGCGCATGTATGGCGGGAAACACCCCGACCCGAACGTGATGTACTACCTCACCATCTACAACGAGCCTGTCGCCCAGCCAGCAGAGCCAGAAGATGTCGATGTCGAAGGAATCTTGAAGGGCATGCACCGGATCAGCACCGGATCCGGTGTGGGGCCCAAAGCCACCATTCTTGCCTCGGGAGTCGGAGTGCCCTGGGCGCTCGAAGCCCAAGAGCTCCTTGCCAATGACTGGGGCGTCAGCGCAGAAGTTTGGTCGGTGACCTCCTGGAACGAGCTCCGGCGCGATGGCGTCGCAGCAGAGCGCCACAACTTCTTGCACCCCGAAGAGCCCGCACACACCCCGTACGTCACCGCACGCCTGGCAGAAAGCGAAGGCCCCGTCATCGCGGTGAGCGATTTCATGCACTCGGTTCAAGATCAAATCCGTGAATTTGTTCCCAGGCCCTATCTCACACTGGGGGCCGATGGCTTTGGGTTTAGCGATACAAGGCCTGCCGCGCGGCGCCACTTCGCCATCGACGGTCCTTCCGTTGCGGCACGCGTGCTGCAACAGCTGAGCAAAGAGGGCCTCGTTCCGACACATTCCCTGCAGGAGGCAATCACCAAGTATCGCCTCCACGATGTGACTGCAGGAACCAGCGGCACAGCCGGCGGAGAATCCTAAGCGGGAGGCAACTCCCCGGGTCCACTATGGCAATGACCAAGAAGCAAACACTGTCGTGGCTTCGCAACATTTCAGGGGAAATGGCGACCACCACACTCGCGACCCTGGAAACAGAATTGCCCTGGTATCGGGCGATGCCTCCGGGGCGCCGATCAGCGGTAGGGATGGTTGCCCAAACCGGTATTTCCTCTTTCATCTCATGGTTTGAAAACCCTCAGTCCACCCCGTGGATTGCTTCAGATGTCTTTGGCGTCGCCCCGAGGGAGCTGCTGCGCTCGGTGAGCTTGCAGCAAACCCTGCAGTTGATCAAGGTCACCGTGGAGGTGGTCGAGAAGCAGCTGCTCCAGGGGCCGCCCGAATTGCGAGAATCGATCCTCCACTATTCCCGTGAAATTGCTTTTGCCGCAGCCGATGTTTACGCCAGAGCCGCAGAAGCCCGAGGCTTGTGGGATGCGCGCCTCGAGGCTCTCGCTGTGGATTCCATCCTGAGCGGTGAATATGACCAAGAATTGCCTTCGCGCATCGCCGCCCTGGGTTGGTTGGGCCACGGTGAAGTCGCTGTAGTGGTCGGCACGAGCCCGCGAATGGTGGACGTGGATGACATTCGTCGCATTGCCCGGCATCAGCATGCAGACGTCCTCGTGGGGGTTCAGGGAAACCGTTTAGTGGTGGTCATTGGTCGGCGGGTAGATGAGGAATCCGATCACGCCCACCCCGCAAGCTTCATGGATATCGCCTTGGCGATGGAACGAAGTTTTGGAACAGGGGCGGTTGTGGTGGGACATACCGTGGCGAGCGTGGTGGATGCCGCCAAGAGCGCAAAGGCCGCTCTTGCCGGCTTCTCCGTGGCGAAAGCTCGCCGGGAATTACCACGGCCACTCTCGGCAGATGATGTTCTTCCCGAGCGCGCCCTCGCTGGTGACCCCTTGGCCAGAAGAGCGCTGGTCAGCCAAATTTATGAGCCCTTGAGAGATCACCAGCTCGATTTGCTCGGCACGTTGTGGACGTATTTGGAAACCGGGCACTCCCTGGAAGCCACCGCCCGGGAGTTGTTTGTCCACCCCAACACTGTTCGATATCGCCTCAAAAAGGTGGCCCAAGTGGTCGCCTGGGATCCTGGGAACCCTCGCGATGCTGTGACCTTGCACCTGGGGATCATTTTGGGAAGCATGAGCGAGCCGAACACCTCGGGCTCCCGCTCGCCCTAGGTGTTCCCTCCCTACAAAGGTAGGGGCTCAGGACACACCATGACCTACTACGCCTCACGGCTCCCTCAGGGGGGAAACTAAAACCTATGTTTGTTATCGCAGCACCCGGACAGGGATCACAAAAGCCAGGGTTTTTGGAACCCTGGCTTGTACACGAAGAACATCGTGCCACCCTGGAATCCTTTTCCCAGGCCGTCGGTATTGACTTGGTTCTCCACGGCACCCGCAGCGATGAAGCCACCATCAGGGACACCGCCGTAGCACAGCCTCTGATTGTGGCAGCGGGGCTCCTGACCGGTCGAGCACTCCTCGCTGGCCTTCCCGCGGGTACTCCTCTGGCTTTTGCCGGCCATTCCGTCGGTGAATTCACCGCCGCCGCGCTCTCTGGTGTTCTCTCGGATGAGGAAGCGCTGAAGCTGGTGGCTGCGCGAGGCGCTGCCATGGCGGTCGCTTCTGCCCTCACTCCCAGCGGGATGGCCGCTGTGTTGGGGGCTGACCCTGAAGAGCTCCCCTCCGAACTGGAAGCACGGGGGCTTTCCGCGGCAAACTTTAACGGGGGCGGCCAGATCGTGGTTGCGGGATCTCGAGAGGCTTTGTCCGAATTTGCGGCGAATCCGCCGGTCGGGACACGAGTAATCCCTCTGCAGGTAGCAGGCGCATTCCACACCGCTTTCATGGAGACTGCCCTCCACGCGGTTTCTGACGCGGCCTCCGAGCTGGCACCCAAGGACCCTCACCAGGCGCTCTATACCAACCGAGATGGCTCGGTGCTGACAAGCGGCAGGGACGCCCTTGCGTCCCTGGTCTCCCAGGTCACCCAACCCGTGCGTTGGGACGCGTGCATGGGGTCCTTTGAGAAAGATGGAATACAAGGCATGATGGAACTTGCTCCCGGCGGAGCGCTGGTGGGTCTCGCCAAGCGGGGCCTCAAGGGAGTGAACACTCTGGCACTGAATACTCCCGAAGACATTCCCCGAGCACGCGAAATGGTGGTTTCTTGATGGCTCCTCTCACCCAATCCCATGGCACGGAGTTCACCAGAATCCTCTCCCTCGGTGCTGCCAGGGGTGACACTTCGGTCAGCAACGACGAAATTGCTGGACCCATCGACTCTTCCGACGAATGGATTCGCCAGCGCACCGGAGTAATCGAGCGCAAGCGCTCCAGCGCTGATGAAGGGGTCATCGATCTTGCCCAACGCGCAGCCCAGGAAGCCATCACGGCGGCGGGAATCGAGTCCACCGATATCGGCGCCGTCATTGTGGCCACAATCAGCAACAGCGTCCAGACTCCCTCGTTGGCGGCACTGCTGGCTCACAGAATTGGCGCCACTCCGGCGGCTGCCTACGACATCTCGGCCGCGTGTGCTGGATACACCTATGGGATTGCCCAAGCAGACGCGCTGATCCGATCCGGTGCCGCGCGCTATGTCTTGGTCGTGGGGGCTGAGAAACTCAGCGACATCGTTGAACCTACCGACCGCAGTATTTCCTTCCTGCTGGGCGATGGGGCAGGTGCTGCGATTGTAGGCCCCAGCGACATGGTGGGAATCGGCCCCACCCAGTGGGGCTCCGATGGATCCAAGTGGGACGCCGTCGGCATGAACAAGACCCTCCAGGAGGCCTTCGCTGATCGCGACGGCGGCTTCCCCACCCTTCGCCAAGACGGGCAAGCCGTCTTTCGCTGGGCGGTCTGGGAAATGGCCAAGGTGGCGAAGAAAGCGCTTGACGAGTCAGGGGTTTCTGCCAGTGAGTTGGCGGCGTTTGTTCCCCACCAAGCCAATATGCGCATCATCGATGAGTTCGCGAAACAACTGAAGCTTCCTGAGAGCGTACTGATTGCCCGCGATATTGAAACCACCGGCAACACCTCGGCGGCGTCTATTCCGCTAGCCATGCACAGACTTTTGCAGGAGCACCCCGAAGCTTCCGGTGGTTTGGCTCTGCAGATAGGTTTTGGCGCCGGTCTGGTCTTCGGCGCGCAGGTCGTGACACTCCCCTAAACCCCAGGCTGGCTCTAAGATTGGAGCCGGTCACTGATAGACACACAGAAAAGAGAAACACATGGCTCACACCTCCGAAGAAATTTTGGCTGGACTAGCGGAACTCGTCACGGATGAGACCGGTATCGCTGGAGACCAGGTCAGCATGGAAAAATCCTTCACCGACGACTTGGACATTGATTCGATCTCGATGATGACCATCGTCGTGAATGCCGAAGAAAAGTTTGATGTGAAAATTCCCGACGATGAGGTCAAGAACCTGACCACTGTCGGCGAAGCTGTCACCTTCATCACCAAGGCTCAGGCCTAATCCAGGTCCCCCGCAGATGACCACCATTGTCGTCACCGGTATCGGGACAACAAACCCACTCGGCGGCGACGCCGCCTCCACGTGGAGTGCTCTTCTTGCGGGTGAATCAGGCATCTCCACTCTGGAACATGATTGGGTTGCCCGACACCAACTGCCGGTCACTTTTGCCGGACAGGCCAAGGTGGCGGCAGTCGATATTTTGGAACGCCAAGAGGTTAAGCGCCTTGACCCCTCAGCGCAGTTTGCGCTGATCTCGGCCCGCGAAGCGTGGACGGACGCTGGTTCGCCAGATGTTGATCCCGAACGCATCCTTGTCGACTACGCCACGGGTATTGGTGGGTTGTGGACGCTACTAGATGGTTGGGACACGCTCCGGGAGAAAGGGCCCAGGCGGGTCCTGCCGATGACCATCCCCATGCTGATGCCTAATGCCGCAGCGGCGGCAGTGAGCATGGGTCTGGGAGCAAAAGGTGGAGCACGGACCGTGGTGTCCGCCTGCGCTTCGGGAACAGAATCCATTGCCAACGCTTACGAGCACCTTCAACTAGGACTCGCAGACATTGTGGTTGCCGGCGGAACCGAAGCAGTCATCCATCCCCTCCCCATTGCCGCTTTTGCCGCCATGCAAGCGCTGTCCAAGCGCAATGATGACCCCCAGAGAGCCTCCCGGCCCTATGACGCCAACCGCGACGGCTTTGTGCTGGGCGAGGGTGCTGCGACGTTGGTGCTGGAAACCAAGGAACATGCGCTTGCGCGTGGCGCACGGATTTATGCGGAGCTAGCCGGTGGGGCAATCACGAGCGATTCCTTCCACATCACCGCCCCGGACCCCGAAGGATTAGGGGCTTCTCGTGCGGTTATGGCGGCTCTGAAGCAAGCAGGCGCAACGCCAGAAGATGTCACCCACATCAATGCTCACGCTACGTCAACGCCCGTGGGTGATGTCGCTGAGTACGCCGCGTTGCACAAAGTATTCGGCGACCGCGTAGGAAATATCCCGGTCTCAGCCACGAAAGCCTCGACCGGACACCTGCTCGGGGGCACCGGGGCCTTGGAGGCACTGTTCACGATTCTCGCGATCTATCATCGCCAGGCTCCCCCCACCATTAACTTGGATGACCAAGACGAGCGGATTCCCTTGGACGTGGTAACCAGCCCCCGTGACTTAGGTCCAGGAGCACAGCTGGGCATTAGTAACTCTTTTGGCTTTGGCGGCCACAACGCGGTTGTTGCCTTCCGGAGTGTGGACTAACCCACTCGGTGAAACCACACCACACCGGTTTCTTCGCTGCAGTATCGAAACGGCTCCAGCTCGTCGTCCCATGCTCCGCCCCACGCCAGTCGCAGGGCCTTGGTCGTCAGGCGCGGGTCGCCACCGGCCTCGGCAAGGGCGGTCTTAACGCGATCTTCTGAAATCATCGTGTTCCCCGCCGTATCCATGGCGCCATAGAAAATTCCGAGGTCGGGGGTGTGCATCCAGCGCCCACCGTCCACACCGGGTGAGGGTTGCTCGCTGACTTCGAATCGCAGATGTTCCCAGCCGCGCAAAGCGCTCGCCATCACACTTCCGGTGTTGATGGGACCTCGCCAGGGAAACTCGGCGCGAAGGGTGCCAGGCAACACGGGTTGGTCTTCCCAGGCGAGGTGGACGGGGCGACCCAGGCAGCGCCCTATGGCCCATTCGAGGTGCGGGCAGAGCGAAGGGGGTGAAGAGTGCACAAACAGCACCCCACGGGTTGTGGCAACAGCCATAGTTTTCTCCGATTCCTGTGGTTCGACTTCCCCATCGACCATGGAATCGGGGTATTACTCGCCGCCTGAAAGCGGAATGCCCTTATTATGCGGCAGGTTGGCTATGAAAAACAAGTGAGGACTAGCCGTGTAGCAGAGAGCCGTCTTTCTTCAGCACATTTTTTTCCCCAGCCTCAATGGCGAAGGGGAATCGGTTTTGCGCCGGCGGCAAGGGGCAGTTGAAGGCATAGGAAAAAGCGCACGGTGGCAAGACGGCGTAGTTGAAATCCAAGGTGATCGTGCCATCGGGGTTGGGCGCGAGAAAGAGAAAGCGTCCCACACTATACGTGCTGACGTCATTGGTGGCATCGGCAAAGACCAGCTGGAGGGCCGTGCCGGCTTTGAAGGCAGCTATCGAATACTCGGTGCCTTCATGGGTGAAGGTGATTTCACCAGGAATCACCTCATCTCTGGAGACACCCTCGTCCTTGAGGTGTTCAAATCCCACACTTTTACCGCCGGGGATTTCTTTCCACGCCCCGGTAATAACCCACTCGGGTGCATAGTCAAAGGCGTCAACGTTTCCGAAAGACTGGATGCCCTCTGAAGTGCTATCCCAGACCCGTAAGGCGTAGGAATCACCCTGAGCGATGACGTGACCCTTCTGGGTGTCGCCAAAGATCACCTCCGAAGGCTGATCTGAGCCTTTTGATCGAACCTCCACAGTCCCATCCACTGGGATACCGTCGACGGAAATCCCCTCGCTACCCGGTGCGGTAAGCATCAATGCCTGCACGCCTTGCGGCGCTGGTGCCCAGGTTCCCGGCACTCCCCAAATAGTTTGTTCCATGTCCACCCACTGAGTGTTCACCAATGCGAGGGGACCTTGGGGCTGAATTGCCCCAAGGTTTCTGCGTTCACGAAATAACGCGAGCCGCTCCCCCGCTTCACTCATGGGGCTTTAGTCGGTAAGGCCAGGAATAATCGACCCGGAGAACACCTGGTAAGCCAGCGCTGTCTTTGCGATCAAGCTCAGGGTGATGTACATGCGCTCGCCCCTGATGTAATCAACCCAGCTGCCGACCTGGTGGTACTGCAAAGCCTGGTTGACGGCAAAAGTATTGAAAAAGAAGAACAGGGAAACGATAATGACCACGACGAAGGCGGGGGCTTCCACCGTGGACTGGGATCCAGGAGAGAAGAAGTAAATCAGAATCACAATCCAGGGCACAACCCCGGTCATGGATCCGAAGATGAAGGGCAAAAACCCACCGCTTCCGGGAGATTCATACTTTTCCTGTAGCGCACCAAACATGATCATCGACGCGTTCACCGCGAAGATCGAGAAGAGTGCAGCAACATCGGTGATTCCGGTGATCTGGGCGACAAGCCAAATCATCACGGAGGAGCTCAGGGAGTATTCCGTCCAACGGAAGTAGTTGCGGTTTCGCTTCAAACCGTTTCCATAGCGGGTGAAGAACATGGGGGAGGAAATAAGGAAGTGGAAGAACGCGGACATCGCGAGGAACGCTGCGACACCGATACCAACGTTGACGTCAAAGAGGATGACCCGCTCTGCCGGCAGATCTACACCGGGGGGACCCCCGAGGTAGTCGGCGGTCACGGGGAAGGTGACCTGGTCATCGAGAAGAGTGAGCACGTAGCCAAGGCCCAAAGCCTGGATGAGGTGCAGTGAGCCAGCGACGATATTGAACGTCCTCAGACGAGTGATTTTCTCGTCTATTGTCCTTTGCTTCTTTGCCATGAAATTTCCTTTACGACAGCCCAACGTGTGGATTTTCTTCCCCCAACCCTAGCAATGGTGTTGAATCTGAGCTCCGATGGCTCGCCCTCTAGCTAGGTGTTTACACCTGATGCAGGCAACCCGACCACTGGGTCAGCAATTCATAGAATCTCCCTGTACGGTTTGCTGGGTGTTACAACGCAAAGATATCCTCGCGGGAGCCCTTGAGCCCTTTGTGCGGCAAGCCCTGGCCGTCACACACCGCCGCGGTGTCCGTCCGAATCAGAACTGTAGCCGATGAAGAAACCCCAAACGCTTGGGAGAACCGCCCGTTTGGTGGCACGTCTTACTCTCGGGCTAGCCCTGATCTATGCAGGGGTGGGGCACCTCAGTTATTCGCGGCTGGAGTTCCAGGCTCAAGTGCCAGTCTGGCTTCCGCTCGACGCCGATTTCGTCGTTCTCGCTTCGGGTGTTGTCGAGATTGTGCTGGGGTTAGGGCTCCTCACCTGGGGGAAAGTGGTGCCGATTACGGGTCTGGCAGCAGCCGCGTTCTTCATCGCAATATTCCCCGGCAACATCAATCAGCTTGTCGAAGGAATCGCTGCCTTCGGACTTGATTCCGACCAAGCCCGAGTCACTCGACTTTTCTTCCAACCCCTGCTGGTGGTGTTGGCGCTATGGTCCACCTCAGCGATCGGTTTCGTCCAAAGCCTCCGCCACCGTTCCCAGTAAAAAGTTCCCGCAAGAACCGCTAGCGCACCAAGATGTTTTCAGGCTCCTCGAGAGGCAATTTTTTTGTGACCGGCGACAAGATGGCCGAGAGAATCATGAGGGCCAAAGGGATGGAAAAGGCTACGTAGATTCCTGCTACTTCCCCGACGCTGCCCAGTGCCGGACCCACCGAGATACTCGAGATATACACCACGGTGATGATCATGTTGATCCTGAAAGGCGCCTTGCGTGGATCATCGCTCATCGCGGCGACAGCCATGGGGAAACCCATCGACATGCCTAATCCCCAGAGCACTAGACCTAAGAAGGGCAGGGCGATCACTTCTCCCAGCATGAAAACGAGAATGCCGGCGGCGGTCACCAGGGTCGAGATCAGAACGGTCCGGAATCGCCCGATTGCTTCAACCACGAATCCCCCGAGTACACGTCCAATGGTGATTACAATCCAGAACACTCCGAACGCAAAAGCGGCAGCGGATCCAGAAAAACCGGAGACAGTCAACGCAATCGGAACCCACGTTCCCGCGGAAATCTCCGCCATGATGAAGGAGAAACCGATGACCGCAATCAGCAGTGTCCGCTTTTCCTTCCAGACCGCCACAGACATCTTTCGTTCCTCGCCTTTGGGCCTTACCAGTGGCTTATCGCGGTTGGGAAATTGCAACGAGGCCACCACTGCCAGTGCCACCACAATCCCCGCGACCATCAGGTAGTTCGGGGTGAGACTCCACCCCGCGTCAATCGCGAGGGATGCCCCACCTGCGCCCAAGAGCATGCCCATTCCGAAGGCACTGTGAATGGCGGGGAACAAACTCTTCTTCGACACACGGTCGACTGCGGTGCCCTCAAAATTCCCCAGAAAATCGGCGATTGCCATGGGGAGTCCCATCGCAAAAAGCGCGACCGAGGACACCACAAGGTTCCCTTCAACGAGAGAGAAGCCTAAGGTGGCCAAGGCAGCCCCGCCGAGGGTGAAGATTCCAATCCCCGACGCGGTCGAACCAAAACGAACCGTGAGCACGTTGGCAAACAAAATCCCCGCCAGGCCACCCAGAGGAAACAGCATCACGAATAATCCCATTTGAACGGTGTTGAGGGAGAGCGCGGCCTGCACCTCAGGTGCGCGCGAAAGCCAGGTGGAAAAGAGTAAGGCACGGGCAAAAAACAAACCGGCAGCGGCAAAAAACCACAACACTATCTTCGGCGGTGCGACGGGTGGTGTCACGGAGTGTTGGTCCTAATCTCTGGGCTGGTTGCGGTGGTCAAGTGAGGGGTTCGCGAGGTTCAGACCACAGACACTTATTCTTTCGCTAAGCATACGTCCCGCTGGTTCCTGGAGACGAGGCGGACTAGCCGAGAAAAGCTTGCACGCCCACTGTCAGGAGTGGGGCGATGATCAGCGCTGGCAACATATCCGCCACTGCAACGGCGCGCAGGTTGAGCAGGCGCAACCCTACCCCCAGCAGCAGCACTCCCCCCGTGGCGGTCAGGGCCGCAATCGCCGCACCAGACATGACGGAGCCAAGGCTGAGGGCAAGCAGTGTCAACAGTCCCTGCCAGATGCCCACAGGTATGGCCGAAAAAGCAACACCCCAGCCGAGCGAGGCGGCAAACGCAATCGACGCAAAGCCATCAAGGGTTGATTTCAGCGCCAACTGGTCGATTCCCTGACCCGTGCCATCTTGAAAAGCACCCAGTATGGCTAGGGGTCCGATGGCAAACACCAGCGACGCGTCCACGAAACCATTAATGAACCGCTGCCGGCCCGTAACCGGGAGCGGGGCATCGGAGAGAGACGAGGCGACACCCGTGCCCACCTCAGAGTCTGATCCGGAAGCGTGGTCTGGCCGGGTCATCGTGTTTTGAAGCCATCCGCCAAAGCGCTCGAGTTGGAACTCGATGCCCGCCAACGAACCAATAATGCTGCCGATCAACAGAGCCCCGATGACGACGAGAAAAGTGCCCCCAGCACCCACTACGCTCACGAACTCCACATCCGTGAGCGAAACCAGGTTGAGCCCACCCAGCACAAGTGTGACGAGCCCTAGAGCGTCAGTGACCACTCTGCTCGTACGCCCTGGAAGTCGCTTGCCAATGAGGATGCCGATGGTGGCGCCGACCACGATGGTGGTTATGTTCAGGAGGGTACCAAGTCCAATCACCGCTCAAGGCTAATCGGTTCCCCTCTGTGATTCGTTCACGGGTGAGCGGGGCGTGAACCCGTGACCGACGAATATGGGCTCCATACCGAAGTGTTCCAAGTTGGTAACTGCCGCAGCGGGTGAGTCATATCGTCTCTTCACCAACAGCAATCCCCCGCTTGGTAATCAGGCGAGAAAGCATTCTCACCCAGCGAAGTCCTGTGCCGACGGCACCTCCATCGGCAGAATGTCCTGGAGCAGCTCAATAACGATGAACTTGCTCTTAGGAGTCAACAAGTCTCCATAAAGCCCCGCGGTCAAATCCAGAACTTCCTGGATGCTGGTTACCCCGATGTGGGAGCAGAGGCTCAGGATATCGTCGCGATCACGATCCGCCCTCGCAGCAAAAACCTTCATAGCCAACAACCGCCTCGGCGATGCCACCAGGACTCGAATACCCTTTTCTTCTAGGAAGACCGTGGCATCATCATCCTCTGT
>JAFMDO010000008.1 GCA_017857245.1 Pontimonas sp.
CTTACGGCCTTATCAAGTTTGCGGCTTGCTGCAGTGACAGCGACTACGGCCTTGTCCTTGTCGCCTGCCTTGATGGCTTCACGAGCTTGTCGCACAGAAGTGCGCACTTCGCTGCGGACAGCGCGGTTGCGATCTGTTGCTTTTTGGTTGGTCTTGTTGCGCTTGATTTGCGACTTAATGTTTGCCACTAAATTTCCTTTTTCGTATGTTGGGCTTAGGGAACATTCCTGTGGGACCCCATCAGGGTGAGAATGTGTTCTCAGATCCGGGAGAGAGGGCCCGGAAATAAGCAAGCCAAAGCGCAACGATACCAGTTGGATGCGCAGGGTGCCACCGCGTAAGCATGGGACAATCAACTCACATGACTTCTCACTCTGCTAGCGATATCCAGCCGGCGTCCACAGATACGTGGCGCCTGCGTAATTTTTGCATCATTGCGCACATCGACCATGGCAAGTCGACTCTTGCCGATCGAATGCTACAGCTCACCGGCGTTGTTGATGCTCGCCAGATGCGTGAGCAGTATCTCGATCGAATGGATATCGAACGCGAGCGCGGGATCACCATCAAGTCTCAGGCGGTGCGGATGCCCTGGACGGTAGATAACAAGACTCACGCGCTGAACATGATTGATACCCCCGGGCATGTGGACTTCACTTATGAAGTTTCCCGGTCGTTGGCCGCGTGCGAGGGAGCACTTCTTCTCGTGGATGCCGCGCAAGGAATTGAAGCCCAGACCCTAGCCAACCTCTACCTCGCGCTGGAAAACGACCTCACCGTCATTCCGGTGTTAAACAAAATTGATCTACCCGCAGCGGATCCTGATCGTTACGCCAAAGAGCTGGCCAGTCTGATTGGTGGCTCACCGGAGGACGTATTGCGGGTCAGCGGCAAGACGGGCGCGGGCGTTGCCGAGCTTTTGGATCGGGTGGTGGAAACCATCCCTGCTCCCCGGGGGGATCCCAATGCTCCTGCTCGGGCACTCATCTTTGACTCGGTCTATGACTCGTATCGAGGGGTGATTACTTATGTGCGCATGGTGGATGGCTCGCTTGCGCCCAAAGAGCGAATCGAGATGATGTCGACCAAGGCCCAGCACGAGCTATTGGAGATTGGAGTGAGTTCGCCAGAGCCCTCGCCATCCAAAGGGCTTGGGGTTGGCGAGGTGGGATACCTGATCACCGGGGTGAAAGATGTGCGGCAATCCAAGGTGGGAGATACCGTCACCGGTGTCAAAAACCGCGCCACGCAGTCCCTGCCGGGATATACCGAGCCCAAACCCATGGTCTTTTCCGGACTGTATCCCCTCGATGGGAGCGACTACCCGGTCCTTCGGGAGGCTCTCGACAAACTGAAACTTTCTGATGCGGCACTCGTCTACGAACCGGAGACATCCGTGGCCCTGGGTTTTGGGTTCCGTTGCGGATTCTTGGGGCTTCTCCACCTAGAAATTGTCAGTGAGCGACTGGAACGGGAATTTGGTCTCGAGCTCATCGCCACAGCACCGTCGGTGGTGTACTCCGTGGAACTCGATGATGGCTCGGAGATTCTGGTGACGAACCCCAGCGAGTTCCCCACCGGCAAGGTAGCGAAAGTATTGGAACCCGTCGTCAACGCCGCGGTGTTGGCTCCCAAGGACTATGTGGGAGTGATCATGGAATTGTGTCAATCTCGCCGCGGCGTTCTCCAAGGGATGGAATATCTGGGGGAAGACCGGGTCGAGATTCGGTACACCATTCCACTGGGTGAAATTGTCTTCGATTTTTTTGACCAGCTGAAGTCGAAGACGGCAGGGTACGGCTCGCTCGATTACGAACCCGCGGGTGATGCTGAAGGGGATCTGGTGAAGGTCGATATCTTGCTTCAAGGGGACCGGGTGGATGCCTTCAGCGCGATTGTGCATCGTGACAATGCCTACTCCTACGGGGTCTTGATGACCCAGCGGCTTCGGGAACTCATTCCCCGCCAACAGTTTGAAGTGCCGATCCAGGCAGCCATTGGTGCCCGCGTTATTGCCCGAGAAAACATCCGGGCGATGCGCAAAGATGTTCTTGCAAAGTGCTATGGAGGCGACATCACCCGCAAGCGAAAGTTGCTGGAGAAGCAGAAGGAGGGCAAGAAACGTATGAAAATGGTCGGTCGCGTGGAAGTTCCTCAAGATGCCTTCATCGCCGCCTTGTCCGGTGATGTGGAGAAGAAGAAAGAAAAGTAAACCGATGGCGCACCCGGTGGCACCTGTTTCGACCTCGCCGACGAGGTCTATAGCCCTGCACCGAATCATCGTCGCCCTCTACGCAATTTTGAGTCTTGCCGGCCTAGGTCGATCAAGCTTTCAGGTGCTGACTAAGTTCGACCAAGCCCCACTTGCTTATTCTCTTTCCTCCTTTGCCGCGCTGATGTATGTTCTTGCTACCCTCGCGATTGCACTCAGTGTGCGAAAAGGTGCACGAGGCGTGGCGATGGTGGCGTTAGGAATTGAGCTGGTGGGAGTAGTCGGAGTTGGCGCTGTGTCGCTTGTGCGCCCGGAGCTATTTCCCGATGCCACCATTTGGTCCCAGTTTGGTGCCGGTTACGCGTTCATTCCTCTTGTCCTGCCCCTCGTGGGGTTGTGGTGGCTAGTTCGCCCGAAGGTATCCTCGTGAGCCCGGTCTCCGTGAATTACGGGCTTGATTCCTTGCCTGGAGATGGCCGCAGGCGGGCTGTATCGATCGGAAAATTTGATGGTGTCCATCGCGGCCACGTCCAGGTTATTCAGCAGCTCACCGCCATGGCGGGTAAGGCGGAAACCACCGTCATTACCTTTGACCGCCACCCCCATGCCACGCTGCGCCCAGGCGAGGAACCGCTCCCCATTGTGAGCGAGAGCCAGAAGGTTGAGTTGTTATCCCAAGCGGGTATTGCCCGCGTGGTGGTGTTGCCCTTTGATGACGAGCTCTCTGCGCTCAGCCACGAAGAATTTTCGAGAATAGTCCTCGCGGAGGGTCTCTCCGCAGCCGTGGTGCTGGTCGGGGGGGATTTCCGATATGGCCATGGCGGCGAAGGAACTATCGACATGCTGCGACACGAAGGAGAACACTGGGGTTTTCGGGTGGAAGTGGTCGCCGACGTGTGTCAAGAACAGGGCGAACGGGTTTCTTCCACCATGATTCGAGGCCATATCACCCGCGGCGAAGTGGCTCAGGCTTCTCGATTGCTGGGTCGCAACCATTCGGTTCGGGGCGAAGTGGGAAGCGGCGCGCAACGGGGCCGAGAATTGGGTTATCCGACAGCTAACCTCGCTCAGCTCTTGGAGGGACTGATGCCCGCTGACGGGGTCTATGCCACCGTGGTTACCCATCAGGGTCAGCGATACCCGGCCGCTACCTCGGTAGGTGTGAATCCCACTTTTGGCGAGCTCACCGAGAGCGTGGTGGAGTCCCATCTGCTCGATGTTTCGCTGGATTTGTATGGCGAGATGATTCGCGTGGAGTTTGTCGAATTCATTCGCGGAATGCAAACTTTTCCCTCTAGTGTGGAATTGGCCGCGCAAATGAGCGAAGACGAAAAGGTCATTCGCACCATCCTTGCCGGCGCCCTCGAGGCATAGTCTTATCCGGTGCCAGAAACCCGTCGCTCCACCATTGTTTTCGCCCTTACCGGGGTCATTCTTCTCGCCCTCGGTATTAGAACCGGGGTGGCGGCGATTGCGCCCTTGGCGCCGTCGATGGATCTGGATCTGGCAATGGAAGGCTTGCCGCTAGGAATCATTGGCACCATCCCGCCGATTGCTTACGCCTTGGCGGCCTGGTTTGCACCGTGGTTGGCGCAAAAAGTGGGGCTGGAAACCGCTGCGATTGCTGTGGGAGTGCTTGGTGCACTGGCGCATGTGTGGCGGGGTGTGTCGCCTACCTTTCTGTCCCTTTTCGCTGCGACAGCAGTGTTGATGGTTGCTGCTGGCGTAGGAAATGTGATTCTCCCTGGCCTTGTAAAGCTCTATGCGCCGCACGCTATTGGCTCGGTCACCGCGGCATACGGCACAGCCATGGCTGTTTCCTCTTCTGCTCCGTCCTTCTTCGGAGTGTGGATGGCAGACCTTGCGGGGTGGCGTGTCTCTCTAGGTGCGTGGGCCATTATCAGCATCGTGGGCGCGATTCCCTGGCTCTTGGTGTTGCCCTTTGCGAAACGTCGCGGCCTGGCTGAAGCAGAGCTTGCAGGCGGCCTGGCTGCGGGACCACCCAAAGTTTCGTTGTCGAAATCCCCCACAGCGGTCGCGATCATGACTATTTTTGCCGTCTCTGGCGCGATGGCGTACACGTGGTTTGCGTTATTGCCACAGTTGCTGATTGATGAAGCGGGCATGAGTGTCGAGCAGGCTGCACTAGCGCTGGGAATTTTTACCATTACGGGATTACCGATGTCGCTCATCATCCCGCCCCTAGCCCACCGGGTGGGGTGGTCGAGTATCCTCACGGGAGTTGCTGTGGCCTGTGGGATGGCGGGAATGGTAGGCCTGCTGATTGCCCCGACCTTTGCCCCCTACCTCTGGGTCGTTCTCCTAGCATTCGGACCACTGACTTTCCCGTTGGCGCTCACCCTGATTGGCCTTCGAACCGCCAACCACCTCTCGGCCTTAGTGCTGAGTGGTTATGTCAACAAGATTGGCTACCTGTTCTCGGCAGCAGGGCCTCTGGTGGTGGGTTTTGTTTTGCAGGTGACGGATTCGTGGACCGTCAGCGTCCTGTTTTTGATGGCCGTGATCCTGATGGAGGTCCCTGCCATCTGGGTGCTGGCACGAGAGCGGAGCGTGGATGACGAACGGGCCGAAACGGACGCTTCTGCTCATTTGAGCAACTAAGGCAACAATTGTTGCGAACGAGGCTTGAGCGTCGTAGCTTGGGGTAATGGTTACGCCCATGGTAGACAAAGAACTGCTTGCTGTTCGGGCCGCAGAGCTCTATTACCAAGAAAACAAAACGCAAGATGAAATTGGGGCGCTTCTTCACATCACCCGCTGGAAAGTGAGCCGCCTGATTGCCCAGGCTCGCGAAGAGGGCATTATCCGTATCGAGATTGTTCACCCGCGCGCACGGCGTTTAGGGCTGGAACACGATGTGTGTGCGGCCTACGATTTGACCGCTGCAATTGTGGTCCCTCGTGACGTTGAAGATGCCGGCATTCACCACCGAGTAGCGTCGGCGGCTGCGGATTACCTCGTGTCGATGCGCCCTTTAACTCACGTGTTGGGCGTGAGCTGGGGTAAGACGCTCCACCTCGTTGCTCAAGCCCTTCCCCAGCGGTGGTGCAACGGAGTGAAAGTCGTTCAGGTTAACGGTGCTGTGAGCCACAGTCAGTCACCCGGGTTGGCCTCGGCCACCGCGACCATGATCGCAAATAAGGGTCATGGTGATGTCACCCTGCTTCCTACCCCTGCCATTCTGGAGCGAGAAGAAACCAAACAGGCGATCGAATCTGATCGCTCCATTCGGGGTGTTCTCGCCCACGCGGCCCAGGCAGACACTTACCTTTTCAGCGCTGGACCCGCCACCGAAGTGAGCATTCACGTGCAGTCGGGGTATATCAACCACGATGATGTGCAGCGCCTACAGGACAAAGGTGCGGTGGGGGATGTTCTTGGCCGCTACATCACCCAGGAAGGCAACATCGCCGATACCGAGCTGGATAACCGAACCCTGGGGCTTTCCTTGGAAAGCCTTCGTCAGGCTCCCCGCAGCATTGCGGTGGTGTCAGGCGCGGATAAACACCAGGTGGCCCTGGCTATTGCCCGCAGCTCGTTGGCCAGTGTAATGATTATGGATGAAGCCACCGCAACTTTTTTGCTCGACAATCAACCAAAGGACACCACCCCATGAGCACCAGAGTCACCGCACTCGCGCCCACTGATCGGTCTCACTCCGTTCTGGGCTCCGGGGCAACCGAGAAAGCCCTGACCACCTTCCTCAATGGCATCCCGGGTGTTGACACGGTCGGCGCAGAGGCTCGAGCAGCAGGCTTTGCGACCCGGTCGATCAAGACCACCTCGAAGATGGCCGGTCTTGACATGATCATGTCGATGGTGGACTTGACGACGTTGGAGGGTGCGGACACCCGCGGCAAGGTGCACACGCTTGCCCAGAAAGCAACTCTGCCTGACCCTTTCGACCCCACAGCCCCGTCGGTGGCAGCGGTGTGTGTCTATGGCGACAAGGTGGCTCAAGTCAGAGAGTCACTAGGTTCCTGGCACATTTCACATCGAGCGGATGGAATTGCCGTCGCAGCCGTGGCAACCGCGTTCCCGAGCGGTCGGGCTAGCTTGCCAGTCAAAATTTTGGATACCGAATATGCCGTGTCTGAAGGTGCCGATGAAATCGACATGGTGATCGACCGTGGCGCCTTCCTCTCGGGCTCCTGGGGCTTGGTTTATGACCAGATTGTGGCGGTCAAGGAAGCGTGCAGGCGAGGAGATGGCAGCTACGCCCACCTCAAGGTCATTCTGGAAACAGGCGAACTTGCCACCCTTGATAACGTCCGTCGAGCCAGCTGGTTGGCGATACTTGCCGGTGCTGATTTCATCAAAACCTCCACCGGAAAAGTTGCGCCCGCGGCAACCTTGCCGGTGACGGTGACCATGCTCGAAGTCATCCGCGATTGGTATGCGATGACGGGCGAAAAGATCGGCATGAAACCTGCCGGCGGAATCAAGGCGAGCAAAGATGCGCTGCGGTATTTGGTGGCGGTTGCCGAGACAGTCGGTGAAGACTGGCTCACGCCGGACCTCTTCCGCTTTGGTGCTTCCAGTTTGCTCAACGACGTAGTGATGCAAAGACAAAAGATGCGAAACGGTCACTACAGTGGCCCCGATTATGTGAGTGTGGACTAAATATGACGTTTTTGGATTATGCCCCAGCGCCAGAATCGACCTCGATTCTGAATCTCAAGCCCTCCTACGGGCTCTTCATCGGCGGGAAATTTGTTGACTCCAGCGGGTCAACCTTCGACACCATTTCACCCTCCACCGAGAAGAAAATCACCACTGTTTCTCACGCCACGGAGGACGATGTTGACCGCGCGGTGAAGGCAGCCCGAGCGGCGTATGACAAGACGTGGTCAAAATTGTCGGGGAGCGAGAGGGGAAAGTACCTGTTCCGGATTGCCCGGATCATTCAAGAACGGTCTCGCGAACTTGCGGTTGCCGAAACCCTCGACAACGGCAAGCCCATTCGCGAAACCCGTGATGTGGATCTCCCTCTGGTGGCAGCGTGGTTCTTTTACTACGCAGGCTGGGCCGACAAGCTCGAATATGCAGGGCTTGGACCCAACCCGCAGGCGCTAGGGGTTGCCGCGCAGATTGTGCCGTGGAATTTCCCGTTGCTGATGCTGGCGTGGAAGATTGCGCCGGCACTCGCTGCGGGAAATACGGTGGTCTTGAAACCGGCGGAAACAACACCGCTGACCGCTCTGCTTTTTGCAGAAATTTGCCAGCAGGCGGGTTTGCCCGATGGTGTGGTGAACATCATCACCGGAGCTGGTGCTGCTGGGGCTGCATTGGTGTCCCACCCGGGGATCAACAAGCTTGCTTTCACCGGATCCACTCCGGTGGGGCGCCAGATCGCTTCAACCCTCGCGGGGACCGGGACAAAAGTCACCCTCGAACTTGGCGGCAAGGGCGCAAATATCATCTTTGATGATGCCGCAATAGACCAAGCAATCGAGGGGATTGTGAGCGGAATTTTCTTCAACCAGGGCCACGTGTGTTGCGCGGGATCGCGGCTGCTTGTCCAAGAAAACATTCACGATGATGTCGTTCACCGACTTCAGAAGCGCCTGTCCACCCTGCGCTTAGGTGACCCGCTCGATAAGAACACTGACATTGGCGCTGTTAATTCCAAGGTCCAGCTCGAACGGATCACGGAATTGGTCGGCAGCGGCGAGGGCGAGGGCGCAACGAGGTGGACCTCCGCGTGTGCGATTCCTGAAAAGGGTTTCTGGTTTGCCCCAACGGTGTTTACCGATGTGCACACCAGCCACCGCATTGCCCGCGAAGAGATCTTTGGACCTGTTCTCTCAGTGATGACCTTCCGCACCCCCGAGGAGGCTGTTGCGAAAGCAAACAACACCCCCTACGGATTGAGTGCCGGAATCTGGACGGAGAAAGCATCGCGCATGCTGGCAATTGCGGACAAGCTTCGTGCCGGTGTGATTTGGGCCAACACGTTCAACAAGTTTGACCCCGCCAGCCCCTTTGGTGGATACCAAGAATCGGGTTACGGACGCGAAGGAGGCCGTCACGGTCTCGCCGCATACCTGAGCCCCAGCGATCAGAAAGCAGGGGGAAAATAATGGCCAGACTCGGTGTTCCCAAGACCTACAAGCTCTACATCGGCGGAAAATTTCCTCGCTCAGAGAGTGGACACACTTTTGAGGCGAAGACTCCTAAGGGAGAGTTTTTAGCCAACGCAGCATCGGCAAGTCGAAAAGATGCCAGGGATGCCGTTGTGGCAGCACGGGCCGCGTTCCCCGGGTTCGCAGGGCTCACCGCGTATAACCGCGGCCAGATTCTTTATCGAATCGCCGAGGTGCTGGAGGGCCGACGAGATCAATTTGTGGCGGAGATTCGCGAAAGCGAAGGTGTCAGCTCTAGGGCTGCGGGCACCCAGGTTGACGCCGCCATTGACACGTGGGTCTGGTACGCCGGTTTTGCGGATAAGTACGCTCAGATAGCCGGAAACGGTAACCCCGTGTCAGGTCCCTACTTCAACCTCTCCACGCCCGACCCCACCGGGGTCGTAGTGGCCCTAGCTCCACAGGGGGCAACAGGAGAAAGCCTGTTGGGGCTTAGCGCTGTTCTTGCCCCCATCATTACCAGCGGTAACACCGCGGTCATCCTGTCGCACTTTTCTCAACCGCTATCAGCGATGAGTTTTGCCGAAGTGCTGGCCACCAGCGATGTTCCCGGCGGTGTCGTTAATATCCTGACCGGTGACCCCTCTGTCATCATGCCGTGGATGGCTTCTCACGCTGACGTCAATGCTCTGGATCTCGCCGGCGGGAGTGGTTACGAGGCTCTCGGGTGGGAGCAAGCTGCCGCCGAAACGCTCAAGCGTGTCTCCCCTCCGAGGGAGGGCATCCCTGCACCGGGCTTGGGTCGGATCACTGCGTTTGTCGAAATCAAGACCGTGTGGCATACCAAGGCGCTGGGTTAGATGATTTCGGGGATAGCCCTGGTTGATAAAGAGCTGGGTGTTTCCTCCCACCATGTCGTCGCTCAAGCAAGACGAGCGCTGGGGACCAAAAAAATCGGCCACGCGGGAACTCTGGACCCCGCAGCAACCGGACTGCTCGTATTGGGGGTGGGGCGGGGAACACGTTTATTGACCTTTATTGTGGGGGCCGACAAGACCTATCGCGCCACTATGCGTTTGGGCTATGCGACCACGACAGATGACGCACAAGGCAGGGCGTTGGAGGCACAAGGGAATCTTTCTCTCTGCACTCCAGAAGCCATCGCCCAGGCGGCCGTGGGGTTCACGGGCGTGATTGAGCAGGTTCCTTCAAGCTTTAGCGCCATCAAGGTGGATGGAAAAAGGGCCTACGCGCTGGCGCGTGAAGGCAAGGAAGTAACCCTCAAAGCCCGGCAAGTGACCGTTCATTCCCTGACGGTTGGCCACAGCGTCGCGGGGCAAGGTTTCATCGATGTCGAGCTGGTGGTGGAGTGTTCTTCGGGGACCTATATCCGTGCGTTGGCCCGCGATATCGGTGCCGTATTGGGGGTGGGCGGTCACTTGGTGGCCCTGACCCGAGACCGGATAGGTCCTTTTAGCGTTGAGTCAGCATCGCGCGCCGAGGATTTGACTGAGGCGTCGCTGCTCAGCCTGGCCGAGGTGGCCCGCCACATTATGCCTGTGGTGAAGGTTGGCGTCGATGAAGCCGATGATTTGCGACACGGCCGCGCCGTTGACGCCGAGTCCTGGCCTGCTGATCAACCTCTGGCTGCGCTGGAAGAAGCATCTGGTGAACTTGTTGCCGTGGTCGAGTCCCGTGCAGGTGCAAGCCGTATCCTGATGGGCGTAGCCAGCTAAGCAGGAGTGATTCGTGATCGAGTGGTTTGTGTGGGCACAAGTAGTCCTTGCCGCGGGCGCTGGGGTCAGCGCCGTGGTGTTCGCCATTCTCGGCAAAACCCCGAATGATTTCACACTGGGGCCGGTGACCGTGGTGTTGCTGCTTTTGGTGGTGCAGTTGGGGATGGGAGCCTTTGCGCCCGCGCTGGGGAATTCCCCCACGGGTTCGCTACTGGAATGGTGGATGTATGGCGTTACAGCGGTTCTGATGGTTCCTGCCGCCATGGTCTGGGCACTCGTGGAGCGCTCAGTCATGTCGAACGTCGTGTTGGGTCTTCTCGCTGGCACTATCGCTGTGATGTTGACCAGAATGCACACCATCTGGTTTATCAATGTCTCCTAGCCCTCTTCCCGATGGCGACATTGCACCCGGGGATGGGCTGCTTCCGCCCTCGGTGGCACGGGGCGCGCAACAGCGAGCCTTTGGCCTCTACATCCACGTCCCTTTTTGCGCGCACCGCTGTGGCTACTGTGATTTCAACACTTACACCGCGGAGGAACATCGCGGTGTCTCGAGGGATTCCTATCCTGACCACGCCAAAGCCGAAATGGTTCTCGCGGCGCGGGTAATGAAAGAAACCGGTATTGCGCCGAGAAAACTCAACACCGTGTTTTTTGGCGGGGGAACCCCGACGCTCTTGGGACCGAAACCTTTGGTCGAACTTCTCCAGCAGGCCAGGGACACCTGGGGCGTGGCGGAAGGCGCAGATGTGACAGTCGAAGCCAACCCGGACAGCGTCACCGGTGAAGAATTGCAGGCTTTGGCCGACGGGGGCGTCACTCGAGTGTCCTTCGGGGTGCAATCGGCGAACACTTCGGTATTGGCAGTACTGGATCGGACCCATGACCCTGAAGTGGTCCCTCTTCGGGTGAAGGAAGCCAGGGATGCGGGTCTCGCGGTGTCCTTAGACCTCATTTACGGTTCGCCCGGAGAAACGCTTGAGATGTGGGAAGAAACGCTGAGCTTCGCGGTGGCCTTAGAGCCCGATCATCTCTCGGCCTATGCCTTGATTGTGGAACCTGGAACAGCACTTGCTCGACGGATAAGCCGCGGTGAATTGGCGAGCCCCGATGATGACACTCATGCCGACATGTATCTTGCAACGGAATCGCTGCTGAGCGCTGCGGGCTACGGCTGGTATGAAATTAGCAACTGGGCTCGAAGCCGCGAGCAAGAATCTCAACACAACCGCAGCTACTGGAATTCCAGTGATTGGTGGGGAGTTGGGCCTGGCGCCCACTCCCACGTGGGCGGGGTGCGCTGGTGGAACGTGAAACACCCCGCGGCATATGCCGATCGTGTGGGGGCGGGTGCGTCCCCGGCCCATTCGCGGGAAATTTTGACCGCACACGACCAGGCGGTGGAGAAAGTGCTGCTGGGAATTCGCATGCGCGAGGGAATTTCCCAGGACGATGTTGCAGAGGGCACCTCTGGGTTTATCGCCCAAGCCATTGGCAACGGTTTGCTCGAGGGCAAGGCGGCGCTTGCGGGGAGGTTGGTCCTCACCCTTCAGGGCCGACTCGTGGCGGATTACCTTGCGCGGGAGCTCACCTGAGTCACTCCCAGAGTCTTCCTCGATACAATTAGCAATCACCCGCAGAGACTGCTAGCGAGGAGGCCGGTCACCATGGTGTCTCAACGCGCCCTCGACGTCTTGAAGGTCATCGTCCAGGATTATGTCGACTCTAAAGAACCTGTGGGGTCAAAATCGATCGCGGATCGACATGGTTTTGGTGTGTCGGCGGCCACCATCCGCAATGACATGGCGTTGTTGGAGGAAGAAGACCTCATCAGCGCCCCCCACACCTCTGCCGGTCGGGTCCCGACCGACAAGGGTTATCGAATGTTTGTGGATCAGCTGGCAGGAGTTCGGCCACTGTCCCTGGGCCAACGAAACGCCATAGAACTGTTTTTGCGGGAATCTGCAGACCTCGATGACACCCTCGGTCGAACCGTGCGTCTACTTTCCCAACTGACCAACCAGGTCGCTATTTTGCAGTATCCGACTCTCAGCGTTGCCCTCGTGCGTCATGTTGAATTACTTCCCCTGGGTGCCCACAAACTCATGACCGTCTTGATTACCGATAGCGGTTCGGTTGACCAGAACATTCTCGAATGCCCCCGCGACATTGACGAGGTTGTCATTGCCGAGCTTCGTGCACAGCTCAACCAGTTGCTGGTGGGCAAGGAGATGGCAGAGGTGGTGGGTGTCCTCCAGGCCCTGCCAGGATCGGTTTCCCCCGATCGAGCTCCGCTGGTGGCCGGCATTGTGGAGGCTCTCTCCCATGCCGTGGAAGGCCATCGCACCGATCGGCTAGTGATGGCGGGCGCAGCCAATTTGGTCCGGGGCGAAGGCGATTTTTCGAGCAGCGTGTACCCCGTCTTGGAAGCCATTGAAGAGCAGGTCACGCTGCTCAAGCTTTTCACCGAAATGCACTGGGACACCTCGGATGTCCAGGCGAGAATCGGCCGCGAGAACGAAGGGGCGCTTTCTGAAGTAGCCATTTTGGCTTCGGCATACCAATCGGGTGGCGAATCCAGCGCCACTTTGGGGGTCGTGGGCCCCACCCGGATGGATTATTCCAACAACATGGCGGCCGTTCGTGCAGTCGCAGGCTATTTGTCCAGACTTTTGGGTGAAGACGATAAGGAAAGAGCTTAATCTGTGAGTGTTGACCACTACGAAGTACTGGGTGTGAGCAAGGATGCCGACGCGGAAACCATCAAAAAGTCCTATCGAAAGCTCGCCCGTGAGCTCCACCCCGATGTGAACGGCGAGCCTGGAGCGGAAGACCGTTTCAAGCAGGTTACCCACGCCTACGAGGTTCTCTCAGACCCCGCGCAGCGCGCGTCCTACGACCGCGGTGGTGACCAAGGTTTTGGTGGGTTTGGACCTTTTGGCGATATTTTTGAAAACTTCTTTGGCGGAGGGGGACAGCAGCAGGGGCCACGCTCTCGCAAGGAGCGCGGCCAAGATGCGCTGCTGCGGGTCGATGTTGACCTCAAAGATGTGATTTTCGGGGTGCAGCGGAGTATTGAGATTGACACGGCTGTGGTGTGTGAAACCTGTGATGGGTCGTGCGCCTCGCCCGGAAGCTCCCCCCGCTCTTGCGATATCTGTGGCGGATCCGGGTCGCTCAAGCGGACCGTGCGCTCTGTCCTTGGCAACATGGTCACCCAAAGCCCCTGTGGTAGTTGCCGTGGTTTCGGAGAGGTGATCGATAGCCCCTGTCCTACGTGCGCAGGTCAAGGCCGGGTGCGCGCCACGAGGGCGTTGTCGGTGGATATTCCCGGCGGAATTGAAACAGGACAGCGCATTCACCTTCCCGGACAGGGAGAAGTTGGCCACGGCGGTGGGCCAGCGGGCGATCTCTACTTGGAATTCACGATTCGTGGTGACGCAATTTACTCCCGCTCCGGCGACGACATTATCGCGACCCTAGAAATTGACGTGATCGATGCCATCGAAGGCCAGATGGTGACTCTCGAAGCACTCGATGGCGAAGTGTCGGTGACGGTAAAGCCAGGCGCACAAAGCGCTGATGTGATTACCGTGAAAAATCGCGGGGTGACGAAGTTGCGGGGAAATGGGCGCGGCGACCTGCGTTTTGGTCTTCACGTGATGACGCCCACCAAGCTTTCTTCCAAAGAGTCCGAGCTTGTGGCAAAGCTTCGAGAGCTCCGCAAGCCCGCCGCCCCGTCGCTGGCGGGTGCCCAACAGGGGATGTTCCATAAATTCCGCGACCGGCTTTTTGGCTAAATGGCTCATCTCTATTTAGCGGGTGCTGATGAGGGGCTTCACGTTGGCGACAGCGCCGAGCTCGTCGGGGATGAAGCCCGTCATGCTGTCACGGTGGCTCGACTGGCCGTGGGTGAGTCGATTGCCCTGACCAATGGCCACGGAGCCATGGCGCAGTGCGTGGTGCTCGAGGCGTCGCCGAAAAAAGTACTCGTTCGAGTCGAGAGTGTGGATCAAATAGCCCCGCTGCGCCCCGAAGTGTGGTTGGTACAGGCTCTGGCCAAGGGAGACCGCGATGAACGCGCGGTGGAAGCCTGCACAGAACTAGGGGTGGATCGAATTATTCCGTGGCAAGCAGCGCGCAGCATTTCGCGGTGGTCAGGCGAGAAAGAAACAAAAGGGCTAGCGCGGTGGGGAAAGATTGCCGCCGAGGCCAGTAAACAATCGCTTCGCGCGTGGGTGCCCCAGGTTGCCCCGCTTGTCGGGTTGGCGCAACTGTGCGACCTGGCCAGAACCCATCACATGATGCTTCTGGAGCCCACTGCCTCCGCGTCGCTGGCGCAGGGCCTGAAAGACGCGAGTGGGCCTGTGGTCTTGGTCGTGGGCCCCGAGGGAGGAATCGCTCCATCCGAGCGAGAAGCACTCGAGGCCGCGGGAGCAGTGTCGGGGTCTGTAGGACCCCTGGTGATGCGCACCTCGAGTGCGGGGATGGCTGGCTTGACCATCGCCAATCACGTCTTAGGACGCTGGGAATGACTCGCCGCGCGAGAAAACCCTCCGCTCTAGACTGGGGACTATGAGCATCGAGAACCCGTCCATTTTCTCGAAGATAATTTCTCGGGAAATCCCCGCAGATATTGTGGCGGAAACTGACACCTTGATCGCATTCCGGGATGTTGCGCCCCAGGCACCGGTTCACCTTCTCGTTGTGCCCAAATCTGAGCAGTACGCCACGGTTTCCCAGCTTGCTGCTTCAGATCCGGGATTACTCGCCGAGATGGTCCTCATGGCGCAAAGCCTTGCCACCGAACATGCCCAGGGTGACTACCGACTGGTCTTCAATTCTGGTGAGAGAGCGGGTCAAACGGTTTTTCATGTTCATGCCCACGTGTTAGCGGGGACCCTGGAAGAGGGCACTCTTGCCGGCTAAGCCCTCCGCTCAACCCCCCAAGATGCTCACGGCCACCCTGGATGATGTCTCCATGGTGGAGGTCCTGGGTGTCAACGACGCGGTCTTGGCCCTGGTGGAAGAACACTTTCCCTCTCTCGCCATTGCTGTTCGCAGCAATACCATCACCGTTTCAGGTCCCGAGCAGGATGCGCGACGGGCCCTAGATCTTTTGGAAGAAATGGGTCGGGTGGCCCGGAAAAATTCCGAGCTATCTGCAGAAGACATGATGCGTGCTGCGGTAGCGGCGCAGCAGAGTGGGATGGCTCCGACTAATTTTTTGTCCGAACCAATTCTTTCCAGCAAGGGCCGCGCACTTCGCCCGAAAACGACGGGACAAAAGAGCTACGTTGACGCGATCGATTCCCACACCATCGTGTTCGGGATTGGTCCTGCAGGAACGGGTAAAACCTATTTAGCAATGGCCAAAGCCGTCCAGGCGCTGGAGAGGAAAGAGATTGACCGCATCATCTTGACCAGGCCTGCGGTCGAGGCGGGCGAGCGTTTAGGATTTTTGCCGGGAACCCTGACCGACAAAATTGACCCCTATCTGCGGCCACTCTTCGATGCCCTCCACGAAATGATGGACCCCGAGCTTGTCCCCAAACTGTTGGCCAGTGGAACGATCGAAGTTGCCCCCCTGGCGTATATGCGTGGACGCACGTTGAATAGGGCCTTCATTATCTTGGACGAGGCCCAAAATACCTCGCCCGAGCAGATGAAAATGTTCCTCACGCGGCTAGGTTTTGAATCCCGAATGGTCATCACCGGCGATATCACCCAGGTCGATGTGCCCGGCGGACACAGCGGTCTCAGGCTGGTGGGCGGAATTCTTGAAGATGTTGAGGATATCCACTTTCACTATCTGACCTCCAGTGATGTTGTCCGCCACTCCCTAGTGTCGGCCATCGTTGAGGCCTATGCCGCCCACGACGCTCGCGAGGTGAACGCCCGTGAGCGTTGAAGTTAGTAACGAGTCGGGAACCAGCCTCGACGAAGCGAGCCTTCAACAGGTAGTTCTGTTTGCGATGTCGGGTTTGCGGGTCCACCCCGATGCGGAAGTTGCGGTTGTGCTGGTGGATGAAGCAGCAATGGAAGAGCTCCATGTGCAGTGGATGGGCGAAACCGGGCCCACCGACGTGTTGAGTTTTCCCATGGACGAATTGCGTCCAGGGCGTGAGGGCGAAGAGGAAGCCGAAGGGATCCTTGGAGACATTGTGCTGTGTCCCACCGTCGCTGCCGCACAGGCAAACACAGCGGGTCACTCTCTGATGGCTGAGCTGCGCATGCTGACCGTGCACGGACTACTGCACCTCTTGGGCTTTGACCACGCGGAGCCAGATGAGCAAAAAGAAATGTTTGGCCTGCAAGGCGACATCCTTGCTCGATTCGATGCCTTGGCAGAGGAACCCGCGTGAGTATTGTTTTCCTTCTGATTGCGGTTGCGCTCATTGTGGTGGGTGGGTTGCTTACCGCCATTAGCGCAGCGCTGGGTGTCGTGGGGCGAAACGACCTACTGGAGGAGGCGGCAACCAAACGCAAACCACAAGCGCTCCACGCCCTTGCTTCCAACATGCCTCCCCACCTCACCGCGGTTCGCTTCGTTCGTGTGGTGGTCGACACCATTGCGGCCATTTTGATTACCTTGGCCGTCTCTGCGTGGTTTTCACAGTGGTGGGAAGTGTTACTGGTCGCTGGCGTCATACTGATTGCCGTGTCCTTCGTTGTTGTGGGGTCATCCCCCCGGTCTGTGGGAATTCGGCACGCCAAGGTCATGGTTCGAAACTTCGCCCCGCTGGTTCGGGGTCTTCGCCTGCTGGTGGGGCCTGTTGCAGAGGGGCTGGTTGTTCTCGGAAATATTGTCACCCCCGGCTCTGGCGGTGCAGCCGTGTTGCGAAGCGAAGACCAGCTGCGCAACTGGGTGGACGAGGCAGCAGATCAGGACATGTTGGAGGATGAAGACCGAGAACTTATTCACTCCATTTTTGAACTCGGCGACACTATTGTTCGGGAGGTCATGGTTGCCCGGACCGACATGATCACGCTCGAGGCGGGCGATTCCCTCGCCGATGCCATGAAGGCCTTTCTTGACACGGGTGTCTCTCGCATTCCTGTGATCGGCAAAGACAGCGATGACGTCGTAGGGATTTGTTACCTCCGGGATGTTGCCAGAGTGCAACACGAGGCCCCGGCACAAGCAAAGAAGACGGCCATCTCTTCCCTCGCTAAACCAGCGGTGTTTATTCCCGAAAGTAAAAAGGTCGATGACACGCTCCGGTTTTTGCAACGCGAACAAAATCATCTCGCCATGGTGGTCGATGAATACGGCGGCATCGCGGGTTTGGTGACAATGGAAGATTTGATGGAAGAGCTGGTGGGAGAAATCTCTGATGAGTACGACGTCGATGTGAAAGAAATCACGGATATTGGACCCGATTCCTACCGTGTGGCAGCGAAATATTCGTTGGACGACCTCGCTGATTTTTACGACATTGATATGGATCACGACGATGTCGATACGGTCGGTGGTTTGCTGACCAAACTCATTGGTCGCCTACCCGGTGCTGACTCGAGTGCGGATACCGATGACATCCGCTTGGTGGCAGAAGCCCCGGAGGGGCGAAACCAAAGAGTGTCGTGGATTCGGGTGTATCCCACGGCGGGGTGGCTCGAGCGCAAGGCGCTGCGTGAGGAAATCGACCAGGCCCGAACCGGAGAGATCCCCCTGCCATGACCGGACCACGAGGGTTTAGCGCAGGGTTCGTCACGTTTGTGGGACGCCCCAATGTGGGCAAGTCCACGTTGATGAACGCTCTCGTGGGGGACAAGGTGGCGATTACGTCTTCAAAACCCCAAACCACCCGCATGGCCATTCGGGGCATCGTTCATCGCGAGCACGGCCAGATCATTATTGTCGATACCCCCGGCGTTCACCGCCCGCGGACTCTTTTGGGCCAACGTCTCAATGATGTTGTCTCCCACACGCTTGGTGAAGTAGACATCATCGCGATGTGTGTTCCGGCCACCGAAAAAGTAGGGCCTGGAGATCGTTTTATTGCCCAGAGCATCATGGAATACCCCCGGGCCCTCAAAATCGCACTGGTCACCAAGACTGATGCGGCCTCCAACGCGATGATCGCTGAGCGGCTCATGGAAGTTGATGAACTGGGGGACTGGGCGAGCATCATTCCCGTCTCTGGATTGAAGGGTTCCCAGTTGGATGTGTTGGTAAAGGAACTGCTCGCCCTGCTCCCGGAGTCGGAGGCGTTGTATGACGGCGAGGCCACCACCGAACAAAGCGAGGAAACCCGGATAGCAGAGCTCATCCGAGAGGCCACCCTGGAGGGTGTCTCGGACGAATTGCCCCATTCGATCGCGGTGACCGTCGATGAAATGACCGAGCGTGATGATGGGTTGTTGCATATTTTTGCCAATTTGTGGGTTGAGCGTGACAGCCAAAAAGGCATCATCATTGGTCATCGAGGTTCCAAGCTCAAAGCAATTGGCAGCGAAGCTAGGGCTGGAATCGAAGAACTGTTGGGCAGGCGGGTGTATCTGGCCCTCCACGTGAAAGTTTCCAAAGAATGGCAACGCGACTCAAAGAAGCTCGACAAGCTGGGGCTCTAGGTGCCCTTTTATCTCAGAGGGTGGCGTGTTAGCCTACAGAGGTGAACAACGCACTCCTCCTTCTTCCCCGCCGCGCCGGGGTCCTGCTTTAGGCCACCCCCCGTCGCGGCTGAGCACGGTCTGGGCCACACTTCGAGGGAAAGTACGTTCATGATTAATAATCAAAAGCCATCTTTGATGCCGATTCACAAGTATCGGCCCTATCACGAGGCGTTCCCGCTCGATCTGAGCGATCGCACCTGGCCTGGTGCCCACATCACGAAAGCACCGCGCTGGTGCGCGGTGGACTTACGTGATGGGAACCAAGCCCTCATTGACCCGATGAGCCCCGAGCGCAAAAGGGTGATGTTTGACCTGCTGGTGCGCATGGGATACAAAGAAATCGAAGTGGGATTTCCTTCCGCTTCGCAAACCGATTTCGATTTCGTTCGAAGCTTGATTGACACGAACGCGATTCCCGATGATGTGACCATCCAGGTGTTGACTCAGGCGAGAGACCACCTGATTAAGCGCACATACGAGTCGCTGGTGGGGGCAAAGCAGGCGATTGTGCACCTCTATAACTCGACAAGTACTCTTCAACGGGATGTCGTCTTTCGCACCGATAAGCAGGGCATTATCGATATTGCTCTCGAGGGAGCCAGGTTGTGTCGCTCGATGGAATCGATGGTGCCTGGCACGGATGTCTATTACGAATATTCGCCTGAAAGCTATACGGGGACCGAACTCGCGTTTGCGGTGGATGTTTGCAACCAGGTGTTGGAAATTTTGGAGCCCACGCCTGAGCGGAAAGTCATCATCAACTTGCCGGCAACGGTGGAGATGGCGACGCCTAATCGCTATGCCGATTCCATTGAGTGGATGTCCAGGCACCTGAATCACCGCGAGAACGTCATCGTGAGTCTTCACCCCCATAACGACCGAGGAACCGCGGTCGCTGCCGCTGAGTTGGGCTACATGGCAGGGGCGGACCGTATCGAGGGATGCCTCTTCGGTAACGGTGAGCGCACCGGAAATGTTGACTTGGTGGCGTTAGGCATCAACCTCTTTACACAGGGCATTGACCCGCAGATTGATTTCAGTGATTTGGATGACATCAAACGGACCGCGGAGTATTGCAACCAGCTGACCGTGCACGAGCGAAGCCCGTGGGCTGGTGACCTTGTTTATACCGCGTTTAGCGGATCCCACCAGGACGCCATTAAGAAAGGTTTTGAAGCGATGGAGGCCCAAGCGAGCAAGCAAGGTGTCTCCGTGAATGACCTGGAATGGGCTATTCCCTACCTCCCCGTGGACCCCAAGGACCTGGGACGCAGTTATGAAGCCGTGATTCGGGTGAACTCTCAGTCGGGCAAGGGCGGCGTGAGCTACCTCCTCAAGACCGACCATGCGCTCGATCTCCCGCGAAAGCTACAGATCGAGTTTTCCCAGGTGGTCCAAGCGAAGACCGATGCGGATGGCGGCGAGGTCACCAGCGAAGAAATTTGGAGTATCTTCCAAGACGAGTACTTGCCCTCGAAAAAGCACGAAGCGAAGTGGGGGCACTACGAGTTGCTGTCTACCCGCTCGGCCAGCGATATGGACGGAGAGGTTTCACTTGAGGTGAAGTTGCGCGAGGGGGATAAAGAATCCGAAGCTGCTCACACGGGAAACGGCCCGATTGCCGCCTTCTTAGGTATTTTGGAGCGCCATGGCGTGGCCATCAAGCTGTTTGACTACGTTGAGCACACCCTCAGCGCTGGCGGGGATGCGCTCGCAGCAGCATATGTGGAACTTGAAGTCAATGGCACAACCCTCTGGGGTGTGGGCATTGATGGGGATATTTCCACTGCCTCGTTGAAGGCCATCGTATCTGCGGTTAACCGGGCGCTACGCATGGGTACCAGGGCTCACGAGTCAGAGTTGGTGGGGAGCCACTAAGCGCAACCCTCAGCCATGAGCTTGTGGTTCAGGCCCAGTTTCGCTCTAAGAGGGGGGGCGACTACCAGAGTGCCCCGATTATCCGCCTGCGGAGCCCACCCTCTTCTCCGACGCTCTCCCGTGTAGCGCTAACCCCACAGCGCGGGAGTTGGCATGCTCACCCTGGCACCGCTCATATATTCCAGTCCGTCGGGTATGTCTTTTTCCAACAGAAGTGGGCCATCGATGTCCACGACACTGCATAATTGGCCCACAACATACGAAGGCGCCATCGACAACGATGTCCCGGTCATATTTCCCACCATCACCTCGAGCCCATCCAGCGTCGCTCTGTGTGCAATAGCGAGGGCTTCGGTGAGCCCCCCACACTTATCAAGTTTGATATTGATGACGTCATATCGGTCCTTGACTCTTTCGTAATCCTCCAGGCCCAAACAGCTCTCATCCCCACCCAAAGAGACGGGGGACTGGTAGCCAATCAGGGGCTCATCGTGGCCTCTGGGCAAAGGTTGTTCGATGAAGGACACGCCTAACTCCGCAAGGCCCGGAGTGTAGGTCACGAGTTCTTCCATCGTCCACCCTTGATTCACGTCAATCACCAGAGTGGCGTGAGGCCGGACCTCCCTGATTGCGCTGATTCGTTCCAGGACCAACTCGTTATCCAGCTTGATTTTTAGCGCCGGAAAATCTGCCCATTCCCTCGCCTTCGCCGCCATTGCCTCAGGTGTATCAATACCGAGCGTGGCCACCGTCGTCAGCTCGTGGGGCACGACACCCACAAGTTGCCATATCGATGACCCTGTTTGCTTGCATTCCAGGTCCCACAGGGCACAGTCAAGGGCGTTGCGGGCCCCGCCAATGGGCAACACGGTAGAGAGCTCTTCACGGGTGATTCCTGCCTCCACTCGAGTGCGAATTGATTCAATGCTTGCGATGAGAGAGCTGGGGGTCTCTCCCAGGTAGTAGGAACCTGTCCCCTCGCCCCGGCCACACAATCCTTCGTGTTCGAGCGTTACCCACACGCAGTTGAGTTCCCTAAAGGTATAGCCCGTGATGGAAAACGGCGCAGCAAGCGGGAAGGTTCGCGCTTGAACCGACATTTTCACGATCGTTACCAGGTTGTCAGGGCCGAAACCAACGGTTCCACCCCGCCATGCAAAGGGTCAACCGCGGGCATCGACCAGCGTTGAGCGAGGCCTTCGAGATAAGGGGCTCTCTCCTCCGGGGCGAGTCCAGAGGTGTTGGAGCTAATCCCCAGGCATCGAATTGCCGGGTTTACTCTCTGCGCCATGAGAACGGTGAGCTCAATGACCTCGCCGATGCTCGGCAAGGGAAAGTCCGGCCACCCCGCCATATGTTCCCTCGTTGCATGAGTACACACGACAAACGCATCGGGCTGTGAGCCGGTGAGCAACCCTGCGGTAACCGCGGAATATCCCGGGTGAAAAAGACTGCCCTGTCCTTCGATAACGTCCCAGTGATCGGGGGAACCCGCATCGGGAGAGAGCATCTCGGCGGCACCCGATATGAAATCGGCGACAACGGCATCGATGGGGATTCCCGCCCCCGAAATCAGAATTCCTGTTTGGCCACTGGCACGAAAATCAACGTCAAACCCTTGGTGTGACATCTCCTGGGCTAACGCCAAAGAGGTGTACTTCTTTCCCAGGGCGCAATCTGTTCCCATCGTGAGAAGGCGCTTGCCGGTCCGCTTTTTCCCTGTTCCCACGGGGATTTCTTCGGGTGGAACGCGAACGTCAATGATGCGGCGGCCAGACTTCTGGGCGGCCTCTTGGAGCTCGGGGATATCTCCCAGGCGTTGGTGCATACCGGCAGCGATATCAAGGCCAAGCTCCAGGGCTTGACGCAGAATCGTCAGGGTTGCCGGCGGAATGCTGCCACCGATGACAACAACCCCGAGAACCACAGTCTTGGCACCGCGCTGGAGCGCCTCGCCTAGGGTGACATCGGGAAGCCCCACGTCGACTGTTTCTGGGGTGAATCTAATTTGACCCACGCAGTTAGTGGCATCCCAGTGCGCGATGCCGAGCCCAGTTTTCGCGTATATGGGGTCCGTCTCATTACCCATTAACAACACAGAGGGCTTGGCAATATCGAGCACTAAAGAACTCACTCTCGGTGGCGGAAGGTAGTCCAAAACTAGCGCAGTGTGAGCGAGGTGTAAACGCTCGCCGTGGGCGAGAAATCAACCGGCTGGAGGGACCTTACAATCCCCACAGCAGTACCGCAGGGGAGAGGAGAATTTTTCCAGTCCCCTCCAGACAAAGTCGGACAGAGCGTGCCGCCCAATGAATGCTGGGGTTTACCCGGGATACTAGGGGGGTGCCCACCTACCGAGACGATGCAATTGTGCTGCGCACACATCTGCTCGGTGAAGCCGACAAGATTGTCACGTTGCTGTGCAAAAAGTCGGGCAAAGTTCGAGCGGTAGCAAAGGGGGTCCGCAAAACGACAAGTCGTTTTGGCGCCAGGCTTGAGCCCTTTACCGCGGTGGATGTTCAACTCTTTGAGGGGAAAAGCCTCGACATCATTCAACAGGCGGACACTATTGGTGCCTATTCCTCGGCGATCAGCCACGACTACGCGAAATACACCTCCGCCATGGTCATGGTGGAGACTGCGGACACATTGAGCGACCACGATTACCAGCAAGCCCACTACATGCTTCTTCTGGGCGGCCTGCGGTCTTTGGCGCAGGGCGACCACCCCTCTGGGCAGGTTGTGGATAGCTACCTCCTGCGGGCGCTGGCCCTTGCCGGATGGTCACCGAGTCTGGAAGTGTGTGCCGTCACGGGGGAGCCTGGGGACCACCGCGCCTTCGATGTTTCCCTCGGTGGCGTGGTGGCCGCGAATATCGCCCCACCGGGAACGCCTCAGTTGACTCCCGGAGCCAAGGAGCTCCTTCAGGCTCTCCTCGCGGGGGAGTGGGAGGCTGTCGAGAGGGCAGAATCAGGGGTTTCCTCTCAGGTGTCAGGGATTATTGCCGCCTACACCCAGTTCCACCTTGAGCGCCATGTTCGATCCTTCGCCCACCTTGATCGCAGCGAAAAAACAACGGTGACCCACTGATGACTAATTTTCTGCCTCTGAATTGGACAGGGCTTGAGCCACCCGACTTTGACAATTCCAGAATCCCCCAACACGTTGCTGTGGTGATGGATGGGAATGGGCGCTGGGCAAACGCGCAGGGGTTGCCTCGAATTGAGGGCCACAAAGCCGGAGAGACAGCGCTTCTCGATGTTGTGGCAGGGGCCTTGCAAGCGGGAGTTAGCCACCTCTCGGTGTATGCCTTCTCGACCGAGAATTGGAACCGATCTCCGGAGGAAGTGAAATTTCTGATGGGTTTCAACAGGGATGTTTTGCGCCGCAGGCGAGACCAGCTCAATGAGTGGGGTGTGCGCATCAGGTGGTCGGGACGGCGCCCCAAACTTTGGTCCAGTGTGATTAAGGATCTTGAAACAGCGGAGCAGCTCACCAAGAAGAACACCACGTTGACGCTGACCATGTGTGTGAACTATGGCGGGCGGGCGGAAATCGTGGATGCCATTCGTCAGATTGCGAGCTCTGTTGCATCAGGATCGGTCACGCCCGGGCGGATTAGCGAAAAAACGGTTGCCCAAAATCTTTACCTGCCCTCTCAACCCGATGTGGACTTGTTTGTCCGAACCTCGGGTGAGCGGCGGACCAGCAACTTTTTGCTGTGGCAGAGCGCGTATGCGGAAATGGTCTTCTTGCCCACACTGTGGCCGGATATGACCCGAGTGCAGTTGTGGGAAGCCATTGAGGAGTACCAGCGTCGCACGCGCCGTTTCGGGGGAGCTGTGGACCAGCCGTCTGGTTCGTCTGAGCCCTCTCGATAGGATGGTCAAGAGTTGTTTGGTCTGATTGTTACCTAAGGGAGCTCCGACGTGGCGCCACAAAGCAAGCTTGACAGCGTCATTGCGCTCGCCAAACGCCGGGGGTTCGTGTACCAATCCGGTGAAATCTATGGCGGTTCTCGCTCAGCGTGGGATTACGGGCCCCTGGGTGTAGAACTCAAGGAAAACATCAAGCGCCAGTGGTGGCGAAACATGGTGACTACCCGCGCAGACGTCGTGGGGTTAGATTCGGCGGTTATTTTGCCGACAGCAGTGTGGAATGCATCTGGCCACGTTGACGTCTTTAGCGATCCTCTGGTCGAGTGTCTTTCCTGCCACAAGCGCTACCGCGCCGACCACTTGTTGGAGGAGTTCGAAGAAAAGAAGGGTCGGGTTCCCGAGAACGGCCTCGCCGACATCGCCTGCCCGCATTGTGGAAATAAAGGGTCATTTACCGAACCTAAAGAGTTCAGTGGGCTCCTCAAGACGTATTTGGGACCCGTCGATGATGAAGCAGGGATGCACTACCTGCGCCCCGAAACGGCACAGGGAATTTTTGTCAACTTCAATAACGTGGTCCAAACCGCCCGAGTGAAACCACCGTTCGGGATTGCCCAAATTGGCAAGAGTTTCCGCAACGAAATCACCCCGGGAAACTTCATCTTCCGCACCCGAGAATTTGAGCAGATGGAGATGGAGTTCTTCGTGAAACCCGGCGAAGATGAGACCTGGCACCAGTATTGGATTGACCAGCGGTTTGCCTGGTACACGGGGCTGGGGATCAACCCGGACAATTTGCGGTTATATGAACACCCCGTGGAAAAACTGTCGCACTATTCCAAGCGCACCGTTGATATTGAATACCGTTTCGGCTTCCCCTCCGGTGAATTTGGTGAGCTCGAAGGTGTGGCAAATCGGACCGACTTTGACCTTTCCACCCATAGCGAGCACTCCGGCACCGACCTGTCCTATTTTGACCAGGCCTTGGATGAACGCTGGACTCCCTACGTCATCGAGCCGGCTGCCGGTTTGACCAGGTCGCTGATGGCTTTCTTAGTAGACGCCTATGAAGAAGACGAAGCTCCGAATGCAAAGGGCGGGGTGGATAAGCGCACCGTTCTGCGCCTGGACCGTCGTCTAGCGCCGACCAAAGTTGCTGTCTTGCCACTGTCTCGACACGAGGAGCTCTCGCCTCTGGCGCAGAAGATTGCCGATGATCTGCGCAACTACTGGAGCGTGGAATTCGACGATGCCGGCGCGATTGGACGTCGCTACCGCAGAGGCGATGAAGTCGGAACCCCCTTTGCCGTGACCGTTGACTTTGAATCCTTGACGGATAACGCCGTCACCATTCGCGAGCGCGACACCATGGCGCAAGAACGGGTATCGCTGGATAATCTTCAGGGCTATCTCGCACAAGCACTGATCGGCGCGTAGCGGGAATGGAGGTCCAGACTGCCTCAAAGCCCCTAAGTATCGGGCCTTTGGAGCTTTCTATTCCCGTGGTTTTGGCCCCGATGGCCGGTATCACCAACACTGCTTTTCGCCGGTTGTGCAGGGAGTATGGGGCGGGGCTGTACGTCTCGGAAATGATCACCTCGCGCGCGTTAGTGGAGCGAACCCCCACCAGCATGCGATTGATTAAGCATCACGAATCAGAAACCCCACGCAGCATCCAGCTCTACGGGGTGGACCCCCACACGGTGTCCGAAGCCGTGAAGTTCCTGGTGGATGAGGATCTGTGTGATCACATCGACTTGAACTTTGGGTGCCCAGTTCCCAAGGTGACCAAGAAAGGCGGGGGAGCCGCGCTTCCCTGGAAAAAGAGCCTGTTTCGCCAGATTGTGGAGGGGGCAGTGAACGCTGCGGGAGATATCCCCGTCACCGTAAAAATGCGCAAGGGCATCGATGATTCTCACCTGACTTTCATGGAGGCGGGAAAATCTGCCGAGGGCGCCGGTGTGGCCTCCATCGCGCTGCATGCCAGAACCGCGTCTCAGTATTATTCCGGTAAAGCGGATTGGGATGCGATTGGTGAACTGAAATCCAGCATTTCGAGCATCCCTGTCTTGGGCAACGGAGACATTTGGAAGGCGGAGGACGCCCTAGCCATGGCGGCTCAGAGCGATTGTGACGGCGTCGTCGTGGGCCGAGGCTGTCTCGGACGCCCATGGCTCTTTGGTGACCTTCAAGAGGCCTTTCGTGGCAGCATCAAGCGCTATCAGCCGGGGGTAGCCGAGGTGGCGAAAGCTTTCCGGCGGCACGCGGAGCTTTTGGTGGAATTTTTTGACGGCCAGGAAGACCGAGCGTGCCGGGATGTGCGCAAACACGTGGCCTGGTACTTCAAGGGCTACCCGGTCGGGGGAGATCTCCGCGCGCGACTTGCCACAGTGGAATCTCTCGCCCAAATGGATGACTTCCTTGGGGAACTTGATTTTGACGCCCCCTACCCAGGAAATAGTGTGGAAGCACCCCGCGGCCGCCAAGGATCGGCGAAGAAAACCCACCTGCCGGACCAGTGGTTAGATTCCCAAGAACTCTCCTCCAGCCAGCGCAGTGCGCTCCACCTTGCGGAAGTGGATTCCAGTGGAGGCTAGAGAATACGGAGACGCCGACCGCGAACGTTTTGTTCCCGAAGTTCACTCGTCCTCCCGCAGCGACTTTGCCAGGGACCGCGGTCGCCTGCTGCATTCCTCAGCGCTGCGCCGTTTGGCAGCAAAAACCCAGGTGCTTTCGCCCTCGCAGGGTCTGGATTTTGCCAGGAATCGGCTTACCCATTCTCTCGAAGTTGCCCAGATCGGGCGGGAATTGGCCTCCCGGCTGGGCCTGAACGCGGACGTGGTAGAAACGGCTTGTCTGGCCCACGACATTGGTCACCCCCCGTTTGGACATAACGGTGAAAAAGCCCTTTCCGAATGGGCCAGTGATTGCGGTGGGTTCGAAGGCAACGCGCAAACTTTCCGGCTCCTTGTTCGATTGGAGCCCAAAGTTCTGGACGCCCACGGGGTCTCCCGCGGCCTCAATCTGACCCGAGCCAGCCTGTTGGGCAGCATGAAATACCCCTGGGGTGTTGAGAGCGCGGTGAGCGACCCTAGCGGGCGTGAAAAATTTGGCGCCTACCCCGATGACGAAGAAGTCTTCTTTTGGGCGAGGCAGGGACACCGGGACCGGGTTCTCACCGCTGAGGCCCAGGTCATGGACTTTTCTGATGATGTGGCGTATTCCGTTCACGATTTTGAGGACGCAATCGTGAATGGCTATGTCGACCCCCGAAGCCTGAGCAGTCCCCGCACACGAGCGGACGTCCTGACGGGAATGGGCCCCTGGGTGGGAAACATTCCCACGGCGCACATCGAGGGCGCTTGGGATCGTTTGGCGAGCGTTTTCGATTCCGTTGCCCTTTATGCCGGCACCCGCAAAGACTTAGGAGTCCTCAAGACGCTCACCAGCACCCTGATCGGCCGTTTTGCGGTACAGGCGGAGCTCGAGGGCTCGAGGGTCAATGTTCCTGACGACACCCAGGATGAAATCACCCTGCTCAAGGGTATTGTGGCGATTCATGTGATGTCTCACACCGCACGTCAGGCGCTGTATGTGCATCAGAGAGGGGTGTTGAAATCACTCGCCGAGGCAATGCTGGAAGATCCCACCCACCTGGATACTGTGTTTGCCGAAGACTTCCTCCTCGCCTCCACGGCAGCACGGCAGAAGCGCGTGGTTGTCGACCAGGTGGCCTCATTGACCGACCAATCAGCTATGGCGCTCTATGAGCGCCTGGGCTTTGCCTGATTTTCCACAGCTTTCTCCTCCTCAGCGCGGTCTCGAGCCGGATAACTAGACTGACCGTGTGGCGGGAAAAATAAAGCGGAGCGATATTGACGAGGTTCGCACTCGAATCAATATTGCTGATGTGGTGGGCGATTACGTAGCGCTGAAGTCTGCCGGAGCAGGCTCGATGAAGGGCTTGTGCCCGTTTCATGATGAGCGTAGCCCCAGCTTTCATGTGCGCCCGCAAGCAGGTTTCTATCATTGCTTTGGGTGTGGGGAGGGCGGCGATGTCTATTCCTTTTTGCAAAAAATGGACCACCTCAGCTTTCAAGAATCCGTGGAACGCTTGGCAGGAAAGCTCGGATATGCCTTGCATTATGAAGAAGGCGGGCAAGCCCCCGACACGAGTAATCGCGCCCGACTGCTCGAAGCCAATGGCGCCGCGGAAAAATATTTCCGAGAGCAACTTCTCACCGCCGAGGCCGAGGTGGGGAGAAAATTCCTCGGCGAGCGTGGTTTTGACGCTCTTGCCGCCGAAAAGTTCGGGGTCGGATATGCTCCAAACTCTTTCGATTCTTTGTCCAAGTACCTCACTGGCAAGGGCTTCACCCTTCCCGAGTTGATCGAGGCGGGTCTGCTCTCCCAGGGCGATCGAGGGTCCTACGACCGCTTTCGGGGGCGCCTGGTGTGGCCCATTCGCGATGTGTCAGGTCAGACGATCGGTTTTGGCGCGAGAAAACTTCGCGACGATGACCAGGGCCCGAAGTACCTCAACACCCCCGAAACTCCGGTCTATCACAAGTCTCGCGTGTTGTATGGCCTTGATCTTGCCAAAAGGGATATCTCCCGCAACCGTCAAGTGGTCATTGTCGAGGGCTATACCGACGTCATGGCCTGCCATCTTGCAGGAATTACGACCGCGATCGCCACCTGCGGTACCGCGTTTGGTTCTGATCACATCACGGTGGTGAGGAGGGTGTTGGGTGATTCTGATGACCCCTCCCAGGGCGCTCGGGGAGAGGTCATCTTCACGTTTGACCCCGATGAGGCTGGTCAAAAAGCTGCCTCCCGCGCGTTTGTCGAAGAATCACGCTTTGTCGCGCAGACTTTTGTTGCTGTGCCCCCAGAGGGATTAGACCCGTGTGATGTCCGGATCCAACGCGGTGATGAAGCGCTTCGGGAAGTCATTGCGCTCCGTCGCCCGATGTATGAATTCATGATTAGGCAGGTGATGAATTCCTGCGACCTCAATACGGTGGAAGGCCGCGGGCAGGCGCTAAAAATGGCTACTCCGATCGTGGGAAAAATCCGTGACCGCGTGATTCGCGATGGATACGCCCGGGAGTTGGCCGGGTGGTTGGGGATGAACCCCGATGATGTTGCTCGAGAAATTCGCACCACTGCCCCCCGCACACCCGCCGCACCACTGCCGATCTCAGGTGATGCCTCCCCCGGGGGGCAAGAAGCCCCGTATCAAATGGCATCGCTCTCGAAGGATCCCGTCACTGCACTGGAAAGAGACGGGCTGATGGTGCTTTTGCAGCATCCCGATATCGTGCCGCTAGAGCGCGCAACTGCGGTGCTGGCAACCCAGTACTCCCATGGTGCGCTGACTCTGGTTCGAGACGCCATGATTTCTGCTCTTGAGTACTACCCCACACCGCAGTGGGTGGCGAAGGTCACGGAGGAAACACCCTCAGCGTTGTCGACCCTGGTCGGCCAACTCGCTGTGGGACCTCTGCCAGAGCAGGCTCATCAAACCGCCCGGTACTGCGAAGGGGTGACTTCCTCTTTGCTCGACCGCGAGCTCTTGAGAAAAAAGGCGGAGGTGCTGAGTGCCTTGCAACGCAGTGATCCCACCGGAGACCCGGACAATTATCGCGCCTTGCAAGAATCCCTGGTTCACTTGGAACGCGATCGACGAGAACTCAGGGAGGAGTAAAGATGGTTCAACACCGTGAGATTGTTCCCGAGGTGCGCCCCCACCGGGTTCTCACTCCGGGCCCGCTCTCGCTTGCTCCGGATCCGTCGGAGTTTTTCCTGAGCGCCGCCGCTGGCACGGGCGTGGACATTGTTCCCTTGGGCCCCGATACAACAGGCCTCGTCTGGCTCAGTGAACAGCGAGCCGACGAGTTGCAGGCCATTCTGGAATCTCACCCCAGCATTCGCTGGGTTCAACTGCCCTGGGCAGGCGTTGACGCTTTTGCTTCGGTGTTGCTGTCTCTCGCCGCATTACCCGAGGACGCAAGGCCCGTGGTGACCTCCGCCAAAGGTGCCTACTCCGAGCCCGTCGCAGAGCATGCGCTCGCTCTGCTTTTGGCCTGTCTGCGCGAGCTTCCTCGAAAGGCGAGGGAAGCGAGGTGGCAAGAACATCGATCCGGGCTCTCGCTTTTCGGTCGCCACATCGTCATCCTGGGTGCTGGTGGGGTTGCGCGAGCGCTGATGGAGCTGGTCGCACCGTTTCGCCCTCAGATCACCATCGTTCGACGAGGAACCGTGCGTGTTCCAGGCGCTGGGGAAACCATCACCCCGGATGCCCTGCATACCGCGCTCCCTGCAGCGGATGCCGTCGTGATTGCTGCTGCCGCAACGACAGACACCAGGCACATTATTGGCGAGCGTGAATTGGCATTGATGCCGGATCACGCCGTACTGGTGAATATCGCGCGGGGAAGCCTCGTCGACATCGATGCAGTAGTGGGTGCGCTCGCGGCGGGGACATTGTGGGGGGCGGGCTTAGATGTTATGGATCCCGAACCTTTTCCTGACGATCACCCTATCTGGGAGCACAACCGGGCTGTGATTACCTCGCATTCGGCCGATACACCCGAGATGACAAGGCCCTTGTTGGCGGCGCGGATTAGAGCCAATGCCGAGGCCTACGTGGCGGGAGAGCCACTGGTGGGTGTTGTGGACGTGGAAGCGGGCTACTAGCCTAGTAATCGAAGGAAGAGGTCCCGAATGCTCTGGTAGCATCGGGGCTTAGCTTCGTAATCCTCGATAGCTCAATTGGCAGAGCGACCGGCTGTTAACCGGTAGGTTCTTGGTTCAAGTCCAAGTCGAGGAGCCACAGGTGGGTTGCGCTCCACCCCGCCAATCCCACGTTCGCACACAATGTTGAGGAGCCCATGGCACGGTTTATTCTTCAGAATGCCTTGTGGCTTGTCCCGACACTATTGGGGATTCTTGTTGTTTCCTGGGGGGCCCTTGTGTGGGCGTCGCGCGCAAAATCCCCTCGTTCCTCGAGCTCTAGCGCCAGGGAAGAAAACCTGAGCGCCTTCTTGGAAAAATCTGACCTCGAAATGGTGATCGCCGAACAAGCAGATCGCATGCGCATGATCACTGAAGTGCACGAATCGGCGGCGACAAGCTTGGGGGCGATGATTGCCCAGGCCGAGGGCGCCGCCTTCACGGCCACTTCTGATCCGCAGGTGGCTTCCAGGGCCGCTAAAGCCCTCGCGGATTCGGCTCGCGCAACTCTCGGCGACGTCAGGCGGGTGGTGAACTCGGCGCGCGGTGGCGTGGAGGAGGTTGAAGCGTTACCAAGCCTCGTCTCGATTCACGATCTTTTTTCTGCAATGACAGATTCTGGTGTCGCGGTGTCCTATGGAGAAACCGGCACTCCTTTTGTGCTGGCGCCAAGTGCTGAACTGGCGGTCTATCGGATCCTCCAGGAGAGCCTCAATAATGTCCGCGCCCACGGAGGGCCGGGAACGACCGCAAAGATTGGGATGTCGTGGAGCGCACAGGGTCTTCACGTTCGCGTGGATGACGACGGGATCCGCACTCGGCGCCGATTCGCCTCTGACGAGGGGACCGGCTACACCATCGGGGAGGACCAGGCAGCGCTGGTCGAGACGCTCGATGGTCGGGGAATCAAAGATATGAAACACCGAACAGAAGCGTTTGGTGGTGTTTTTTCGGCCCACTGGGTTCCCGGTGTTGGTTTCAGCGTTTGCGCAGCGTTTCCTACCCTGAAGTTCCATAACGGTGTCCACGGGGTGGAGCTTCGTGAGAGCGCCAGCTCCAGCAATGACTGAGGGATTCGCCGCTCCTCGACTGCGAAAAGCTCGCGCGCAAGGCTTCCAGGTCGCTTTTGCGGTGTCGCTCTCTGGGGTATCTTTCGGAGCCTTGTCGGTGGCGTTAGGCTTCACGCTGTGGCAAACCATGGTCTTAAGCCTGGTGATGTTCTCTGGCGCTTCCCAGTTCGCCTTCATCGGGGTTGTAGCCACGGGGGGGCTTGCTGCTATTCCTGCCGCTATTGCCACCTCGGGGTTACTGGGGGCGAGAAATTCTCTGTATGCGCTGACCATGTCCCCTATCATCGGGAGAGGTTTTTTTCGCCGGGCACTTGCCGCTCACTTCACGGTGGATGAAACAACGGCAGTCTCCACCGCACAGGAAGGCCGCCTCCCCTCTCAACACGGTTTTTGGGCCACAGCCTTCTGGCTCTATCTCGGGTGGAATCTGTCCACCCTCGTGGGCGCTCTTGCCGGTGATGCTCTGGGCGATGTTCAAACCTGGGGCCTGGATGCGGTTGCCGCTGCTGCTTTCCTGGCACTGCTCTGGCCGAGGCTCACCTCCCTTGAGCCCGTGGTTGTTGCGGTGGCTGCCGCTGCGGTGACGGCGGTGTTGATCCCGGCTGTTCCGGCCGGAATACCGGTGTTATGTGCGGCAGCGGTAGGGATTGCCACCGGTTTCTATCGCCACCACGTGGCGCCCCATGCCCCCGAGCCTGGCGAAGCGGGTGTTCGATGACCGTGTGGCTAGGAATTATTGCCGCTTCCTTACTGGTGTGGGGTTTGAAAAACTCCGGCTACGTGATTCCGCAACGCCTGGTGGAGGGGGCCTTGATTTCTCGTATTGCCGGCCTCGCCACAGTGGCTTTGCTGGCGTCTTTGGTGGTGGCGCAAGCCCTTCAAGAAAATGCAAGCCTGGTGGTTGACGCCAGGGTCCCCGCCGTGGGTGTGGCGGCAGCTCTGCTCTATTTCAAGGCGCCGTTTCTTCTGGTGTTGCTCGCCGCAGGTTTGGTCGCTGGAGGTTTACGTTTCTTCGGTCTGATGGCCTGAGTTTTCGAAATCATCCACCCCTGGCACCCACGCCAGGCCAGGTTTCCCCCAGCCCGCCTCGCGGATATCCGCTCGCGCCTGACGGCGCAAGCGGAAACCGAGCCGGTCGATATAGAGATCACCTTGAAGGTGGTCCCACTCGTGCTGGAAAATTCGCGCCAACCACCCGTGTGCGTCAATGCGCAGGGGTTCCCGGGAGGGGGAGAGACCGGTGAGCACCACTTTTTCTGATCGTCTGGTGGGATAGCGGAAATCGGGAACCGAAAGACACCCCTCGCTGTCGGCGTCCTCGTCCAGTTTTCCCCGGGGCCTGGATCGCCACAGCGAGGGGTTAACGATGGCCCCCTCGTGGAGGACGTGTGAGTCGTCTTCCCACTCCCAGACGAAGACTTGCTTGGCAACCCCAATTTGTGGTGCTGCCAATCCCACACCTGGGGCCTCGCGCATCGTTTCGATCATGTCGGAGACGAGGGTGGCAAGGTCGTCACCAAAGTCGGTCACGGGTCGTGCCGGGGTGTGAAGGACAGGGTCTCCGGTGATCCGGATGGCGCGAATGGTCACTTCTTGGGAGCAGGGGAGGCCGCGGGGGCATCCAGGCTGACGCGCGTGATGGGGAGGGCATGGGGGTGATTCTTTTGAATCCAGGTGACCATGTGTTCTCGCACTTCGCAGCGCAGATCCCACTGCTGAGAGGAATCACTGGCAGAAATAAGGAACCGGACCTGCACATATCCGCCCACGGCGTCCGTGACCAGCACGCTCGAGACTCGGCCGTCAAAGAGCGGGTTTCCTTGGAGGAAAGACTCAAATTCTTTTCTCACCTTGTCCAGGGGAACTCTCCAGTCGAGGTCCATATAGACGGTGCCCATGACTTGGGAGGATTTTCTGGTCCAGGTTTCAAAAGAATTGCTGGTGAAGTGGGTGGAAGGAACGATTAATCGGCGCTCATCCCAGATATGAACGACCACGTAGGACAGCGTGATTTCTCCAATCGTGCCCCATTCGCCTTCGACAACGACGACATCGCCGACACGAATAGCGTTACTAAAGGCCAGTTGGATACCGGCAAACAAGTTTCCCAGCACTGCTTGGGCGGCAAGGGCTCCCACGACGCTCAACACGCCCGCAGAAGCCAAGACACCCGCTCCCAGGGCTTGAACTTGGGGAAACACAAAGAGAGCAAACCCGAGCGCGAGAATGCCAATGATGGCGTTTGCGAGCCGCCGGATCAGGCGAAGCTGGGTGGCCATGCGCCTGGTTTCCGCATCGCTTTGATCCTCGGACTCAAACTTGTCAATGAATTGGCTCACCGCGAAGTTGACGGCTGCTTGAAGGAGGAATCCGGCAGAAAGAATCAACGCCACGAGAAAGAGCGGGCTGGTGATGAGCCACCAGCGCTCTCCGGAAAGGTCCACGACCTGAAAACTAAAATGCAGGGCAACGGTGAGGATGAAGAACCGCAATCGGGGCCGGATGGCGTTATATCCGGGCTGCAGCCACTGAATTCTTCGACCCACGATTCGGACAAAAAGCCACACCCCAAACAGCACGATGAGGGCGATACTGAGTGTTGCTAGTGCAGAAAGTCCAATCGAGACCCATATCTCCATGAAAAACGCCACCTTGCCTGTGTTGGGTGCCAAGTCTAGGGCGGGGGCATTGAGTCATGCCACCGCAGCGCTTAGAGGATCTGGGAGAGGAATTTCTTGGTGCGTTCTTCCTTGGGGTGGTCAAAAATCTCTGTGGGAGTTCCCACTTCGACGATTTCGCCCTCAGCCATGAAGACCACTCGGTCGGCAACTTCTCTTGCAAAGCCCATTTCGTGGGTGACCACGACCATGGTCATGCCCTCTTTCGCGAGTTCTTTGATGACATCCAGAACCTCGTTAATCATTTCGGGATCCAGTGCGGAGGTCGGCTCGTCAAAGAGCATCACTTTGGGTTTCATGGCAAGTGCCCGAGCAATAGCGACTCGCTGCTGCTGACCGCCCGAGAGTTGGGCGGGGTACTTATCGGCCTGCTCCGGGATCTTTACCCTGGTCAGAAGCTCGAGCGCGAGAGCTTCTGCCTCTTTTTTGGGCATGCGACGAACCTGCCGCGGCCCCATCGCCACGTTGGTCATGATGGAGAGGTGGGGGAAAAGATTAAAATTCTGGAACACCATCCCGGTTTCTCGCCGGATCTCCTGAATATTGCGAATGTCGGAGGTCAACTCTGTGCCATCGACGATGATGCGACCATCATCGTGCTCCTCGAGTCGGTTGATGCACCGAATCAGGGTGGACTTTCCCGAGCCGGAGGGCCCGATCACGACGACGACCTCTTGCTTGCCGACCTTGAAATTCACGCCCTTGAGCGCTTCGAAGTCCTTGAACCGCTTATACACGTTGTCCATGACGACAATCGCGTCATCGTCGGTCCTATTGCCGGACATCTTTGTTGCGTCGGTGAAAACGTCGTTACTCATCTCTGACCCACTCCCAGCCGTTTCTCGATTCGTTGGCTTTCTCTACTCATCACATAGGACCCCACCCAGAACAGCAGCGCGACGAAGGCCAATGCCTCATAGATGAGGCCTTGACCCAGGAAGTCCTCCTGTTTGGTAATTGCCGTTCCGACATTCAAAAGGTCCAACACATTCAAGGCAACACCAGCGAGCGTGGTGTCTTTGAACAAGCTAATGAACTGCCCAATCTGCGCAGGAATAACGTTGCGCAGCGCCTGGGGGAGTGTCACCAAAGAGGTGATCTTGGTGGTGCTTAAGCCGAGTGCTTTGCCAGCTTCGGTTTGTCCCCGAGGGATGGACTGCAGGCCACCGCGCACGATTTCGGCGATATAGGCGGCGGTGAAAAGTGTGAAGACGGTCACGGCGCGGAAAATCTTGTCGGGAGCAAGAGCGCTCGGGACAAAGAACTCGAGCGCCACACCAGCGAGCAGCAACAACACAAACAGCGGTGCGCCTCGAATCAGCTCGATATAGCTGGTCGAAATCAACCGCACGATGGGGAGAGCTGACCGCCGCCCCAGGGCCAGAAGAACACCCAACGGGAAGCTCAGAACAATACTGATGATCGCGATATAGAAGTTGATTAAGAACCCCTCCCACAGATCCACACTGGCCTGCAACAAGGTTGCCGAAATCATCGTCAAGGGAGCAACTGCGAGTAAAAGATGCCACACCCACGAGGAAATAGCTCGGAGAGCAACAATCTTTCGCCGCGCCAGCCCTATCAGCTGCCCCAGCACAATGCTGGCGAGGATCAAGGCGCCGATGATGACGGAAGCAACGTCTCCGGCTAAGGCAATCAGCAGCAACCCTGTGCCAGCAAGTAGGCCAAATCGTTGCAGAGCGTGCCAAATTCTTACCCCCAGGCTGGGGCGGGTTTCTTTCGTTGAGAGCGAAGAGGCGGCTGCTGCTGCAATCCAGAAGGCCAAGGCCATGATGGATCCGGTGACCAACCACAAGAGTTCCTCTGGGAAACGACCCACGAGCAAAATCTTCAGGTTCACTTGGATGATCTCCCAGCGCCCCGTGACAAAAATAAACTGAGCCAGACCCCAAACAACGTAGAGGGCGAGGGATCCGAAAACTACCGTCAGGAGGGAATCTCCGATGGTTCTAAAGAGGTTTCGCCTCATCCAGGTCATCATCGCTCCACCAGCGCAAGTCGGCGATTGACGATATTGACGATGACGCTGGTGATGAGGGAAATCATGAGGTAGACCAGCAGCGTCAGTGTGAAGGCGGGAACCGCGGGGGACCCATTACCCACCGTGATTTGAGCAATCTGAGTGAGTTCAAAGTAACTAATGGTGGCGCCCAGAGAAGAGTTCTTAATCAGATTCAAGTACTGGTTTCCCAAAGCGGGCATAGCAATGCGGAAGGCTTGGGGCAAAACGACCAGGCGCATCTTCTGCCCGCCAGAGAGGGCGAGGGCGTCCGCTGCTTCGCCTTGACCTTTAGCGACGGCTTGAATGGAGCCCCGGACGATCTCGGCGACGTGGGCGCTGGTATACACGACCAGGGTGACGAGCAAAGCAAAGAATGATGGATCGAGACGGAGCCCACCACTGGTGGCACGGTCATCCACAAACGGTAGGACCCAGTCGTAGCCGAGGATGACCCAGCCACCAATCATCAGCACGACAAAGGTAGGCCCTCCCCAGACGAGAGACCGCGCTGGTTTTCCGGTCGAATCAGATACCCGGCCGCGAATTTTCACCACGAGCCAGGTCACCACGAGAGCAGTGGCCAGGAGGGACAGAATGATGGCGCCTGACCCTTCGAACCAGGGGATTGCGATTCCGCGGTTGGAAATGACGAAGAGGTCCAGCGGCAACCAGGCGTCCTCAATGCGCGGGAATGTTTGCAACACCACCGCAAGGTTCATAAAGGTGAGGAGGAGAAGCAGGGGAATGTTGCGAATGAGCTCGACATAAGAGGTTGCCACCAGTCGAACCATGAAGTTTTTCGACAGGCGGGCGATGCCCACGAGAGTGCCGAGAACGGTGGTGAGAAGTATGCCGACAATCGCGACCCGAAGAGTGTTGTAAAAGCCCTGAACAAAAGCGTCCCGAACGGGCTGGCTCTGGTTGAGGTCGTTTCCGGGAATAGTAAAGCTGGTGGGATTGTCCAGGAACCGAAGGTCTGTGGGGATGCTGCTCTTAGCAATATTGGTCTGGTAATTGCTATACAGCCAGTAGATAATCCCCACCACGATGGCGAGGACAAGAATTTGGAAGGCCCATCGCAGGACCCGGATGTCGCGCCAGAGCGGCGGCTTGGGGGGTGCGCTTGGGAGGGAACTCATTAAAAGTTACCCTCCCAAGCTCATAACACCTGTGTGACCAGATTATTACCGGTAAGGAGGAGCGTACATCAATCCACCATTGGTCCAGAGCGAGTTAACACCGCGCTCGAGGCCCAAGGGGGTGAGGTGCGCTGCGAAGATCTCACCGTAGTTACCGACCTGCTTGACCACTTGGTAAGCGAAGTCGGAGG
>JAFMDO010000009.1 GCA_017857245.1 Pontimonas sp.
GATTCCCCTCGGGGGGCAATAGTCGCGCCGGCTGGGACGGTGGAGACCGCTTTGGCTTTACTCGGAATCCCGAACACCGCTAGGCATCAGCCGTTTTCTCCCGCGGGGGTCGGGGGTGAGCGAATACTGTTTTCACTCCTTCGTGAACAGCATTACTAAAAAGTCTTCCTTGACGTCTGAGAAGGCCCTCGCCACACTCAGGCTGGACCCCAACACTTCTTGGGTGATTGATTCTCGGGTGAACTTGTGTGAAGTTTCGACCAATACTCGGTCACCAACCCCGAACGACAGCGTGGTATCCAGTGAGGGAATTGTCATCACTGTTGGCTGGTTTGCAACGAGGGACATTTCTACTCTTGACTCTTCGTCTACCCAGCTGGCGTGGTAGTCGAAATGCTCGTCGAACACCGTGGCTCCCCAACGCTTGCGGGCAACGTTCACAATGTTTCTGATGAATTTCTCGGTGACTCCGGAGCGGTCGTAGTAGGCAGCAATGAGTCGGTCGCGGGATTTAATGAGGTCAACGCCGAGAAGGAAAAAGTCTCCCGGCTCGATGGCTGCGCAGACCCGGGCGAGAAACTCCGCTCTCTCTAATCGGTCGAGATTTCCGAGGGTGCCACCGAGAAACAACACGAGTCGAGCAGGCTCCCCTTGCGTGAAGGGCATTCTGTCCGCAAAGTCGGCCTGGATGGGTCGCACCGTGACATGCGGCAGTGTCTTGGCCATGGAGGATTCAATGTGTTCGAGATAGGTCGTGCTGATATCCACGGGGATAAATTCGTGTCCTGAATCACGCATGCCAAGTTCGCGAAGCAGAATGCTGCTCTTTTCCGGGGATCCGGCCCCCAGCTCGATGACTGTCTTCGCCTGTGTCAAATCGGCGATAGCCGCGGCGTGCTCAGTGAGAATTCCGCGCTCCGTCCGGGTGGGGTAGTACTCCGGGAGCCGAGTGATGTGCTCATACAGCTCAGATCCTCGTTGGTCGTAGAGCCATTTTGGTGGGATTTGCGGGGGTGTGCGTGATAGCCACGACCTGAGCTGGTCACCCTCTGAGAAACTCAGTGGCTCAGCGGGCAAGACGAATTCCGGAATAGAGCCATCTGCTTTCGGGGGAGAAGAAATTGCGATAGGTGAGGCGTGTGTGACCAACTGGCGTGATGCAGCTTCCGCCACGGAGCACCATTTGGCCCGACATGAATTTGCCGTTGTACTCCCCAAGCGAGCCGTCCGCAGGGATGAAACCGGGGTAAGGCAGGTAGGCAGATTGGGTCCACTGCCATAACGTGTCAAATGTCTGAACCAGAGCCCCAGTCTTCCTTGAAGCCTTGGGAGTGAGTCCGGTGATTCCAAAAGGGTGTTCTGAGGGCAACCCTTCGGGTGGCGGTGTGTGGGTGGCGACAGCATGTTCCCACTCCGCTTCAGTAGGCAGCCTGGCCCCTTTCCACCGCGCAAAGGCATCTGCTTCGAAGTAGCTGACATGACTAACGGGGTTACCCGGATCTACCGACAGATTCCCGTGGTGTGTGTAGTGGTGCCAGCCACCTTCATGATGTGTCCAGTACAGCGGCGCACGCCATTGCTGGTCGTTCACCGCTTTCCAGCCCGCCGAGAGCCAAAGCTCGTGGCGGTCATACCCGCCATCGTTCATGAACTCTAGCCAGTCACCATTGGTCACAAGGTGGCTAGCAATTTCGAAATCATTCAAGAACACCTGATGAGAGGGCTTCTCGTTATCAAACCCAAATTCTTCCCGATGGGGGTCCTGGCCAATTTTGACCACCCCGCCACTCACGGGTACCCAGGACCCGAGCGAGCGAGGCGGGGTTTTCTCCGCAGGTGGCTCGGGGTAAATCGAGGGATTCAGGGGGTTCAGCGAGAGAGCGTGCTTTATGTCCATTAAGAGCAGTTCAAGGTGCTGCTGCTCGTGTTCAAGACCAATTTCAACTAGCTCGTGGGGCGCATCAGGTTCGGCGGTAATTAGTTCCAGGACTTTGGCATCGATCACCTCTCGATACCGAGTGATGGCTGCAGCATCGGGGCGAGTGATCAGGCCGCGGTGAGAGCGCGGGTGCATAGCCCCCACCGATTCGTAGTAGCTATTGAAGAGCACGTCGTAGCCAGCAAACTCGTCGCCAACACGCCGCTTTCCACCTCCGACCACGAAAGTGTCAAAAAACCAGGTGGTGTGAGCTCGGTGCCATTTTGTCGGGCTGGCATCGGGCATCGACTGGATCGTCTGGTCGGCCTCACCGAGCGCCGAAGCTGCTCTCTCGGTGCGAGCTCTTACCGCTCGAAAACGCTCAGCCAAGGGGGTGATGTCTGGGGTCACGATGTTTTGTCCTGAACCTCTGTAGCGGAATTAAACACCAGGCTACCCGGCATGTGGAGCGAGGCACCTGGGAGACTCCTTGGAGCCGCATCGCACCCGGTTGTCAATAGGAAATCACTTCCCCGCCTGGCAACAAAGCCCAAACCTCGGGGTACCTAAGAACGCGAGTGGCTAGGACCTTGGAAAAACCCGTCACTGTGAGCAGATGTGCGGAGGTCACTGCGACACGGTCAAGCCTCAAGAGAAGTGTGCTTCAGACACACTGCGCCCCCAGAGAGGCTCCTTGGCTCATCTCGAGATTCCTTTCTCCGCTAGGGCGAGTGCGATCGCGCGGCACAACTAAGGTGTATCTCAGACGGGGGAAAATCACCATGCCAGACACAGCAAAAATAGTATTGAGAGCAGAAAGAATTCGGCGCTTCAGCAAGAAGTCTGAATTTTCTCTCATGGTCCTCGGATTCCTGTATTTAGCGGTTTACTCCGTGCAAGTGCTGGTTCAGCCCCCGGGAGAGATTATGGGGGTATTGAACCTCACGAACACCGCAATCTACAGTATTTTTTTGCTCGATCTTCTCTTACGATTCACTGTTGAAATTCCTCAATTTCGCAAATTGTCTGGCTGGGTCACTTTTTTTAAGCACAATTGGTTGAGTATTCTCGCAGCGCTCGGTCCCCATTTCCGCGGTCTCCGGGTTCTTCAGGTCCTGATTGTGCTTCGTGGCGTTGCCCCCTACATGGTGAATCGCTCCCAACGGGTCGGCCTCATTATCGGCGTGACACTTCCACTGGTGCTTTACACGGCAGCGCTCTCTGCCCTTGAGGCAGAGCGCGGAGTCGAAGGAAGCAACATCAACACCTTTGGAGATGCGGTGTGGTGGAGTGTAGTGAGCGTCACTACCGTCGGTTACGGCGATTCTTATCCGGTCACGACAGACGGACGCGTAGTAGCCGGTTTGTTGATGTTTTTGGGAATCGCGCTGTTTTCTTCTCTCACTGCTCTTATTGCGGCGTGGGTTGTTGAGGGGCACAACGAATCCAAAGATTCCCCAAAGTAGTCACGATAAGCAGCATCAGGGCCCCGCAGGAAGCGCGGGCCATGCCACATCTTTAGTGGTTCGCGCCCGTCCTTGTGAGATCGCCGACTACGTATTCTAAAAGTGAGCGCCCAAAATCTGATCCCGTAGCGATGTCGTCTTGATGAATATCGATGTTGTGCAACGACTGAAGTCGCATCACATCTCCACCCATGTGTCGGTTAGGAAAAACACCAGCAAACCCAAACGGTAACTCCGTATCCATCGCCTCGAGAGCTATTTCGGTTCGTGGGTCTTCGAGGGAGAAGTCAATGTACACCGCGTCTCGGTGGTCCTGGAAAACTAGCCGGTCTCGTGTCGTGGCTAGTACCTCGGCCAGGTCCTCGCCTGATTCGAGCACCGACACCGTAGCGAGATTGTGGTCGGCTATTTCATGCACCACGATGCGTGATGAACGCGCTACGTGGGCGGTGGAGGGTAGAGCTTGGATAATTCCGTGGATGCCAGTGGCGTCAACTATTGCGGAGATAACCTCGCGATGGCGATCCGGCGCGTATAGAGGCCGGTCGGGGCCGTCATTAGTTTTTAGATAAAAGAGCGCTACCGATTCACGGTGAGCAGTTCGGCTGGCTGCCGCACTGTTGCTAACGCTCTTGGGAATCCATCCGAGCAGAAAACCAGACTCAACCGCGCCCAAGTCGATATTGGCTTTTTGGCTATAGGGATGTGCCGCGGTGGCTTCACTGAAAATCCCGAGAAAATCAGCTGATTGGGCCCAATCAGCTCCGTATTTTTTCATCCGAGTGAAGAGGTGCTGGCCCCGGGCCCTCTCGGTCACGACAGCAACACCTGCGTGAAGTACCGGCGTTCTCTGCTCTCCCATCATCAACGCCATATGGCCCAGGGGGGTCCCATCTGTGAGGCGCGCAATGATGCTCTTCGTCTCTCCTGCCACTATTCGGCGGGCAATTTCGTCTTCTTCGTATACCCACGGCGAATCGTAGGAGTCGCCGTAGACCTCTTTTACGAGGTGAACCAACAGGTGGGAGTCTTCTGGATCTAGAAACAGAATTTCTACCCCCTGTTGGCCTTCCACCTGTGCCTGGATGTCATGTACGTTTCGGGAGGCCACGTCCCGATGATACGCGTCTCTCACAGGGCCACACGCCGCAAAAAATCATCGCACCCACAATTCGGGCCAGCTAGTGGCAGACCCTGAGCATCCCCAGCGCTGTGGGCAATCAAATGTCAAAAATTGTTAAGTGGACAAAGCGTTACCAATCTGGAGGTTGGGGGTTGAATGTCTCTGGGCGTGCAATTCACAGTGAGCGGCGACTTACCTGAAACGCCCTCTTCAAGCCAGCTTATTTTCTCTCATAAGCCGCAGCTGCGTTCCTATTGCGCGGCGATTAGACTAACCAAATGCCAGGTCCCCTTGCAAGCGTGTCCGCGACGGATTACCACACGGCTGGCGAGCCTTTCCGCATCGTGAGCAAAAATTTGCCCTCTTTACTGGGGCGCACCGTTCTTGATAAGCGAGCCCATGCGTTGGCCAACGAAAAACTCGAGGCAATACGGAAACTTTTGGTAAATGAACCGCGTGGACACGCGGATATGTACGGTGGCTTCATTGTCGAGCCAAACGATGAGGGTGCCCATTTTGGGGTGCTGTTCTGGCATGGTGACGGATATTCCACGGCATGCGGGCATGGGACCATTGCCCTCGGCGCATGGGCTATTGATGCAGGGATTGTCCCAGCAAATCCTGACGGGGACACCACGGTCACGATCGACGTTCCCTCGGGCAGGGTGCACGCCCTGGTGAAGCAGAAAGAGGGGATAATCCGGGAGATTTCCTTTAAAAACGTGTTTTCGCATGTGGTTGCGACAGAAGTGCCGATCACTTTAGATTCCGGGAGGGAGATAACGGTTGACATTGCTTATGGTGGAGCCAATTACGCCAGTGTCGCGGCCGCGACCATAGGAACTTCGCTTGATCCGAAAAACCTGGACGAGCTGATCCGCGCGGGCAGGGAAATCAAGCAGAAACTCCAACTAGCGCCGGAGTCTCACTCGCATGCTGACGAGAGACTCAATGGAATTTACGGCACCATCATCTACGAAGAGGTTGCGGCTTCTGCCACGGAAATTCACCAGAAGAATGTCACCATTTATGCCGATGGGAGAGTAGACCGATCACCTTGTGGCTCGGGCACCGCGGCGCGAATCGCGCAGCTGGAAAGTATGGGGTCCCTCAAAATGGGAATGGCACTAACTCACGACTCAATCGTGGGAACCAGGTTTCGGGGTTATATTGAATCGCTTCACACCGAAGCCAGCCAGCGTGGGGTTTTCCCCGTAATTTCGGGCCTCGCTTCGAAAACGTCAGATTCAGTATTTCAACTATTCCCTGACGATGAACTTCCTGAAGGGTTCTCGCTCCGTTGAGTGCCATTCGTTGGGTTACGGAAACTGAACTCCTCGATGCTTTTGGTTACGCACGGGGAATCGATGCAATCAACCAAACCCTGTCGCGAGGGTTTGATCCAGCCCAGGATAAGAAGAGAATGATTTTGGACTTTTCCTCCGGCCAAGGGCTGGTCATGCCCAGTGAAGAAGGAAAATTTGCAGGCCTGAAATTTGTCACCGTCACTCCCGGAAATCGAGACCGGAATTTGCCCCGAATCCAGGGAATTTACACCTTGTTGGATTCAGCAACGCTGACCCCTCTTGCGCAATGTGACGGAGCAGCCCTCACCCTCCTTCGTACATCCTGCGTAACGACCGCAACGCTGAGCAAAATTGGGACCAAGAATTTACCGCGGGTTTTTGTTTTTGGGTCTGGCCCCCAGGCTTTGGCCCATATCCTCGCTCTGTCAGAAATAAGTACTCCTCGTGAAGTGTTCGTTCGTGCCCGGAACGTGGGGGGCGTAGGGCTTTTTCTGGAAGAACTGACATCGCGAGGCTTCTCAGCGCGCGCAGGCTCGGACAAAGATTTGGCAACATCTGACATTGTCATCCTGGCAACAACCGCTCGTCAGCCACTACTCTCACCGTCGCAACTCAAGAAAGACGCAGTTGTCGCGGCAGTGGGTTCACACGAATCAGACGCACGAGAACTACCCGGTGAACTTTTCGCCGACAGCCAGGTCTTCGTGGAGGATATCGATGTGGCCCTGCGTGAAGCAGGGGACGTAATTATGGCAATGGACGAGGGCTACATCACGCGTGAGGGTATCGTTGAAATGAAAGCCCTCTTTAGTGGTGGAGTGCACCCTACTCTCCACTCACGGCGGGTCTATAAATCTGTGGGCATGCCATGGCAGGACTTGTCAGTGTTCGGCGCAGCATACGAATTTTTGTCCTGAGTGGCGCAGTCCAAACCGCCTGCGGGTTGAGCTGGGCACCCTTTAGCGGTAACGACCCAGACAAGGCGCAAATCATGACGCAATGCCCTGTTTACAGGAGCAGGAAGCCGATGCGCCATGCATCGAGATTGGCTCTCGGAAGAATAGCTTTCACCCCGACAATCACGCCAGTCACCGGGGCAGTATCGTCTGCAAAGTCGGGCGGTTCGGGAGCGGCATACTGACTGGCTCCCATCACAAAAATTTGACCATCGTCGAGATTGAACACCAGTTTTCAGAGCCGGTCTTCTTCGTCCACACCGTCGAGTGTGAAATCCAGCGTGGTCACCTGCACGAAAAGTTCGCCGACGATGTTTCCCTCTGCGTTGCGAATCTTGGCAGCAAAAAATGGAACGGGACCATTGGTGTTGGGTTTGAAATCGGGGTCAGGGTCGGTCGCGAGATCTGGACCATCTTGGGGAAAAGTAAAGGAAGCGATTGAAGTGCCGCTCACACACCCAGCCACCAGCAACACCGCGATAGCGGCTATGGCCATCACAGTTGAAACCCGTCGTGACACTCACCGCACCACTTTTTTGCCCGTGTACTTCATCAGTTGGGGCCTTTCAATTCTGTGGTCACGGTGACGGGCACCACGAACGCTCAGGAGAAATCTTTAGTCCGTGCGGGCGCAGGCTGCGAAGTCCGCAACCTTTGCCCTTCCTTTGGCAGCGCACCATATTCTTCTCCAGGCTTTGGGTCCCTTTTTGTTCGTCTCAGACGCGCGAACCTGGGGAAAATAGCCCGCTTCACCGCAGTGCTCCGCTTTTATCCCCCGGTGCTGATTTGGCACGTGACTGTTCGCGGCACGACAAAATCAAGAGTGGGGAAAGTCAGGAATCAGAGGCTTCGAGCGCAGAGAAAAGAGGCACAACGAGTACTCCGAGTGAATCACGCCAGCTCTACAAGGACTCGTTGACGGCGCAACTTGCGGCCAACAGAGCAGAGCGTTCATCATTTTCAATTTCCTCATTAATGGCCATGGACCAGCCCATTGTGTCCGCTACGACGGGCACGGCAAGCGGGCCGGTAAGGCCACCCATCTCACCCGCCAAAACTATCTGGGCCGGAATTACTACTTGGTGCCCGTGTGCGAGAAATTCCACTACGTCGACCACGGCGTGGGCAGTTGCAAGCTCAGTGGTGCGGCCCGCTGTGAAGTGGGTAAAGAAGGGCTTAACCGCTGCGCGGATGTCCGGGGGGTGACCCTCAATGAACTCGTAGGCACCGGCGACGTCTTCGGCATAAACCAATTTCAGCATTTCACTTCTGGCCGCCCGTATTTCCTCGGGCAGTTGCGCCAATTTGCGTCCCTCGCGCGCAACTCCAACAACGTCAGCCAGCATCTGATCACTCACGCCGCGAGCGCTGATGCGACTCCAAATGGGGACCAAGTGGTCACCGTGCTGTCCCCACATCTGGGCAGATACTGCTGGCCGGCGCAGGCCGAGGTCGCGCGCTAGTTCACGCCTGAACCTGAGCGAGTCTGACCACGCGGCTGCCCCTATGACCCGTTGGCGCGGTAGCCATTGAGTGAAAGCTTGCACCGCCAATTCGATGGGGTTTGATTGCACAACCACAGTGACCGGGTTCGGCATTTGCCCGACAGCTGATGCTGCGGCTTCAAATATTTTTCGGTTGGTTTCAGCAAGTGCCGCACGATCTTTAGTTTCCCTTGTCACGGTCGCGCCGGCCATCATCACCACTAAATCGGCACCGGAGGTGGCTACGTCGGTCCCAATTACGACTTTTGGCGCTTTATCAGCGAAGGCATCCTGAAGGTCCGCACGCAACCCCCAGAGCTCGGATTGGTGGGGCCCACCTTCGTGACCTATGAGGTGAAGCGTTGCGGTCTCGGGGAGCAGCGCCCGCTCCAGCAGCTGCGCAGCCACTTGTCGGCCACAACTGCCAGTAGCCCCCAAGATTGCGATGTTCACTGCCCAACCCTACAAGGAAAGCGCGGTGACACATCCGGAGGCTGTGCATCCAAAAAGTCGGTGAGACCTGAAGTATGTTCGGGAAGGGGGCTTCTGCGCTTCCTCCATTTCTCTTCGGAGAACCCCTCGATATCCGCCGTCACGCTGCTGCTCCGGCCCCGGTCGCCCTTTAGGGCACCGACTGTTTCTCTGCCTGCGGGGCAAAGCAGCCTGGGATTACCACTTTCGTTCTCTCGGAAAAACGCCGAATCACATGAGGCCGTGCGGCTTTGGCTTTGTTACAAAAGAATCAGGGAAAACCCAACATTCAGGCCGATAACCACAAAGACGCTTATTCCCATCATCAGAGACCAGGGCTGAGACTGAAACCATTCGCTGAACGGAGTCCCTTTCACTTCCTCGGGGATGCTCTTGGAGATAAATTTGAGGCGGGTTACCGTCGCGGTGAGGACCGATAACACAAAAATTGAGATTGACACAGACGCAATCAGTATCCCGAGACCAGCGCTCTCATCAGATAATGCGCCCGCAATGGGAACCCCCACCCCGAGGATGGCTAGGACCATGGCGCTGCGGGTTGTGAAATGCACTTGGTCTCGCAAAATACTCGTGTACCACACCATTTTTTCGGACAAACCGACCAGCTCCTTATTTTTCCAGGCGAAAGGCAACGCTACAGGGCCTAATTTTTTGGGGATTATTCGAAAATCCTTTGCCCAACCTGACAGAGCCTAACAGCCCACTTCATTCGCACACATGGCCGATTGCGCTCACCCGTGGTGCTGATGTCAGTGGGTACTTCAGTCACCAGCAGGGTGTTCCTGACATCTCCTGACTCTCCGTGGTGCCTCAACTTTCCCAAAATCGGGAAAAATAGCTCGTTTCAGGCGTTTTAGGTAACTACGGCTCAGTTGCTGAGCGGTTCGAATCAATTTGGGCGCCGCCGGGGGTATTGCCATCGGCTAATGGGTGGTGCGTTTCGTGTTGTCGGCGCATTCGTAGAGTTCGTTCGCCTCCGCGGGCTCACACGATTCTGCTTTCCGAGGCTGCAACCGCTCAGAGGACAGAGTAGAGTGCACTGCATATTCAGATAATCGAAAGGTTGTCCCAATGCTGAAAGCCTCCTCGATAGCGCTTTCCGCGTCACTGTTCCTTGCTCTTCTCGGAGGGTGCCAAGCAACGGACCCAGGTCTTGAAGCACCAATCCCCGTCGCTACCGAAGACTCACCCCAGGTGGAGGCAGTCGCGAATGCTTTCACCTTTGAGTTGGGTTCCAGTATCGGAATTGAGGGAGTTTCTCCTGAGTTGATAGCGCTTCCCGAGGGTGGGTATCTCTTGTTTGTGACCGGCCTCGGAGAAGACAGGGTCTATCGCTCCGATGACGCAATCACCTTTGCCCCTGAGCCGAGTGTGCAGGTTCCTATGGGGAGTGATTACTCGCTTCTCCAAAAACCCGATGGAACCTGGTTGCTTTACTACGTGATGATGGAAGGTGCGCCGGGTGAACCGGGTGAACCGGGCGAACCGATGGATCCAGCCACGGCGAAGAAGGCCGTAATGGTGTCTGCCTCACAGGACCTGCGAACCTTCGCGCAGGGCTCATCCACTGGGATTAGTCAACAGACTGCGGACCGTGCCTGGGGCGTCCCTGACACATATATCGGACCCGATGGAACATATCGAATGATGTGGGTTGACAAAGCAGTAGGCCAAAACTGGGAGGTGTTGCGCACCGCATCATCTTCCGATGGGCTTTCTTTCACCGCTGATGAGGACTTTGTGATTTCGGATGGTTATGTGGACCCATTCATGATGAGAGCCGAGGAAGGTGACTGGCTTTTGCTGTTATCGACCACACCGGGGAGGCTTCCGCAAAAGATTTTTGTGGCAACATCGCCAGATGGCATCACGTGGGATATTCCAAAATCACCACTCCTAGAAGCATCGGATCGAAACTATCTCGACCCTACTGCTGTTGAAACCTCTGAAGGGGTGTGGCAGGTGATTTTAAGTACGGTGCCGCTGGCCGACGCACTATCCGGACCCTACGAGTACGTCTCGGGTGTTTTCACCGAAACTCCCTAAGCCAAATCACCGCTGGGCCGCGCTCACGGGAAGGGGCACTGGCGCACATTCTTGAGAGCGGAATAGAAGCTCCTCAACACGAGGAGTCCGCAAGGGAGGCTAACCCCCGTAGGCAAGAATCCGATTGGAGAACTTGAACTCTCCGACGTAGAGGTTTCCTGCGACTACCTCCACAGAGGCAGGAAAATAGAGTCCGTCAGCGGTAGTTTGCGGCCGATCACCTATCTCGCCGCCGATGATGCTAGCCGGTTCCTTGCCCGCTTGAGCATCGGCGAGGCTATCCCAAAGCTGGACGCGGTGAAAAGACGTGTCCGCAACCGCGAAACCAAAGGGTAAGAATTTTGCTTGTTGAGGGAGATTTGCTCGTATTGGCAGGGTTTGAGGACTGCCCCCGGCCTTGATGTCGGCCGTGAGCACCGCTGCACCCTCCTTGGGCGCGATGACTAAAACGCCATCTTTCATGTCGAGCCGGCCAGGGCCTTGAATCGAGTATGACCTGACGGGTTCACCCGACTCATCTGGCAGTCCTTCGAAGACAGAAACCGTATTGGTTTGGCCATCGGAAATAGCGAGGTAAGTGCCGTCGTAGGCGACACCCTTAAGGTCCGAGAGCACCACGCTGCCGAGACTGCCCCGGTAAACGCTGGTGGGCAGGTCTCCGGGTGCAAAATTTTCCCATATAGCGAGGGAGTCTCGCCCGGCAATGATGAGAGTGCCATCAGCGAACGTGTTATCCCAGGCTGGGAATCCCGTGAGGTAAATGTAGTCCGCTCCGGCGCCGTCTTCTCCTGGTGCCTCGTTCCACATATATATTCGACGGTCATAGTCGCTCGTGGCCACGAGGGCGCCATTCGCGTTGACAAGCACAGGATTTTGAATGAATCCATCTCTCAGCAGAGTGGACACATCAGGATCGGCATCAAAAACGGAGAAATCGGGAACTTTTCCGACAACGTCATCGGGGAGAGAGGTCCACCCCGTGACTCGGTTTCCGTTGTATTCGATGAAGTAGATTGCCTCCTCGGTGATGACGACGTCCCCTCCGTCGCCACCTAAGTAGCTGTGCGAGGTTGTGCTCATCAATGCCACGGTGTTTCTTACCTCTGATTGAGCCGAGGGTTGCGAAGGATTCTGCGGTTGCGGGTCACCAGGTTGAGGGTCTCCCGGGGTGGGGGGTTCCCCTGGTGAGGCCGGGCCAGGCTGGTCTCCCTCTGGAGGAGGCCCACTCATTTCAGCGCCGGTTTGAAACTTACTCATCGCGGTTTGGTTGTCGGAAGGAAAATCTGGCCAATAGTGGGCATCTTGACCCCCGGCAGCGAGGGCAATCAGACCGTCGGGTCCGACATCACCCTGGTACCAATCCCAGATACATCCATCGGGATCACCGATAGGGAGACGATTGACCCATATGTGGGACTGCCGATTACGGTTTCCTAGCGCTTCGCCCCAACACTCTGCCTGGGATCCGTTCTCGTCACCGATAAGAAAGTTTGTTCCATCCGAGGTGATGTTCCTCGGTGTGCCCACTCCTTGGGGTTTAGAAGTAAACGTTGGTCGGGAGTTTCCATCCAGCGGGAATGAATCCCACACCAAAATCGCTCCTCGCCTGGTATCCGTCACCACCAGGTTGGTGCCATCAGACCAAATTCCCCATGGCCATCCTTCCGCGTCACCCATCCCCGCGAAATCGATGGCAAAGTCGGCTTCAGCACCGTTTTCTGTCGGCACACTGCGATAGACCAGGATGCGGCCGTTCTCTGTGTCGGCGATCAAGAGTTTCCCATCAGGGGTCATCTCTACTGCGCCAGGCCAGTTCAAATCGGCCATTCCCGAACCTGGTGTTGTGTCGGTGAAGTTTGGCTGCCCCACTACTACGTCAGGTTCCGCGGGACCGGTCGGAAGGGTCGCAAAGATCAGGACTCGGTTGTTGAATCGGTCTGCCACGGCAAGGTGCTTTCCATCGGAAGCCCCGGACGCGGGGTGATTAAGTGTTGTTCCCGACTGTGTGGCGCCCACACCGTAGACCGAGAGGCCAAAATCTGCTGAGGTGGACGGGGCGGAGGTGAGCGATCCTGTTGATGCCTGATACGTGGCCGCCATCGGACAGACTTCAAAATCGCCATCGTTTACCTGGATGATGTAACCGGCGGCAACCTGATCGCAGAGACCCAGTTCATCAACCTCAAGGGCCGAGTCTTGCGCCTGTTCAGAAGCGAGATCGTTCTTCCCCTCGACGTTTTCGGCGGTGCAGGCAGAGACAAAGAGCACCGCACTCGCGAAAACAACAAGAAGCCGCTGAGAAAGCCTCACCATGACCCGAGTGTACCTTCCCACGCGGTCTAGGCGGCGGTTATTTGGACTTCCGCAAAGCGCCATCAAAAAAATCGATCAAAGCCGCCGCATAGCGGTCAGTTTCTCTCAGCATTCCCTCGGTATGGTCTGATCCTTCGAACGTCTCAAGGGTCACGTTAACACCCACTGATTCCGCATAGTCACGAAACTTCACAGCGCCTTCATACGCGAGGCGCTGGTCGAGGGTTCCATGGAGCAGCAGGAGAGGCCTCTCACCCGCTGCGTCGATTCCCGCGGGAATCGACGTTTTGTTGAGATTAATCCCGCGGATTCTGGCGGCAATATCAGCCAGAGTCCACAGGCTTGGCGGAAAACCCTGGAACTCGACTTCTTTCCTGGCCGTTTCCGCGAAGTCGAAGACCGTGGCTTCCATCGCGAAAGCACTCACGTCTTGTGTCTTTGCCGGGAGAATTGCCGCGGCAATGGCGCCGCCTGAGACCCCGAACATACCAATCTCTGAGGGATCGAGCCCTTTTTCTGCGGTCAGCCAAGCTGCGACCTCTGCGAAATCGTCAGATTCCTCTTGGCCAGCTGAATGGCGGCCATCCACACAGGTCGAATTACCGGTATCCCGTTGATCAACCAACAACACGTTGAACCCTGCTTTGGCCAGCATCGCGGAGGGAAGCAGCGCGTTATAGTCTCGCCTAGATGAGCCATAGCCGTGGGTGACGATCACGGTTTCGTTGGTCATCGGGTAGCCACCTTTAATCCACCATGCTTCGAGAGTGACTCCTTCTGCAACCGAAATCATCACCGTTTCTACCGGGATATCAGTGATCCACCAGGCGGAGAGGTCGTAGTCAATCCACTTTGTCCAGCCATCACCGGGGAAGGGCCCATCCTCCGGAGAGTAAAAGGCAGCAGGTGAGTTGTTCAGGTCGTCGTCATTAATCCCACAGGGGACCGACGTTCCCTCCCGGTACACATAGTCACCAGCTGCTAGCCCACCTGCCGCCACGAGAGCGACGACCGCAAAGGAAGCAATCTTTAGGGCAGAGCGAATAGACACCCAAAAATGCTACCAGCTCACTGTCACGTGGTCGCGGACCGCACGGGACCTCAACACGTATGTGAGAAGTTGGCGGCGACATCGACTCGTGTAGGTTCCTTTAACTTACCTTTTCCTCTGGCTATGTGGATCTTCACACTCCAGTGCGTTGTCCGCTCGAAAGGTTGGCCGTGAATACGCCGCATCATCCTGCCGAACTGCGCGACTTGGTCTCTGACTTGGTCAGAACCGATTGTCAGTGGTATCCAGCTAGTTGGTGGGGTTTCCCTGAGCGGCTGCCTTGGGGGTCTTGGGTCTTTCATCCCAAAACTTCCATAAATAGAGGGATGCATACGACCGGTAGGGTGCCCAGTCGTTGCTGGTTTCCGTGAGGTCAGCGTCCTCGCCAAAGAGGGCCCACAGTGCTTTCCGAAGCCCTAAATCTCCGGGCGACCAAACGTCAGGGCGCCCCATCCCAAAAATCATGAACATCTCTGCCGTCCACAGCCCAATGCCCTTGACCGCAGTCAAAGATGCTGTGATGTCAGCTTCCGGCATCGTTTCGAGTGCATGCGGCTCGAGGGAGCCTTGGTGGAAGGCGTCTGCGAGTGCATGGAGGTAAGAAATCTTGGAATAGGAAAGGCCCTGCTCTCTCATTTCTGGTGGGCCAAGCTCCAATATCCGCTGGGGATTCAACTCTCCAGCCAATGTGCGGAACCGAGCCTCAATAGTGTCGGCGGCTTTGACGGAGAGCTGCTGGCCGATGATGGAGGAAACTAAGACATCGAAGTAGAGTTCGGGTGGCTTGGGATCAATAGGTGGCGGAACAAATCGAGAGATGAGGTCGGCCATCACCTCACTTGATGCACTCAGGTGTGCTTGTGCTTGAGCGAGATGCTGACCCATGTCTTCAGGTTAGGGCAGAGCTGTGGTCATCTAGGGCACACCTCTTGCCGCGCCAGAGACGAGCCAGGTTGTCAGTTCCACCGCGCACGCAGGGGGCAGATTCTCCAGCATAAGTGCTCGGTAAAACGGTTGTGATGATTCGCGTTTCGGCGGCCTATGTCTGAGATGCCCAGAGTGGCGTGTAATCGTGACCCAGCTTGCGGATGAGAGATCGGAGCGAGGTGGCAGACATCCCGACGACGGCCCAAGGGTCACCCTCGACTCGCTCGATGAAGGCAGCACCTTTGGCATCCAATGTAAATGCACCGGCGACTTTCAGGGGCTCCCCGGTCGCGACGTAATCATCAATTTCCGCATCGGTGATATCACCGCGGAAATGAACCGTGGCGTTCGTTACTTCTCCTATTCCTGCGCGGAATGTGCCCCCGGTGTGGTCGATGACCCACAAGCCTGAATGCAGGATGCCGCGGTGTCCGCGCATTGCCTTCCAGCGAGAAACAGCCACATCGGGATCATGGGGCTTACCCAGGAATTCACCGTCACATTCAAAAACTGAATCTCCCCCGAGCACCAACCCATCAATTCCTTCGCTCAGCACACTCTCGGCTTTGAGTTGTGCAAGGTGGAGAGCAATTATTGCGGCATCGTGGGGAGGGGCAAGGGCTGCAACGGCGGCGTCTTCATCAACGGTGGGAGAGATTACCTGTGCCAAAAGCCCAATATCTCGAAGGATTTGGGCTCTGGCGGGAGAGGTGGAGGCTAAGTAGAGAGTGGGGGTCACGCCGGGTCCTTCACAAAAGTTGCCACCGTTTCCATGTGGTGGGTGTGGGGAAAAAGGTCCCAGCTTTCAAGAAAGACCATCTCGTATCCGGATTTCATGAGTGCCGACGCGTCCCGGGCGAGAGCGACTGGGTCACACGCGACATACACAATCTGTCCAGCACCGAGCGATGCCAGCGCCGTGGTGACCTCCGCTTTAGCTCCACTGCGCGGTGGGTCAAGAATGATGGTCGCCCGAGACCACGGGGCTTTTTTCCCGGCCAAGTCGCGTGCTTTCCCTGAAATCCAACGATCCACTCTTGCCGCGATGGGGTCCACTTCTGCGACATCCGCGAGGTTTCTGCTCACGTAGCTCAGAGCCCGCTCGTCTGACTCCACTGCGGTGAGAGATATTTCTTGGCCAGCAACTTGCGCCATGGCGTGACCCAACAAACCCACGCCGGAATAGAGGTCAGCGTTGTCGGCATCGGCGTGCAGCCTGGCTGGGTCAATGGCTCGCGTGACGGCGTCGCTGAGAAGGGCGGGTGCCGACTGGTGGACTTGCCAGAAGGATTGGTCGCTCAGGTGAAACTCAACCTCACCTACTCGCTCAAGAATGTCTCCAGCCGCTTGTTCGTCGATGACCAGCCGCACACCAGAGCCGGTGGTGTCGAGTGCTCGGACGGTGTGGGCACCCTCAAAGGGGGTACTCACGATGCCGGCGGATCTGATTGCATCCGAGGCGAGTGGGAGGTCTTTCACCGGGATTACGGTGTGACTCTTCTCAGCGTAGGGACCCAGGCGACCCGACTCATCAGCGTGGAGCGTTACGCGGGTGCGCCACCCCAGACCGTTTCGCTCGTCATCTCCTGGAACACCCTGCACCGTGACGCCCTGAAGCACATCTTCTGAGATTCCCCCGAAACGCATCAGGGAATCCTTCAGGATGTGGGTTTTGAGCTCGCGTTGATGGGGCAAGGCGATGTGGCCATAGTCCGCGCCACCGGCGCGCTCTGCGGCAGGCCTCGAAATATCTGCTTCTGGCCAAATGTGGGGAACCCGGTGGGGGCTCGGGGTAATGATCGAAAGCGCTTGGGCCCGCCACAGTGACTTCTTGGAGTCATCCGTGATTTCTGCCCGAACAATGTCGCCAGGGATAACGCCGGGGCAAAAAATGACCCGTCCCTCGAGGCGTCCGATTCCAGAACCGCCGTGGGCCATGGCCGTTATTTCAAGTTCGACTATCACCGCCCAAGCCTAGGAGCTTTCGGGCAGAATAGATTCAGACCCCAATTCAAGGAGAACTTCATGGATGTACGCGGTTACGCCGTCATGTCAGAACAAGCACCCCTCACCCCCTGGGCTTTCACCAGGCGAGAGGTTAGGGATGACGATGTCGCGATCGACATTGAGTTTTCTGGCGTGTGCCATTCGGACATTCACACGGCTCGCAGCGAGTGGGGCCCCATCAGTTTTCCGTGTGTCCCCGGTCACGAAATCGTCGGTCGGGTATCAGCCATTGGCAGTGCAGTGTCAGGGTTTTCTGTGGGCCAACGAGTAGGCGTAGGCGTCTATGTTGATTCCTGCCGCACCTGCAAGAACTGCCTCTCGGGCATGTCCAACTACTGCGAAGAAGGATTCACCGGCACCTACAACACGCCTGAGCGCTCTGGCGAAGGAATCACCCAGGGCGGCTACTCCACCGGCATCGTGGTGAACGAGGGTTATGTTGTCAACGTTCCGGAGTCTTTAGACCCCGCTGGCGCTGCGCCATTGTTATGTGCAGGAATTACCCTCTACTCGCCGCTCAAAGAATTTGGCGCCGGACCCGGAGTGAAGGTAGGCATCGTGGGTTTGGGTGGCTTAGGCCACATGGGTGTCAAATATGCGGTGGCCATGGGAGCAGAGGTGACAGTCTTTTCTCACTCTGAGAGCAAGAGAGACGATGCACTGGCAATGGGCGCACACCACTTCGTGGTGACCAATGACGAAACGGTGTTCCAAACCCACGCTAAGCAGTTCGCGCTGATTATCAACACCGTGTCAGCATCAATTGACTTGAATCTATATCTCGAGTTGCTGGGACTGGATGGAACCTTGGTGATGGTGGGCCTCGCCGCTGAGCCCTATCCCATCAAGCCTTTCTCCATGGCGCCACAGCGCAGAAGGATTGCCGGAAGCACGATTGGTCCGGTGTCCGAGTTGCAAGAAATGTTGGACTTCTCAGCCGAGCACAACATCGTTTCGGATGTTGAAGTGATTGATGCTGATTACGTGAACACGTCGTGGGATCGCGTGGTGGAAAGCGATGTGCGCTACCGCTTCGTGATTGACGTCTCCACGATCTAGTTACGAGGGGGAGGCGGCCTCTATCAGGCCGCTAAACACTCGAAGGTCCGAAAGATTTTCCTCAGGGTGCCATTGGACAGCGACACAAAAGCTGGAACCGGGAAGTTCAACACCTTGAATCGTGCCGTCAAAACCGCGGGCACTCACGGTGAGCGAGGGTGCCACCTCGTCGATGGCTTGATGGTGATACACGTGTCCCTGAACGCTCGAGTGACCGTCAAAGAGCCCGTGTAAACGGGTGCCTTCGGTGAGGGTCATTTCCTCAGGGTGGAAAACCCCATCCCCCACGCGGTAGCGGTCATGGCCCACTACCTCCGGCAGGTGCTGGTGGAGGGTTCCCCCTAAATGGACGTTCAGCATTTGTGCGCCGCGACAAATGCCGAGAACCGGAAGCCCTGTTTTCAGAGCCTGGGTGAGGAGTGCATCTTCAAAGCCATCGCGCAGATCCTCGGAATCTTGGGTGTGGGCGTTTTTGTCCTGCCCGTATCGAGCCGGATTGATATCTGCACCACCGGTGACCAGCAACCCGTCGAGGCGTCCGATAATCCTGGCAGCCTCCCCACCCGTGGCAACCTGCGGAGGCAACAAGACCGCAATGCCTCCAGCTTGCGTGATCGCTTCCACATATTGGGCAGGAAGCACGGCGAGTTCACCGTCGTAGATGGTCATCTGACCGGGAGTCAAATATGTTGTGAGACCGATGATGGGGGAAGGCATAGCTCCTATTGTGGGGGATTGATTCAGTGCTTGCTAACACCTTCCCGCCAGGCGTGGTGGGCTAGCGTTAGTCAAGATTTGGCCAGAAAAGGACATTCCGTGAGTGCAGCATTTATTGAGGCCCAGAACCTCGTCAAGACATACCAAGCGGGCAAAAAGACGGTCATTGCTTTGGACGATCTCTCCCTGAGTGTGCCCAAGGGTAGTGTCCAAGCGCTGCTGGGTCCCAACGGTGCGGGGAAGACAACGACCGTCAAAGTGCTCACCACTTTGACCACGCCCGATTCGGGCCAGGCAAGAATTGATGGGATCGATGTTTTAGAACACCCCGAACAGATTCGACGGATGATCGGCGTGAGTGGGCAATATGCGGCGGTGGATGAAAACCTGACGGGGTTTGAAAACCTGGATATGGTCGGCAGGCTTTATCACCTCAGCCCTGCAGCATCGAGGGCTAGAGCGCGAGAGCTCATTGAGATGTTTGACTTGGTGGAGGCTGGGGACCGAGTGGTGAAGGGTTTTTCCGGGGGGATGCGGCGACGCATTGACCTCGCAGGCGCTTTGGTGGTGAATCCTCCCGTGCTGTTTCTTGATGAACCAACGACGGGTCTTGACCCGAGAAGCCGCCTAGCGCTGTGGGATGTCATCAAGAAACTGGTTGGAGAAGGAACGACAGTCCTCCTCACCACCCAATACCTGGAAGAAGCCGACCAATTGGCGGACAACATCGCTGTGATTGATGAAGGCAAAGTGATTGCCCAAGGAACCAGCGACGAATTGAAGCTGTTGGTGGGCGGTCAACGCGTGGAAATCACGATTCAACACCTGGAAGATCGAAGCGCAGCAATTTCTGTCCTCGAGCGCCATGTGAACGGTGACATCACCTTCGCTGCGGATGAGCGCACGCTGGTCGGGCCTGTCGACAATGCAGCCAAGACCCTGCAAGCGGTCCTCAAGGGTTTGGCGGATGCCGGAGTTGAACTCAACGACGCGGGAATGCGGCGCCCCACCCTCGATGATGTTTTCCTCCAACTCACCGGTCACGCAGCGGAAGAAGTCACAGCATGAGCCAGATTACGGTCGCTCCGGGCACGCCGCTTTCTCGTTTTCTTTCCGATGGCTGGGTGACCACCAGGCGAAACCTTCTCAAAATCAGACGCGTTCCCGACATTTTGGTTTTTACGCTGATTCAGCCGATTATGTTCGTGCTGCTCTTTACCTACGTCTATGGCGGCGTGATTGATATTCCCGGTAGCTCCTATGTGGAGTTCCTGATGGCAGGAATTTTCGCCCAAACCGTCGTGTTTGGCTCGACCTACTCAGGCTCTGCGATGGCGCAAGACCTGAAGGACGGAATTATTGACAGGTTCCGCACCCTCCCGATGAGCCCTGCTGCCGTCTTGGTGGGGCGCACGAACGGAGACATGCTGATCAACGCAAGCTCCATGGCCGTCATGATGCTGACCGGGTTCATTGTGGGCTGGCGAATCCGCTCCAGCCCCACGGAGGCTCTGTTTGCTGTGGTGTTGCTTCTTCTCTTTGCTTATTCGTTCTCCTGGGTGATGGCGTTCATCGGGATGAGTGTTCGAAGCCCTGAAGTGATCAACAACGTGTCGTTCCTGATTTTGTTTCCCCTCACCTTCATTTCCAACGCTTTTGTTCCCTCCGACACTCTTCCCACCCCCTTGCGGGTCTTTGCGGAATGGAATCCTGTGTCCGCTCTGGTTCAAGCAGCGAGGGAGCTCTTTGGCAACGTTCCCCCAGGTATCCCCGTGGGAGATACCTGGACAGCTCAGAATCCTGTTGCCACAGTGTTAATCGGTATGGCGGTCATGTTGGCAATCTTTGTGCCGCTCTCCATAAGAAAATTCCAATCGATTAGCTCGCGATAACCAGGACGTACTGCGCCATGATGCGAGTTGCACAAACAAAGAATGGCTTCCCGCCCAAAACGTGTGAGTCGTGCGGTCGGGACTTTGAATGGCGCAAGAAGTGGGAACGCGACTGGGAGAACGTTCGCTACTGCTCCAGCAAGTGTCGAAGCGAAGGAAAATAGTCTCCATGGCAACCCTCACCCTGGTCACGTCCGTTCATCTTTCGAAAGCAGAAGCACTGGACGTGCTCTCGAACACCCTTTCCGCCCCGTGGGTCATTGATGACCCCTCCGAGGTAACCCTCGCTCTTCCTCAGGGAGTGGTCCTCTCCATTGAGGTGCCAAAGTTTGGCGAAGATTTGCCGCTCACCCTCGATTGCCATCATGAGGACAGTACGATTTTGTCACGGGTCGTTGACGATGTTGCTGCGACCATAACGTCCACGCTGGGGTGGAGAGTGGACCGTATTCGCTAGGGAGTCAGCCGGTTGGGGCCCCTAAAGAGAAACGTGGTCTCGCGAATACTGGACTGGTTCAGCATCAGCATCATCACCCGGGCAAGGCCCATGCCAAAACCACCGTGTGGTGGCACTCCATGGCGGAAGAAGTCGAGGTAAGTGCCCAGCTCGTCGAGGTCCATTCCCCGCTCTGTGGCTTGTGCCACCAAAACGTCGATTCGGTGCTCGCGTTGTGCTCCCGTGGAAATTTCTGTTCCTCGATACAGCAGGTCGTAAGACTTGGTCAGTGCTTGATTGTCATCGTGGCGCATGTGGTAAAACGGGCGAATGGAGCTGTCGTAGTCGGTGACAAACACAAAGGGATGCCCGGTGGTTTCTTCGATGTGGGAACACAGGCGCCGCTCCGCTTCAGGATCGAGATCCCCATCGGCGCGCGGAATCTCGTATCCGGTTCCAGAAACAATGTCCCGGGCTTGGGCAAGAGTCACCTTCGGGAACTCAGCGTCAGGGATGGTGATGTCTACCTCAAGTTGTCGAGTGATGGCCTCGCCCAGGCGGGCGGATACTTCCGCTAACCCCGCTCGCAAGACACTTTCCTGCATGGCCATAACGTCGTGGTGGGATTCCACCCAACTCATTTCGGCATCGACACTGGTGAATTCTGTGGCGTGGCGGGCGGTGAAAGACGGATCTGCCCGGAAGGCAGGGGCAATCTCGAACACGGCGCCAAAGCCCGCGGGCTGAGCCATTTGCTTGAACAGCTGGGGGCTCTGGGCCAGGTAAGCGGTGGTGTCGAAATACTCCACCTCAAACAACTCGGCGCGGGATTCACTAGGGCTGGCCATCAGTTTGGGGGTGTGGATTTCGATCCAGTCGTTACCCACCCACCAGCCACGCATGCCGTGCTCGAAGGCCGTTTGGGCCCGGAAAATAAGGTTTGCCTCAGGCCTGCGCAAATCAAGGAAGCGCCAGTCCATTCGTTTGTCGACAGAAGAGTCCTCCGCGATAGGAGGCTCTTGTTCGGCAACCCCCGCCAACTCAAGCGAGGCAATTTTGACCTCGAGGCCACCCAATTTGACCCGTTCATCTAGCTTCAATGCACCCTCAACGAGGACAAAGGTGCCACCGGTGAGTGCAGAAATTGAGTCGGTCAGTGCTCGACGATCGGGTTGAGCAGCCGCGTCTTCGTCCTCAGCGCGCAGTGCTGGATTGACTAATTGCACCGAGCCCGTTTCATCGCGAAGGATGATAAATTGCACCTTTTTTTGATCTCGGACCGTCTCCACGAACCCTCCGACCACCACGGTCGATCCATCGGTTGTTGCAGGCAGGTCGCTAATTCGAGTTCGTGAGGTCATGAGAACTGAGTCTATCGCCAGCACCAGCTTCCGCCCGGGCGAGCCTCGTAGAATAAGGGGGTGCCAGCAGACCTTCTTCACTTTGTCCGCCACGGGGAAGTTCATAACCCCGAGGGAATTCTGTATGGACGCTTGGAGGGCTTTGGGCTGTCTGCTCGGGGGCAAGAAATGGCAGGCAGGGCCTCGACAGTTTTGGCGACCCGACCCGTGGAGCGCATCCTTTCCAGTCCCCTTCAGCGGGCTGGGGAGTCAGCTACTCCTTTGTCTCTCGCAACGGATGTGCCTATCGATATTGATGAGCGCCTTACGGAAGGCCACAATGATTTCCAGGGCTCCACGCTTAATCTGAAACGAATCGTTTCTGACCCGGCGGTATGGAAAATGCTCTACAACCCATGGCGGCCAAGCTGGGGAGAGCCCTATCGAGAGATTGCCGCTCGGATGCTCGAGGTGGCTGAGGATGCAAGAAACTCTGTCGACAAGGGCGAAGTGGTCTTAGTCACCCACCAAGTCGCTATTTGGATTCTTCATCGCGCTGTTGCCGGCATTCCCCTGCCCCACTTGCCTCATCACCGTCGATGCTCACTTTCCAGCATCACCACCATTAAAAAGGTCGGCGAAAAATGGAGGGAAGAAAGCTACCGGGAGCCGGCAGCAGATCTTTTGGAAGACGCCATCGATTTGGGGGCTGTGTAGGTGAAGGCGCCTGCTGCAGCCGCAATCCTCGCCCTTGCTCTGATCCTCACTGCGTGCGCGTCCGGGGCAGACGCCCTCGCCGAGCAGTACCGTTCGGGTAGCGGCCAAAACTACATCTCCGGTGATGGCGCCATTACGGTGATTGCAGCGGAGTCGAGAAGTGAACCTGTCACCTTTGGAGGCGAGCTCGATAGCGGCGGCACATTCGCCTCGGGTGAGTATGCGGGTTCGGTGCTGGTGGTCAATTTTTGGTATGCCGGGTGCCCACCGTGCCGGCTAGAAGCCCACGATTTGGAAGAAATTTCGCAGGAGTACAAGGACCGAGATGTGGTCTTTGTGGGCATCAACATTCTTGACCAAGCCCCCACAGCCCTGGCGTTTGCGCAGGAATTCGGTGTGACCTACCCCTCGATCATGGATGTTAATTCCGGGGATGTGCGACTTGCTTTCTCGGGGGAGGTATCTCCCAATGCTGTTCCCACAACGCTTGTAGTCGATAGTCAAGGGCGCGTTGCGACGCGAATTTCTGGTCTGTTGAGCGAGCCAGGGATCCTGCGGGGCATGATCGATGATGTTTTGGGCGAAGGTCTCTAAATGGGCAGCGTGGGAGAGATTGTCTTTTCTGGTCCGCTCCTTGCCGCGTTACCTCTTGCCCTGGCTGCTGGTTTCCTCGCCTTTGCCTCCCCTTGCGTCCTACCCCTGGTTCCCGGCTACCTCGGCTACGTCAGTGGGTTTCGAGGCGGGGTGGAAACCAAGCGACCAACGAGACGGCTGGTCATTGGTGTGCTGCTGTTTATTGCAGGTTTTTCGACCGTGTTCATCAGTTTCTCCATCGCTTTTGCCTCTCTCGGGGCATTACTGATCGGTTGGTTCGACGTCATCCTTCGGGTTGCGGGGTTGCTGGTGATCCTGATGGGTTTCGTATTCATCGGCCAGGTGTCTTTCTTGCAACGCGCGGTGACTCTGCCCCTTGCTGGAACAAGCGGACTTGTGGGAGCACCATTCTTGGGAATGGTGTTTGGGTTGGGCTGGACACCCTGTATTGGGCCCACACTGGTGGCCATCAATACCTTGGCTCTGACCGTGGGGGATGTCCCACGAGCCGTAATTTTGGCCACGGCATACTGCCTCGGATTGGGTGTCCCCTTCTTGCTGATTGCCTTGGGCTTTAGTTGGGTGACCGGCGGGGTTTCGTGGTTGAAACGCCACATCCGTGCCATCAACATCACCGGTGGAGTGATGCTCATGGCCATTGGGGCTGCCATGGTCTCGGGTGTGTGGCAAATGTGGATGTCGAGCCTGCAGGCGGTGATCGGTGGAACCACTACGCCCCTCTGATTTTCACGACAGTGAACCCGAGCGCCAGATAGAACAGCCGCGTTTAGGCCTTTCTGGGTGGGGAAGATTCTTCTGGCGCCAACTCACCAGCATGCGAACGGCTCTGGTATTGCTGTTGTTGCTGGCGTTGGCAGCAATCCCCGGTTCTTTAGTGCCCCAGCGCTCGAGCAACCCCAACGGGGTTATCCAATTCAAACGCGAAGATCCAGACCTTTTCGCTGTTCTTGATTCACTTCAGCTTTTTGACACTTTTTCTTCGGTGTGGTTTTCCTCGATCTATTTGTTGCTCTTCATTTCCCTGATCGGGTGCATTTTGCCGCGGACGAACCATCACCTCAAAGCGCTGCGCCAACCACCCCCAGCGACACCTCGAAATTTGCAACGACTGGAGCATTTTTACTCAGAAACGCTCTCTGGCGACCCCGCAGTGTTGCGAGCGCGCGCAGCACAGGTGTTGAAATCCTCCGGGTATCGCACACTGGAGCAATCCGATGGCGCCGCGGGGGAGCGCGGATATTTGAGGGAAACAGCCAACTTGGTGTTCCACTTTGCCCTGGTGGGAATTTTGGTGGCAGTGGGGCTCGGAACAGGATTCAAATATCAAGGCCAACGGGTCATCGTGGAAGGCCAAAGTTTTACCAACCAACTCACGAGTTATGACAGCTTCAACCCGGGTCGATTCTTTAGCGAGACGGCTTTGGCGCCCTACTCTCTGACGCTTAACCGTTTCACTCCGACCTATCAGTTTGACCTCACCAGCGGGCGGGCAAACCCGTTGGATTTTGCCGCCGATGTGACCATCACAGAAGCCGAGGGGTCAGTCACGGAGTCCATTCGCGTGAACTCGCCGCTGTCGGTGGGTGGCACATCGGTGTATCTGTTGGGGAATGGTTTTGCTCCCTGGGTGACAGTAACCTCCCCGTCTGGCGATGTGGTGTTTAGCCAGCCCGTGGCATTCCTCCCTCAGGATTCGAATCTGACAAGTCTTGGGATCGTGAAAATTCCCGATGGCTTGTCCCAGCAGATGGGTCTTGTGGGTTTCTTTTACCCCTCTGCCGTCGTTTTGGAGTCCGGCGCTTTCACTTCTGTGTATCCCGAGCCGGAACAGCCACTGTTAACGTTCAACGTGTTCTCAGGGGACCTGGGGCTCGATGAGGGGGTTCCCCGTAACGCGTATTCCCTCGACACGGAGGAGCTCACCCAGCAAACCGGTGGCGAAACCGGAGTGGAATCGCTCGTGATGAATCTTGGCGAAAGTGCCGAATTGCCCGGCGGGCTGGGGAGTGTTGAATTCACCGCCCTGCCACGTTTTGTGAGCGTTGATATCCACCGCGACCCCACCCAGCTGCCTGTGGGGATATCCTCGGTGCTGATCATGGCGGGGCTTGTCGTCTCACTTTTTGTTACCCGGCGACGGGCGTGGATTCGCATCGTGCCGGGTAAGACGAACGAATCGGCGGTGGAGTTTGCGGTGTTGTCCAGGGGTGATGATCCCGGGTTAGAGCAGGCGCTGAAGCAATTGGTAGCCGATTTCTCACAGGATGCAGAATCTACACTGAAGCCATCATGACCGACTTTGCAGCGTTATCTCTCCTTGGCGTCTACTCCGCCATGCTCGTGTACACGGGCTCGTTTCTTTTCTTTACCTTTGATTTAGCTAAACGGTCCGTCTCCGCCCCGGCGTTAGTGTCTGTCAGCGGCGGAACGATCGAGCCTGAAAGTGATCGAGCCCTCCCACGCGCCGGTCGCACGGGATATCAGCGCATCGCTGTCACCCTTCTTGTTCTGGGTTTCGTATTCCACCTCTTGGCAACATTGGGGCGCGGAATTGCTGCTGGTCGGGTCCCGTGGGCCAACATGTTTGAGTTTGGCCTCACCGCGAGCGCGCTCATCGTTGCAGTATTTTTGGGCTCTCTCCTCTGGCGCGATCTGGGCTATCTGGGCTCCTTCGTGTCGGGATTTGTTTTGCTGGCACTAGGAATCGTGACCGTCAACTTCTATGTTGACGTCGTACCTTTGCCACCAGCCCTACAGTCAGGATGGCTCGTCATCCACGTCTTTGTGGCCAGTCTTGCCACGGCGTTCTTCGCTCTTGGTGCGGGGTTATCGATTTTCCAGCTGATTCGAGCGCGCTTTGAGGCGCGCGGTATGGCCAAAGCCAAGTTGCTGAAGACATTGCCTGATTCAGGAGCGCTCGAATCTCTGGCTTACCGCCTCAACGTGATTGGGTTCGTTCTGTGGAGTTTCACTCTGATCGCCGGAGCCATTTGGGCGGAGCGAGCATGGGGTCGCTACTGGGGTTGGGACACCAAAGAAGTGTGGACGTTTATTATTTGGGTGCTCTTCGCCGGCTATATTCACGCCCGCGCGACGAGAGGATGGCGCGGTTCACGCTCCGCCATTCTGGCCATCGTAGGATTTGGCGCGGTGTTGTTCAACTACACGGTGGTGAATATCGCTTTCACCGGGTTGCACTCCTACTCAGGACTCTAAGAGAGCAAAACAGCGCCGAAGGCGCTCGTGCCACCATTGCGTTCGCTCCGGTGATGCTTGATGGCTCTCCAGTGCTCCGTGATCAAGCACGGGTTCAGCGAGTGTAAGGAGACCGCCGCGGGCTAGGTGAGGGGCGCGAACAACATCGTGGGCGAGGAAGCTCATGGTTCCTAAGCCGGCGTCCTTCCAGTCTTCTGTGGTTGCCTCCAGGTGGGCTTGAATGAGCCCTGCTTGGTACAGCCCAACGCTGGTATCCAGTGCGCTGGAAATCACCACCCCAAGTCCTGCTTGGCGGGCGGTGCTCATCAGGGAAAGGGTTGCGCCGAGCCCACCCAGTGGCTGGACTTTGAGGACAACAAGGTCGCAGGCGTCGGACTCAATCACCTGGTCGAGATCGGCGAAGCGGCGGATGCTTTCATCTGCTGCCACCTGGATGCCCAGCCGGGATAGCCGCCTGCGAATCTCTGCCATCTCGGCCAGGGACTCCACCGGTTGCTCGATGTATTCAAGATCGAGATGTTCCATCTCCCTGACGGCGTGTTCTGCTTCGTCAAGGTTCCAGGCCCCATTCGCATCCAATCGAATGCGACCGGCGGGTCCCAGGGCCCCTCTGACTGCTTCAACCCGCTCGATGTCTGCCGCAAGGGTCGTTCCTGGCCCCGCTACTTTCACTTTGATGGTTCGCGGCGATCCCGCCTTCTCGATGAGGGGTGCAACAAGATCGGCGGGAATTGCAGGGATCGTTCCATTCACATGGATATCGGTGGGAAGCTGCCGACTGATGCCGGGTTCGCCCCAACCCTGTTCGAGTGCGCTTGAGAGCCAGGTGGACGCCTCACCATCGTCGTATTCCAGGAAGGGGCTCCACTCGGCCGGGGCGGAGGGACCCTCGAAAATAACGGCCTCTCGGTGGGTGAGACCGCGAAAAGGTGTCGTGAGGCCAAGCGAAACGACGTGGGCTGTGCCTAGGAGATCTTCTATTGCTGGTTTCCTCACCCCCACAGTGTTCCACGCCCGAGGCGTCGTAGGCTTAGACCATGGTTGATAGTCCCTCACCGCTGTTCGATGCCGACTACTGGCGCGCGGTCGAGGGGTGTGAGGATTTCACCGATGTGACCTATCACCGAAGCGCCGACGAAGGTGTTGTCCGTATCGCCTTCAACCGCCCCGACGTTCGCAATGCCTTCCGACCCCGCACAGTAGATGAGCTTTATCGCGCCCTTGACCACGCAAGGCTGAGTTCCACGGTGGGGGCCGTAATCCTGACCGGTAACGGCCCCAGCTCCCGGGATGGCGGCTGGTCTTTTTCCTCCGGAGGCGATCAGCGGGTCCGGGGCAAAGACGGTTACCAGTATTCCTCCACGGACGACGCCTCGGGGGTAGATCCGACCCGCTCTGGCCGCCTCCACATCCTGGAGGTTCAACGCTTGATTAGGTTTATGCCCAAAGTCGTCATTGCGGCCATCCCTGGGTGGGCGGCCGGCGGTGGACACAGCCTCCACGTGGTGTGCGATCTCAGCATTGCTAGCGCCGAGCACGCACGATTCAAGCAAACCGATGTTGATGTGGGATCTTTCGATGGTGGTTACGGCAGTGCCTATTTCGCCAAACAGGTGGGACAGAAGTTCGCCAGGGAGGTCTTCTTCTTGGGGAGGGAATACGACGCCACCCGGGCCCTCGAAATGGGTGCGGTGAACGCCGTAGTTCCCCACAAAGATGTGGAAAAGACCGCTATTGAGTGGGCGCAGACGATCCTGACTAAAAGCCCCACTGCGATTCGCATGGTTAAATTTGCGCTCAACGCCAGCGATGACGGAATGGTGGGCCAGCAAATATTTGCGGGCGAAGCAACCCGACTGGCCTATGGCGCTCAAGAAGCTGCCGAAGGCAGAGACGCGTTTTTGGAGAAACGCGCCCCGGACTGGTCGCCCTTCCCCTGGCATGCCTGAGTCGGTGGAGTGATGCGCCAACTCTCCGTCGTCGATGTGGGCGACCCCCGATCGCTATGGGAGCCACTCTCGGCAGCTCTGTTTCATGCAGGCCCTGCCGTTCTTCCCAGGCCAGGCGGTGCAAAGGTTTCCCACACCGCTCCGCTGGAAGTTCCTGATGACATTGCACTGGTCATCGAAACCAGTGGCACCACCGGTGCTCCCAAGCGGGTCGCACTCACGGCGGAAGCGGTTCTTGCGGGGGCTCGCATCACCAACGATGCCCTCGGCGAGGGCTCATGGTTTCTTGCCCTGCCCGCCCACTACATCGCTGGTATTCAGGTGTGTGTGAGGGCCCATCTGGGCGGCACGGAACCGCTCTTTCTTCACCCCGAGCCTTTTTCTGCCACCGCAGTGGTGAACCGAGTAGACGAGTGGGAGGCCGAGGGCAACGAGGGATCGATTTTTGTCTCTCTGGTTCCCGCGCAATTGCAACGCTTAACGGAGGAGGCAGCACACATGCCCCGACTCCACGAAGTAATGCAGCGGTGGGACGCGATTTTGGTGGGCGGGCAGGCGCTTCGCCCAGCGCTTGCCGAGCAGGCCCGCGAGGCTGGTTACCGGGTGATCAGAACCTATGGGTCCTCCGAAACTGCGGGTGGTTGCGTGTGGGATGGGGTCGCCCTTCCGGGAGTTGAACTCAGGGACATCGATGGCCGAATTGCTCTGTCTGGCCCCATGCTCGCCAGTGGTTACCTGGAGGACCCAGAAAGAACAGCAGCAAGTTTTCTCGACCGCGAGGAGAAGCGTTGGTATGTGAGCGACGACTCGGGGGAAATCGATGACGCAGGCCGCCTGAGTGTGCTGGGGCGGGTAGACGATGTCATTATTTCTGGTGGGTTGAAAGTGTCTCTCGCTTCTCTCGAGCGCGTTCTTCAGGCCCGGACGGTGGCAACAGACGCCGTGGTGGTCGCGCAACCCGATGACACGTGGGGTCAGGTTCCGGTGCTGGTCACGATTACTGATCCTGATCTTGCTGAGACTCGGGCTCTCCTCGCCGAGGCTCTGGGGCCTCACGCACGCATTAGTCGGGTTGTGCAGGTTCGGGAGATTCCATTGCTGTCTTCGGGGAAACCTGACCGGTTGGCGGTTCTTGCTTTGGTCAAGGGAAGGTCATGACTAAGCCTGTTCGCGTGTCCTGGAGGGACTGGGTGACTGGCGCCAGGGTGCGAACGCTCCCGTTGGCTTTCGTCCCGATTATTTTGGGTTCATCTTCTGCTGTGTGGCGGGGGGATTTCGATGCAGTCCTCGCCGCATTGGCGCTTATTGTGGCGCTCGCACTCCAAATCGGGGTGAATTTTGCCAACGACTACTCTGACGGGATTCGAGGCACCGATGATTATCGGGTGGGCCCGACTCGGTTGGTGGCCTCGGGCATGGTAAAGCCCGCGCAGGTCTTACGCGCGGCCCTGGTGTCCTTCGGGGTGGCCCTGATCTCTGGCTTAGCCCTCTTAGTGCTCGCCCGTTGGGAAGTCTTGAGCGACGATGGTTTCACCGGGTGGCTCGGGGAAGTGTGGGTGGCGCTGGCCTTAGGAGCGGTGACCGTTATCGCTGCCTGGTTTTATACTGGCGGGTCACAACCCTACGGTTACAGCGGGTGGGGCGAGGTTGTCGTTTTCCTCTTCTTTGGCCCGGTCGCCACAGTGGGAACCGCGTGGGCGATGATCGGTTCTCTTCCCGCAGACGCCATGATTTCCGGCGCAGGGGCCGGCTTTTTCGCCTCCGCAGTGTTGCTTATCAACAATATTCGAGACATTGATCAGGACCGAAGCGCGGGGAAGGTGACGCTGTCGGTCAAGCTGGGTCTTCGGAGGTCTCGCATACTGTTTGTCATTCTGGTGGGGCTGCCCTACGCGATGGTCGGGATTTTATCCTTGGGCTTCGTGTGGGTGCCGGTCACCTACCTCACGGCCCTGGCCACCCTGTGGGTATTGATTCAGGTCTTTTTGGCCAGAAAACCGCAGGATCTCATCACAGCTTTGAGTGCCCTGGGCCTGAACGCTGTGGCGTATGCGCTATTTCTTGGTGTTTCCCTCGCGTGGTAACTCCACCGCATCTTCGCTTTCGGCGTCCACGTCAGTCTTTTTGCGATTCAGGCGGGCGGCGATGTCGCGAGAGAGCTCGTCGCGCTGATGGGAAAGGAAGATGTAGGACAGCGCAAAGGCGATAGCGGTGGCGAGTAGAGCTGAAAGCCACCAGGTGATCCCCGTGAACGACAGTGCGACCAGCACCACGACAAAAATCCCTAGGCGCAAGACGCTGTATCGAATCCATCTGGTCACCTTCACAGTCTAGGGACGTAGGATTAGAGAATGGTTCGCTGGATAGTAATTGGTGCCGTGGGGGCGGTAGCCTTCACCATTTATGCACTCGTGGACCTGATTATGACTAAGGCCCCGCGGGTGCGGGCTTTTCCCAAACCGGTATGGATCGCCCTCATCGTGTTATTGCCCGTCATTGGGCCCCTGCTCTGGCTGGTGATTGGTAAATCCCAGCCGCGGGGTCCTCAGCGTCGCCCCACCCCCCAAGCCCCTGATGATGACCCTTTCTTCCTCGGTCAAATCGATGGCGAATCCAGCGATGACCGGATTAAACGCTTAGAGGATGAATTGCGAGCCCTGGACGAGGAAGACCCTGAAGCAGGGGGCGACAAAGACCAGGACACTAAGCCTCCTTCGTCATGATGTCCTCCCCGGCCACCACGTGGTCGAGGGCTTTCTGGGGGGCCCTCATCGCCCGCGGGGTTACCGATGTCTTTGTCTCCCCGGGATCTCGATCCCAAGCGCTTGCCCTGTCGGCGCTGGAATGGGAACACACGGGCCATCTCAGGGTTCATGTTGTTATTGACGAGGCAAGTGCTGCCTTTCGCGCTCTAGGGATAGGCCTTGAGTCAGCAATCCCCGCCGTGTGTATTGCTACCTCTGGCTCCGCCCCCGCACACTTCATGCCTGCGGTGATGGAAGCCCATCACGCAGGTGTTCCCTTGGTTGTGGTGTCGGCAGACCGGCCCCCTGAAGGGTTGGGGGTGGGGGCCAACCAAACCACCGCGCAGTCCGGGCTCTTTGGTTTTGCCTCCCCCACTTTTGATGCGGTGGCGGAGGACGAGGGCGCCGAAAAATCAGCACTGGATGTTGCCGCAGCAGCGTGGAATCAGGCCATTGTCGGAGCCCCCGCCCACGTCAACGTGGCCTTTCGGGAACCACTCAGCAGCTCTGAAGCCGGTGATCTGCGACTTCGTGCGGTGGGAGAAGAACCGGAAAAACCCTATCGGGGGGAAACGCTGAGCCTTGTTGCTGAGCCTGGAACGCTGGTGATTGCGGGGCATCAAGCCGGTGACCGGGCAGAGAAACTGGCCTATGAGTTAGGCGCCCCCCTGATCGCCGAAGTAACCAGTGGCGCCAGGTTTGGGCCTCATCTCCTGGTGGCGTATCGCGAAGTGTTAGCAGCGAAGGAGCTCCCCGGTCCCCTCAGCAGAATTATCACCGTGGGGCGTCCCACCCTGTCTCGAGAGGTGTGGGGGGTTGTGAGTGATGACTCTCTGAGTCATATTGTTCTTCGAGGGCCAGAGCGGGAACCGGCTAATCCCACCCATAAGGCCCATCTGGTCGACGCCATCGAGGTGTCGCAGCCAGCCACCCAACAGCAGCGCTCGGAGTGGGTAAAGCCCTGGGTAATGGCCTCTCGCCAGCACCACGAGAGCGCACTCTTTGCTGCCCTCCCGACACCGCCTGACACCGGGATGGGCGAGGCGGATGACCCGGCAACCCGAAGCGCCTTTGCTCAGCAAGAGATGCTTGTCCTGCGTCGCACAGTCACCAGAGCAGAACTTGCCCTGTCGCTGTGGGAAGCATCGTGGCCCCACGACCGATTAGTTTTGGGTGCTTCGCGCATGATTCGTGAGATGGACAAGATTGTGGGGCCGAAGAACATTCCGGTCTTTGCCAATCGGGGGCTCTCCGGAATTGACGGGACCATCGCCACCGCAAGGGGGATTGCCCTCAGTGTTGGAGGATCGGGAGCGAGCGGAGTGACGAGGGTTTTGCTGGGGGATCTGGCCTTCCTGCACGACGTTGGATCCCTCATGAGCGAGCCCGGCACCGAGGACACCTCCAGCGTTCACCTGTTTATCGCAAACGATGGTGGCGGAACAATTTTTGATGGACTCGAAGTGAGCCACAGCGCTGCGCCCGAGTCGAGGGACCGCGTTCTCTATACCCCGCAGAATGTTGACATAGAAGCGCTCGCTGGCGCTTATGGCTGGGATTATCGCGCGGTCACCACGATGGGCGAGCTTGCGGATGCCCTCGTCACCAGAGACTTAAAGGTGATTGTGGATATTGCCCTAGAGCGGTGAGAGGTGTGAATCACTGCCAAAAGCTTGCACGATAGGCCGGAATTTCAGCCTCGTTTCTAGGAGCTCTCGCTGGGGGTCCGAATCCTCCACAATCCCGGCACCGGCGTAGGCGGTGAGGTGCCCATCAGGCGACCATTGCGCGCAGCGCAGGGCGATGGACCATTCCCCATCGCCTCGCTCATCCATCCATCCCACGGGGCCGGAATAGCGACCTCGGTCGAAGGGTTCTAGCTCGCGAATCAACTCCAGGGCCGCGTCTGTGGGGGATCCCGCCACGGCAGCACTGGGATGAAGCGCCGCCACTACATCCAAGCTGGATATCCCCTCGGGCAGTGTGGCTTCGATATCCGTGCCAAGGTGCCAGATGTTGGCGAGCTTGATGGCGGAGGGCTGCTCGTCTGTAGCAACCTGCGAGGTGATGCTTGCAAGGGAGGTGAGGACGTTTTCCACCGCGAAGCGGTGTTCATCGTTGTCTTTTGTCGAGGTGATCAACTCTTGCGCAAGTGCGCGGTCTTCGCCCGGGCTTTCACCGCGCCTGCTGCTGCCTGCCAGCACGCGAAGGCTGAGACCACCCGCGCGGACCTTGGCGAGTGTCTCGGGTGTGGAACCCACGAGTCCGTCGATAGCGAAGGTGACGCAGTCGGGGTAGGAATCACTCAGGTGCTCCAATGCGCCTCGCCAATCATCCACGCCGGGCATGGTGGCCACCAATTCCCGGGCGAGCACCACTTTGTTCGCCTCCCCTTCGCGCAAGCGATCAACCAGCTGCGCTACTCGGGCGACAAAATCGCCTTCACTAAGAAGCCCTTGGCTCCACCCCACCGAGGGCAGGCTTTGGGGGCTAGAAGCCTTCGGTGGCTTTTCCGTGGTGTGGGAGCCGGAAAGTGAAATATCGGTTCGCCATGAGACATCCTCCATCACGCCGATAACGACCTGGGGGATGATGAGCACGCTGGTATGGGAAGAGTCATCGGCAAAAGTGAAGGTTCCCAAACACACCAAGCCGCTGCCAGGTACCTCGAGAGGGTTATCCACTGTTGCGGCTGCGACTATAGAAGCCCAGGCCTTTGAGGCGTCCTGAAACCGTGTGGGACCGTGGAACTCGAGGCGAAGAGCTTCGCCAAGCCCGACCAAACCGTGTCCAAGACGCTGCATCACAAGGGGCTTCTCGGCGCTCACCCATTCGATCAAGCTTCCCGGGTGGCTCATCCTGCGGGTGCGGGCCATAAGGGTGGGGGTTGTCAGGGCCGTGGACATTCTTTCAGGGTAGCGAGCTAGCTATCAGATGGGCTGAATGCTGGCCGGATCAACTCCGATGAGCTCAGGGGATTATCGATTCTGGTGGGTAGTGTTGAAAGGTGACCACGGCAGACTTGGGCAAGAACCCCTCGGAGGTCTCTGCCATGTTTGACCAGGTGTCGGTCGGTTATGACAGGACAAACGCTCTTCTCTCCGGTGGTAACTCTGTCTTATGGCGGCTTGCCACGGTGAAAGCACTGCAGCTGAAGCCGGGGGAGCGGGTGTTGGATGTTGCTGCCGGGACAGGCACCTCTGCGAAAGCGCTTGCAAAGACAGGAGCAGAGGTCGTTGCCCTTGATTTTTCGCCAGGCATGGTGGCGGAGGGCCGCAAACGCAACCCGAACATTGAATTTGTCGAAGGGGACGCTGAAGCGTTGCCCTTTCCGCCAGCCAGTTTTGACGCGGTCACCATCAGTTTTGGTTTGCGCAATGTGAATAACCCCCATGTGGCGCTCGGCGAAATGTATCGGGTTCTCAAACCCGGTGGACGAATCCTTATTTGTGAGTTCTCCCACCCCCCAGCACCGCTCATGAAAGCTGGCTATAAGGGGTATATGAAGTATGTGATGCCCGCGGTGACGGCGTTGTCTTCCACGCATCAGGATGCCTATCGCTACCTGATGGACTCGATATCTGATTGGCCGGAACAATCCGTGCTTTCCCAATGGATGCGGGGTGCAGGATTCACCCGGGTGGCATACCGTAACCTGAGCGGAGGCATTGTTGCCTTGCATCGCGCCACCAGCCCTGAAGACTCCAAAGTGCGCGAATCGATCGGGAAGCGCCGACAACGTCCTGCTTCCCCCTCGACGTCGTCAACCCCTCTTCCCGCCACCGACCAGACCTAACCCAAAGGATCAATCGTGAACCCGACACTCAAGGCGCCAGCGGCAGCCTCGGGCCGAGGAGCAGCATTCTTGACCGGTGGGTCACTTCTCTTTGCCTCTCGCGAAGAAAAGGCACTCGGTCGCGCCTTGGACGACGGTTTAGTTGCGGTGGAGAAGGGTCTTGAACGGGAACTGAAGTTCTCTGACGAGATCACTGACGCTGTGTCTCGCCACCTTTTCGATGCGGGGGGAAAGCGGGTTCGCCCGCTCTTGGCTCTGCTGACATCGCAGTGGGGGTCGGGAATCAACGACCGTGTCCTCATCGCTGCCCAGGTCACCGAACTCACCCACCTCGCCACCCTGTATCACGACGACGTCATGGATGATGCGGTTCAGCGCAGGGGGGTCGCCGCAACCCAGACGGTGTGGGGGAACTCCGTGGCGATACTTGCCGGCGACCTTCTTTTCGCGAGAGCAGGAAGCTTGGGCGGGTCATTGGGCCAACAAGCGATTACTTTGCAAGCGGCAACCTTCGAGAGACTGGTTGTGGGCCAGATGCAAGAAACCTTAGGCCCCAAGCCTGGGGACGAGCCCATCGCTCATTATCTTCAGGTGCTTTCGGATAAGACGGGGTCGCTGATTGCTTTTGCCGCTGAAATGGGCATCCGAATGGCGGATGGCCCCGAGGCACTCATTCCAGCGGTCCGCGCGTTCGGGGAGAAAATTGGCATCGCCTTCCAGCTGGTGGACGATGTCATCGATCTCTCCGATCGAAGTGCGGGGACGGGCAAGCCTCCGGGGGCCGATGTTCGACACGGCGTGACCACTCTTCCCGTGCTGTATTTGCGCGAAGCCGCGAAAGTGGACCCTGCTGCCAAAGAGCTTGTGGCAACGTTGGCGCGCGGCGCGACCGGGGACCTGTCTGAGGATGAATTCCAGAAAGCAATCACAGAGCTTCGTCACCACGAGGTCACCGAGGCAACCATGCAGACCGCCCGCGATATGGCAGACCAAGCAATTGCCTACCTCGACGATGCCCCGTCTGGCATCGTGAAAGAGGGTCTGGTGCGATTTGCCCACCACGTTGTGGACCGCAGCTACTAAATTGGGAGCGTTCTCCCTTTGTGTGGAAAGAGTTTCTTATGTCTAAGTTGCGCCTAGCAATCGTTGGGGCAGGCCCTGCCGGGATTTACGCGGCTGATATTTTACTTAAACACGAGCGTTCGTTTGACGTTTCAATTGACCTCTTCGAACGCCTCCCCGCACCGTACGGGTTGGTTCGATACGGGGTTGCCCCCGATCACCCGCGCATCAAAGGAATCGTGAGCGCCCTTCGGGACGTGCTCGATAGCGGTCAGATTCGCTTGTTTGGCAATGTCAACTTTGGAACTGACATCACCCTCGAGGACCTGAAAAAGCACTACCACGCTGTGATTTTTTCCACCGGCGCCATTACGGACCAACAGTTGAGCCTGCCCGGCATCGAGGCAGAGGGCAGCTACGGGGCGGCTGACTTTGTCAGTTGGTATGACGGACACCCCGATGTTGCCAGGACGTGGCCTCTTGAGGCCAAGGAAGTCGCGGTGATTGGTAATGGCAACGTCGCCCTCGATGTTGCTCGCATGTTGGTGAAGCACCCTGAGGACTTGTTACCCACCGAAGTTCCTGACAACGTCTATGAGGGACTTGTCAGCTCCCCCGTGACAGACGTCCACGTCTTCGGCCGCCGAGGTCCCATGCAGGTTAAGTTCACACCCTTGGAGCTTCGGGAGCTGGGCGACATGCGCGATGTTGACATCGTTATTCACGACGAAGATTTTGTGATTGACGAAAGTTCGCAGCGCGCCATCGATTCGAACAAACAGATTTTTGTCATCAACAAAATATTTAGCACCTGGCGCGAGCGCGAAGCAGCCACTGCCAGCAGGCGGTTGCACCTGCACTTCTATGCCAAACCTCTCGAGGTCCTCTCTGATTTTCACGTGAAGGGGTTTAGGTATGAGCGGACTGAGCCCGATGGCGAAGGCGGGGTCAGAGGAACCGGGGAGATCCGTGAGATTCCCGTGCAGGCGGTGTATCGAGCAGTGGGGTATTTCGGGACCGCGTTGCGCGGTATTCCTTTTGATTCACGACGCGGCATCATCCCTAATCACGAGGGCCAAGTGATGAATGATGACAACCAGATTGTCCCTGGTGTCTACGCCACGGGCTGGATTAAGCGCGGGCCCGTGGGCCTCATCGGTCACACCAAGAGTGATGCGATGGAAACCATCCAGCACGTGGTGAAAGACCAAGCATCCTGGTGGAGCCCGGAATCACCCGAGGACGAGGCCGTCAGTGCACTTCTGGAATCTCGGGGGGTTGCCTTCACCGACCTTGGCGGCTGGCACCGACTGGATGAGAAGGAACTCTCCCGTGGTGCTGAACGTGGGCGCGAGCGCGTGAAAGTGGTCGATCGCGAAGAGATGATGGCCGCTTCGCGCGGCGAATCTCACTGAACGG
>JAFMDO010000040.1 GCA_017857245.1 Pontimonas sp.
AATCGACGACACCGTTTTGCACATCAAGACCCGAGGAGTGACGGTAAAAAAGGCCACGGGGCAGAAGGTCCAAATTCACGCTGAAGCGGGCGAAGACTGGGATGGTTTTGTCGCTCACACCGTGGCCCAGGGGGTCCGCGGGCTGGAAACCCTCAGTGGCATCCCTGGGACCGTGGGGGCGTCCGTCATTCAAAACATTGGCGCCTACGGCGCGGAGGTGTCCGACACACTCGTGTCGATAGATTTTTTGGAATATCCCAGCGGTTCTCGCCGCACCGTCGCAGCGGCGGAGCTTGATCTGGGGCTGCGGACCAGCGCGCTGAAGACGGGTGCGCTTCAGGGACTCGTATTGGGGGTCACATTCTCGCTAGAACCCGCGGAGGAGGGAATGAGTATTCCCCTGCACTACGAACAGCTTCACACGGCGGTGGGTGTGCAAGAAGGGGAGAGAGCACCTCTTGCCCTCGTGCGCGAGGCAGTGCTGGCGCTTCGCGGATCCAAAGGAATGCTCTTATCGGATGCTGACCCAGATTCGGTAAGTTCAGGATCGTTTTTTCTCAATCCCATCGTGTCCGAACGAGTGGCATGGGGATTGCCCCAAGGTGCACCGCGATGGCTTGTCGACCCGGAACCAGAAGACGTAGTAATTCCTCTCGGTGAGGACACTGCCTTGCCCCCTTCTGCTGTGGTGGGTGGTGATGTCGCGGTGAAGGTTTCGGCAGCGTGGCTGATTGAGTATTCGGGAATTCTCAAAGGGTTTTCACTCCCCGGTTCGCGGGCAGCTATCTCTTCCAAACACTCTTTAGCAATTACCAACCGCGGCGGTGCGACTGCCGCTGAAGTGGCTGAACTGGCTCGCTATGTCATCACGACAGTGGGTAATGCGTGTGGAATCTATCTGGTTCCCGAACCAACACTGGTGGGTCTCGAGCTTTAGGAAGCGAAAAAAGCCTGCAGTCTGGCGATACCTTCGGCGAGGTCATCATCACCGAGTGCGTAGCTAAAGCGAAGATATCCGCTGGGGCCGAAAGCCTCCCCCGGTACCGCGGCGACTTCGCACTCATCGAGAATGATGTCTGCTAGTTCGAGGCTTGTGGTAGCCGCACGACCAGCCCAGGTCTTCCCCAGCAGTCCTCGGACATCGGGGTAGACATAAAAAGCGCCCTGGGGGGTGGGGCAGAAAACGCCGTCAATCGCATTGAGGCCCTCGACGATGGAGTGTCGACGCGTATCGAAGGCGTTGCGCATCTGGGTAGCAGCGCTTTGATCCCCTTCCAGTGCCGCGAGGGCTGCGAGTTGTGAGATGTTGGAAACATTTGAACTGAGGTGAGACTGCAGGTTCGCGGCAGCCTTAATGGCGTCTGCGGGCCCCACCATCCAGCCCAAACGCCACCCGGTCATCGCATAGGTTTTTGCGACCCCGTTGACGAGGATGCATTTATCCTTCAAGCCCGGGACGGCTTCGGCAATGGAAAGAGCATGATCGACACCCATGTCGTAGACCAGGTTTTGATATATCTCATCGGCAATGACCCAGATGTCATTGTCGAGGGCCCACTGACCGATTGCCCTTGTTTCCTCGGCGTCGAAAACTGCCCCGGTGGGGTTAGAGGGCGACACAAAGAGGAGCACTTTGGTGTGTGGAGTTCGCGCGGCCTCCAACTGTTCGACCGTGACTTTGTAATCCTGGTCGGCTCCGGCAAAAATTTCCACAGGAACACCACCGGCGAGCGAGATGACCTCGGGGTAGGTGGTCCAAAAAGGGGTCGGGACAATAACCTCATCGCCCTCGTTGAGAAGTGCTTGGAAGGCTTGATACACGGCCTGCTTGCCACCGTTGGTGACGACGACCTGGCTGGGATCAATGGCCCAGCCACTATCCCGGGCAGTCTTGTCGGCGATTGCTTGTTTGAGGGGCGCTAGGCCAGCAGCTGGTGTGTAGCGGTGGTTGGCGGGATTCTTAACTGCCTCGAGTGCTGCGTCCACGACGTGGGCGGGGGTCGGAAAGTCCGGCTCTCCCGCAGCGAAGCTAATGACCGGGCGTCCCTGTGCTTTCAGGGCCTTCGCTTTAGCATCGACTTTGAGCGTCGCAGATTCGGCAATGGCAAGAATTTTGTGGGAGAGACCTCTGGCGGAAGCGTTCACACCTTCAGGGTACACAGCCCTCGCTGATTCCTCTCTTCCCTTTGCTAAAGGTCCAGCCCGCGCCTAGACTGGGCGACGGTGGTTGAAACCTGCCATGCTTTGCTATGCCTGGAGATCGCTGTAATGGGGTTGCCTGGTAGGGGTGGATGCCAGGTTATGACCTAGGGCGGTGGCTCAATTGGTAGAGCAGCGGTCTCCAAAACCGCAGGTTGCAGGTTCGAGTCCTGTCCGCCCTGCGACTTCATTGCGCCGCAGTGAAGAAGAACCGAAGTGGGAAAGCAAGGAATATCGTGGCTAAAAATGCTGGTGATGACTCCGCAAGAGACGTCGTCGAGAAAGCTCAGCGCGAAGGCAAAGCGGGCCGAGGCCCCTGGGCTAGGTTGGTTCTCTTCCTGCGCCAAGTTCTCGATGAGTTGGGCAAGGTCGTCACTCCCACCAGGAAAGAACTTGTTAATTACACCCTCGTGGTGTTGGTTTTCGTCCTCATCATGATGGCGTTTGTTTCCGTTTTGGACCTCTTCTTCGGTTGGGGAGTGTCCTGGGTCTTCGGTGATGGCCGAAGCCTGTTTGGCTAAGAAAAGAAGAGAGAATAAGTGATGGAAGACAAGGCCCAAGACATCGATCTTGCGACCGCTGCGGAACAGTCATCTGAGGAAGACGAAGCACAAGAAGGCCTGCCTCTTGCCGAGCAAGAGCATTCCGCCGAAGCCGCAGAGTCTGCCGCGGTACACATTGTTGATGATGAAGCGGTGAACCTCGAGGACACTCTCGAGGCCGTTGAAGGGTCCCCCGACGCCGAAGCGGATGCTGTGGTGGAGGACGCGCTTGACATCGACTCTGCTGCAGAAGCAGACGCATCAGTTGCGGCCACCAGCGATGAGTCAGATTCTGCTGCCGAAGAGGCCGAAGACCCCTACGCAGAATTCCGCACCGAGCTGAGCCGCAAGCCCGGCAAATGGTATGTCGTTCACTCTTACGCGGGCTTTGAGAAGCGCGTGAAGCAGAACATTGAAAACCGCCGGACCTCGCTGGGCATGGAAGAGTATGTCTTCGAAGTTCAAGTTCCCATGGAAGACGTCGTGGAAATCAAGAGCGGTCAGCGAAAACTGGTCACTCGCGTGCGAATCCCCAGCTACGTTCTGGTTCGTTTGGATCTGAACGAGGACAGCTGGTCAGCGGTCCGTCACACCCCAGGGGTCACCGGCTTCGTGGGAAATGCCCACAACCCCACCCCGTTGCGTTTTTCCGAAGCCTTCGACATGTTGAAATCCACTGTCCCCATCGCCGATGTTGCACCGCTCAAGGGTGGAGCTGTCTCGGTGGGCGGCGGAGTTTCCCGGATGCTTCCCGCAGAAGTTGATTTCGAGGTGGGCGAAACCATCACCATCAAGGAAGGATCTTTCGCGGGTCTTCCAGGAACTATTAGCGAAATCAAGCCCGAGAGCGGTAAGCTCACGGTGCTGGTGTCGCTCTTTGAGCGGGAAACACCAGTCGAGCTTGGGTTCGACCAGGTCACCAAGCTCTAACACACACCACCGCTGCTCGGATGTGCCGGGCGTGCGGGAGCGCACAACAGCTGTTGTGCTCGAGAGAAAAGGAAAAGTATGGCTAAGAAAGTTGTGGGCTTAATCAAGCTCCAAATTCAAGCCGGCGCTGCCAACCCTGCACCCCCCGTGGGTCCAGCACTCGGTCAGCACGGTGTCAACATCATGGAATTCTGTAACGCCTACAACCAGGCAACAGAATCCCAGCGCGGAAACGTTGTTCCCGTGGAAATCTCGGTCTATGAAGACCGCTCCTTCACCTTCATTCTGAAGACCCCGCCCGCAGCGGAGCTCATCAAGAAGGCAGCTGGCGTGAAAAAGGGTTCAGGAACTCCTCACACCGACAAAGTTGCGAACATCACGCTCGAACAGGTCCGTCAGATTGCCGAGGCGAAGCAGTCCGATTTGAACGCTAACGACATCGAGGCAGCCTCGAAAATCATCGCCGGTACCGCCCGCTCCATGGGCATTACCGTCGGCTAACACAACTTTTTCTAGCGGGAGAGCGTGCCACGCTCACCTACCGCGACCTCACAGTGGGAGATATCACCATGGCATCAAAATCTAAGGCCTACGCAGCAGCAAAAGCTCTGCTCACCGAGGGCCACTTTTACCAAGCAGGCGACGCTGTCGCCCTGGCAAAGAGAACTACCTCGTCCAAGTTCGACTCCACCGTTGAGGTGGCGTTGAAGCTTGGCGTGGACCAGCGCAAAGCAGACCAGCTCGTTCGTGGAACGGTCAGCCTTCCTCACGGAACCGGCAAGACCGCCCGCGTCCTCGTGTTCGCCACCGGTGCCGCCGCAGAAGCTGCGCTCGCAGCGGGCGCGGACGAAGTGGGTGGCGACGAGCTGATCGAAAAGGTTGCTGGTGGTTACACCAACTTCGACTCCGCCGTTTCCACGCCTGAGCTCATGGGCAAGGTCGGTGGTTTGGGTAAGGTCCTGGGTCCGCGTGGACTGATGCCAAACCCCAAGACTGGAACGGTGACGCCCGATGTGGGCAAAGCAGTTGCTGACATCAAGGGTGGAAAGATCGAGTTCAAGCTCGACAAGCACGCCAACATGCACTTTGTGATCGGGAAGGCGAGCTTCTCCGAAGACCAGCTCTTGGAGAACTTCACCACCGCTTTTGACGAGATTCAGCGTCTCAAGCCCTCCGCATCCAAGGGTCGCTACATCCAGAAAGCTGCCATGTCGACCACGTTTGGTCCCGGCATTCCTTTGGACGTCAGCGCCCTCTAAACCATGGCGAAGGTGAGTATCCGCAGGGCGACCCCCTCGGATGCTCACCTTCTCTCGTTCGTAGCCACACGTACCTTCCCGTTGGCGTGCCCACCGAGCACCACGCAGGAGGACATCGCCGAACTTTGTGCGACTCAGCTTTCCCCAGAAGCCTTTGGCCGCTATCTGGGAGATAACTCTTACCGCGCCTGGTTGGCCATGGCAGGGAACGAGGCGTGTGGCTATCTGCTGTCCCACGATGGGGACCCGGTAGAGGAGGACATCGCTAACGCTATTTCGCTCCGCCCCACAACGGAAATCTCAAAGATTTATGTCAGTGCCGATCACCACGGGAGCCCCGTTGCTCAGGATCTGCTGAATTCAGCCCTCCGGGATGCCTCTGGGAGGGGTTTTGCCTCCGCCTGGTTGGGTGTGAACCAGCTCAACGCCCGCGCCAACGCTTTCTATGCCCGCAATGGCTTTGTGGAAGTTGGTACCAGGAGTTTTCTTGTAGGAGACACCTGGGAGGACGATTTCGTTCGAGAAAAGCTGCTGTCCTCCCAATCCACGGGAAACGCATAGGTTTCTCATAGGTTTTCCTAGGAAAGGGGAGGACACTGAGGGTATGAACGAATACCGAAGTGCAGAAACCCAGGCGCACAAGCTCCACCACGCGGATGGCTCCCCGATGCGGGCCCTCGTCGTTGATGATGAAGAAACCCTCGCGGATCTCGTGGCGATGTCCTTGAGATACGAAGGCTGGGATGTTGTCACCGCCCACAGCGTTAAAGAAGCACTGGAAGGGGCGAAGAAGTTCAACCCCGACATTGCTGTGCTCGACATTATGTTGCCGGATGGCGATGGGTTATCGCTCATGAAGTCCTTGCGCACGACCCACCACGGCTTGCCCGTGTTATTCCTCACCGCCAAAGACGCTGTCGATGACCGCGTTGCGGGCTTGACCGCAGGTGGTGATGACTACGTCACCAAACCTTTCAGTCTTGAAGAACTCGTTGCCAGGCTCCGAGGAATTTTACGTCGGGCAGGAAAAGGCCACTCGGATGCCGATGAGGCAGAGCTTCAGGTGGGGGATTTGGTCCTCAACGAGGACTCCTATGAAGTGACGCGGGCGGGAAAAAGTATCGAGCTCACCAGTACGGAGTTTGAGCTTTTGCGTTACCTGATGAGAAACCCCAAGCGAGTGCTGTCCAAAGCCAATATTCTTGACCGCGTGTGGGACTACGACTTTGGCGGGAAAGCCAGCATCGTCGAAATCTACATTTCCTACCTGCGCAAGAAAATTGATGTCCTAGGGCCCACCTTGATTCACACCGTCCGCGGTGTGGGATACATCATCAAGCCGGCAGTGTAAATGCCCACCGCGTCCATCACGCTTCCTGGTCGGAAGCGCCAAAACCCCAATTCACTTCGGCGACAATTTGTCACCGGTGGTGTGGGATTGGTGGCGCTTGCGAGCATTGTTATTGGTATCGCAAGCTCTGTCGCGGTGGGACGGACACTCATTGAAGGTCTGGACGAAGAGCTCGTGGACACCGCTCGGCGGGTGAGCGTGAGCCTGCAGCAACCCGATACGGTCCCCCTGAATCGACCAGGGTTTGATGTGGGAACAGTGGTTGCCGTGATTAACGGCACTGAAGTATCGGGTGCCTATATTGATTCTGATGGACAGCTCCAAGTCCTGGAAAGCCATCAAGTGGGTGGTTTGCGCTCCATTGACTGGGAGCGGGGCAACCCTGTTTTCGTGAACCTGATGGATGGTCGAGGGGAGTATCGGGCACTTCCCGTCGCCCAAATTGATGGCGCGCAAATAGTGGTGGGTTTGCCGCTCAGCGACATCCGAAGAGCTCTCGCACGACTCAATCTCATCATTATTGTCGTGGTGAGCCTGGTTATCGCGTTAGGAGCAACGATTGGAGCGTGGCTCGTTCGTTTTGCACTCAAGCCGTTAGATCGAATTCGAGAAACAGCGTCGGCGGTCACCAAGCAACCACTGGATAGGGGTGAAGTTCGCCTCGGGCTGAGAGTTCCCCCGAAATACGCCACAGACGATAGCGAAGTGGGGCAAGTGGGGGCGGCATTGAACCTGATGCTTGACCACGTGGATGATGCTTTCAAATCTCGATTCGAGAGCGAAGAAAAAATGCGCCGGTTTGTTGCTGATGCCTCACACGAACTTCGCACCCCTTTGGCTGCGATACGAGGATATGCCGAGCTGACGAAAAAAGCAGGTGGGAAACTCTCCCCCGACTTACAACAAGCACTTGGGCGAATAGAGTCCGAGTCCATTCGCATGACCTCTCTCGTGGAGGACCTTCTGCTTCTTGCTCGCTTAGACGAAAGCGGGCAACTGGAAAAAGAACCTGTTGATCTTGCCCAAATCGTTCGCGACGCCCTCTCTGACGCCTATGTAACAAGCCCTGACCACGAGTGGGGGGCCCAGGGTGTGGAAGAGGCTGTGATGGTCGAGGGGGATGCCCAAAGCCTTCACCAGGTGGTCGTGAACCTCCTTGCCAACGCACGCGTTCACACACCGGCCGGAACATCCGTGGAAGCCCGCCTGGTTCAAGATTCCCGATCGACCAAGCTCTACGTTCAAGATTCAGGCCCAGGAATTCCCCCAGAGTCACGCAAGAGGCTTTTTCAGCGATTCGCGCGGGGTGACTCTTCCCGCGCCCGCACCTCAGGAAGCACCGGTCTTGGATTATCCATCGTGGAAACCATCGTCAAAGCACACGGTGGGAAAGTATCGCTGACCTCAAAGCCCGGCAAGACGATTTTCACGGTCACGTTCCCTCGCTAGCTGGTTGCTAAGAAAGCCCGCTAGGGCATAAGCTGAAGTTCGCCAAAGACCGCTGGTTTTAGGACACTGCGAAAGTATTGTTCTCGAAGCATCAGGAAGTAATTCCTGGGGGCCCGCGCAGGTGTATGACAGTAAAGATAACTGGATTCAGTTCTCCAAGCTCCGTGCGCCAGCGCCGGAGCTTTTTTCATGCCACGGCCTTTGACATTCATTACGTCATACAAAAGGAGCACCATGGCGAACAAGGAAGCAGCGGTCGCTGAACTAACGGAACATTTCCGTTCGTCATCGGCCATTGTGCTGACTGAGTATCGCGGTCTGAGCGTCACGCAGCTAAAAACGCTGCGTCGGGGTATCCAGGCTGACGCTACCTATGCCGTGGTGAAGAACACGTTGACAAGGATTGCGGCCAAGGAAGCAGGCATCGATGCATTCGATGGCTTACTCGTTGGCCCCTCCGCTCTTGCCTTCATTCACGGTGATGCCGTAACTGTTGCCAAGAGCTTGCGTGACTTTGCCAAGGACAACCCACAACTGGTGATTAAGGGCGGCTATTTCGATGGCAACCCCATTTCCCCAGAAGAAGTTATGCAGCTGGCAAACCTCGAATCCAGAGAGGTCCTGCTCGCGAAGCTCGCAGGTGCCTTCAAGGCTTCGCTGTTTGGTGCCGCATACATGTTCAATGCCCCCCTGGCGGGAGCTGTTCGATCCATCGACGCGCTTCGCCAGAAGCAGGAGTCTGGAAGCTAACGCTTTCAGCCCCACAGACCACAGAAAACTAAAGGAGAAAAAATGGCCAAGCTCTCAGCTGACCAGCTCATTGATGGCTTCAAAGAACTTTCTTTGATTGAACTCACTGATTTCGTCAAGAAGTTCGAAGAAGTATTTGAAGTAACCGCTGCTGCCCCCGTGGCAGCTGCCGCTGCTCCCGCAGCAGGTGGCGGCGACGCCGCCCCTGCAGAAGAGAAGGACTCGTTCGACGTCGTTCTCGAAGCAGCAGGCGACAAGAAGATCCAGGTCATCAAGGAGGTGCGCGCGCTCACCAGCCTTGGTCTCGGTGAAGCAAAAGCACTCGTTGATGGTGCTCCCGGTGTTGTCATCGAGGGTGCTAACAAGGAGACCGCCGAAAAGGCCAAAGCAGTTCTCGAAGAGGCCGGCGGAACCGTCACCCTCAAGTAGTACTCTTTTCACTTTCCTGTGGCGCTCACCTTGGTGGGCGCCACACTTCGTTAACGGCTCGGCGGAGCGGTTGATTTTCGCACTTTGAGGTCGACCTGCAGTTCCAGGTGGGCGTCATCGTTTTCATCCCACCCTCCCCCCAGCTGCGCGAGGGCTTGGGAGACCGCCATGGCGCCCTGGGTTGCAGGGTGCTGATTCATGGTGGTGATTCCAAAGGTTTCCCCGAGAGGGTGTCCATCGATCCCGATGATGGAAAGGTCGTCGGGCACGCGCAGGCCTAACTCTCTCGCCGCCATCAACACCCCCAAGGCGATTTCATCTGACCCGGCTACAACTCCCGTGGGGCGGTCCTGTGGCGATCTCAAGGCCTTAAGAGCACTGCGGTAGCCGCCTTGAATATCAAAATCATCGGCAAAAAAGTCGGTGTCGTGAGACAGGTGAGCGGAGGCGAGGCCCTGCCGGAAGCCGATCAGCCGCTTGGAATGCACCTCAAAGTCGAGTTGATTCTCCTGCTCCCCACCGATATGGGTAATCCGCTGGTGTCCCAGTTCGATCAGGTGTTCCGTTG
>JAFMDO010000041.1 GCA_017857245.1 Pontimonas sp.
ATCTTCGCTCAGCCCACCCCAGACACCAGAGTCTTGGTTGGTATCGAGGGCGTATTGGAGGCAGTACTCGGTCACGGGGCAGTGAGAGCAGACCGATTTGGCGCGGTCGATTTGATCTACGGCCGGACCGGTGTTCCCGACGGGGAAAAAAAGCTCCGGATCAACGGTAAGGCAAGCTGCTTTGTCGCGCCAGTCCATGGTCTTCCTAACTGTTTTCGCAAGGGATGACACCTGCGAGGGGTATGAGAGTGCAAGAGCAGTGACAAAATGCTGGGTCACGCCTGACTTCAATGTTCCCAGTTATGACCTGAACAATCAAGTGTTTTGATAACAATCGCGATGGGGCTTGACCACAAGTGCCTTGAGAAGGCGGCATCCGTTGTTGGAGAGTGTCCCGGATAGACTTTGGAGATGATTGCCACCTGTTCTGCCTGTCTTTCGACCTCCACTCGGCCAAGAAACGCTTTCGACAATGGCGTCTGCACCGCGTGCCAGTGGACGAAGGAAAAAGAATCTCTTGACTAGGGTCAGCGCGCCACAGAGCTGTCTGTGCTGTTGGAAAAGGCTAAAGGCCAGTCAGCATCGGATGCCGGCTCCCGCACGTTATCCCACCACGACCTATATTTTGCGAGCCGATAGGATTCAATCACCACAGGTGGTGTTGGGTTTGAGGTCGACTAGGGGGAGCCGTGAGGATATTAGTAACAGGGGCTGATGGCTTCATAGGCTCTCATCTTGTGCAGGAACTGCTCTCCAGGGGTCATGATGTGACAGCTTTGTCACATTACAACTCCTTCAACTCTCACGGCTGGCTTGATTTTATTCCATCAGAACTTAGCGCCCGCATAACAGTTATCTCGGGGGACATTCGTGATGCAGGTTTCGTCAGAGATTCACTCACTGGTCACCAGCGGGTGGCGCACTTGGCGGCGCTGATTGCCATCCCCTATTCCTATTTGGCTCCGGCTTCGTACTTGGAGACAAACGGCTTAGGCACCTTGAACGTTCTTGAAGCATGCAAGGTCAATGGGATCGAGCGAATAATACAGACGTCAACAAGCGAGGTTTACGGGACTGCTCAGTATGTGCCGATTGATGAAAAGCACCCGTTGGTGGGGCAGTCTCCTTACTCTGCGTCGAAAATCGCTGCTGACCAAATTGCCTATAGCTACTGGTCATCTTTCGCGTTGCCCTTGACGACGATTCGGCCTTTCAATACATATGGCCCTCGCCAGTCGCAAAGAGCTTTTATTCCTTCGGTGATGGTCCAACTTCTTGCCGGTGAATCAGAGTTGAAGCTTGGATCGCTCGCTCCCACAAGGGACCTCACTTTCGTAAAAGACACGGCCAGGGGTTTTGCGGATGCGCTGGAGAGCGACAAGGGTGTCGGCGAGACGTTCAATATGGGAAGTGATTTTGAAGTTTCCATGGCGGAGGTCGTCAAAATGATTTGTGAAATAAGTGGGCAAAATCCCGCGATCACCCTCGACCAAGACCGAATTAGGCCTGCTAACTCAGAGGTCGAGAGGTTGTGGAGCAACAGTTCGAAGATGGCAGCGACATTTGGCTGGAAACCTGAGTTCGGAGGCAAGGATGGCCTATACCGGGGCCTGGAAGCGACGTATGCCTGGCTTAAGGACAACCACAAGCTTTCTGGCTATGACGCCTCACAGTACGTGGTTTAACAGTGTCGCGCATTGACACTAGGGGCGAATCCGCCGCCGAGGTTCTGATTTCCAGGTTGCTCGCAAGGGTAGGAAATTTGGGAGGAGGCCTTCACGAACCACTCTTTGCAGGCAATGAAAGAGAGTACGTGACCGAGTGCATTGAGACCGGGTATGTGTCGTCGGTAGGTTCCTTTGTTACCAGGTTCGAAAAAGAGCTTGCCCTCTACGTGGGAGCTCAACATGCGGTGGCAGTCGTTAACGGGACATCGGCTCTCCACCTAGCTCTCGTAGCAGTGGGAGTGAAACCTGGGGATGAAGTTATTGTTCCAGCGCTCAGTTTTGTTGCAACAGCGAGTGCGGTGGCGCTCGCCGGCGCCACCCCCCATTTTGTTGATGTGTCCAGCGAAACCTGGGGGATCGATTCAACAGAGTTGAGAGCGTATGTGAGCTCGTCGCTCCGTCGTGACGATACGCGCCTCATCAACAAAGAAAGCGGCAGACCAGTTACCGCCATTGTTCCGATGCACACCCTGGGACACCCCTGTGATGGGGAGGGAATCAAGGCGGTTGCGAAAGAATTTGGTCTTGCTTTTGTGGAAGACGCCGCTGAATCCCTGGGCAGTTTTGCCGGGGGGAGGCACACCGGGCTTGCTGGGAACGCTGGGGTCTTTAGCTTCAACGGAAATAAAACCATCACAACGGGCGGTGGCGGCGCCATTGTGACGAACGACGCGGAACTCGCTGCTCGTCTCAGACACCTCTCGACCACAGCAAAAATTCCCCACCGCTTTGAGTTCGATCACGATGCGGTTGGTTACAACTATCGGATGCCAAATATCAACGCAGCCCTTGGGGTCGCCCAACTCGAACAGTTACCCGATTTAGTGGAACGCCAGAGGTCGCTTCATCGCAAGTACGAGGAGGCTTTGGGAGATATCACGCTTGGGAGCCTTCGGTCAGAGAGCCCAGGCACGACGAGTAATTACTGGCTTCAGGCTTTTCTTCTCGCGAGTGGACTCGCACCTCAGCGGGATGATATTTTGAAGGCCTGCCTTGACGCTGGCATCCCAGTCCGGCCGTTATGGAGACCTTTGAACACCTTGACCCCGTACCTTCAGTCACCGAGCGCGCCAACTCCGGTTGCGGAGGACCTTTACTCGAGGGTAGTTTGCCTGCCCTCGTCCGCCTCCCTCGTGCCGTAACCGATTTCATTAAGATTGAGTGAGGAGGCTTGGATGGCTACGAACGAGCAAAGAACCCGCGTTGTTGTGATTGCGGAAATTGGCGTCAATCACAACGGTTCGCTCGAGTTAGCAAAAGAGCTTGTCACACGGTGTTTTGAGGCGGGGGCCGACTACGCAAAATTTCAGACTTTCATCGCTAAGGACCTTGCGTCTGAAAACGCTCCTGTAGCGAACTATCAAAAAAAATCTTTTGTGAGCGATCGCCAAGTCGACTTGTTGTCATCGCTGGAGCTTTCCGACGCTGATTTTGAAGTACTTGTTGCTCACTGCGCAACCGTAGGAATCGGATTTCTGACGACGGCTCATGATTTGGGTAGCGCTGTTTTTGTGATGGGACTTGGGTCAGATTTCATCAAAGTTCCCTCTGGAGACGTAACGAACTATCCTTTCCTTCGTCTTGTTTCCGCGCAGCGCACCCCTGTGTTGCTTTCGACTGGAGCTTCTCGAGCTGACGAGGTTCTTCAGGCAATCGAGCTTCTGGAATCGGGGGGGTTAACTCGTTTAGAAATTACGGTGATGCAGTGCACCACGGAATACCCTGCACCCGTCGAGGAAGCTAACCTCCTAGCAATGGTGGAAATGGGCAAAGAGTGGGGCGTATCCGTGGGGTATTCAGACCACACCGTCGGTCAGGAGGCAGCGATAGCTGCGGTGGCGCTGGGCGCCACAGTCGTCGAAAAACACGTCACTCTTGATCGGGATATGGAGGGGCCAGATCACGCTGCTTCTCTTGAACCCACAGAATTTTCCGAAATGGTGACTGCTATTCGGCGAGTGGAAGAAGCTCTCGGTGGTCCCGCAAAAGTGGTCACCAGCGCGGAAGAACACAATCGGGACGTGATTCGTAAATCGATAGTTGCGACTGCCCGCATTGATGTTGGGGAGCTCTTTAGCGCAGAAAATCTTGGAGTGATCAGACCCGGTACGGGGCTATCCCCGATGCACTGGCCAAAACTGATTGGTCAGCTGGCCAACCGGAGTTATAGCCCAAACGACATGATCGAACTGCCGTGAAAAAAATAGCTGTCGTCACGGGCACGAGGGCAGAGTATGGTCTCCTTGCACCGGTGATGCACAAAATCAAGGCATCATCCTCCTTGGAGCTCCAAGTAATAGTCACCGGAGCACATCTTTTGGTGGAGTTCGGTTTGACGGTCGAAGACATTGTCCAAGAAGGATTCGTTATAGATAGATCAGTTCCTGAAATCTCCAGCGCTTCTTCTGGGGCAGAGGTTGCTCAACAAGTAGGGGCAGGGGTCATCGCGTTTACCGCCGCGTTCGGGGAGCTCGCTCCGGACGCTATTGTTCTGTTAGGCGATCGATACGAGCTCCTAGCAGCGGCAACAGCCGCCCATTTCTTGGCAATTCCGATTGTCCATCTCCACGGCGGCGAGGTGACCCAGGGGGCTTTCGATGATGCCATCAGGCACGCGATGTCTCAATTCGCAAGGGTGCACGCTGTGGCAGCACCTGAATACGCGGAAAGACTCATTCGTGCAGGAGCGCAACCTGATTCTGTCCATGTCGTGGGGGGCTTAGGGGTTGATTCCATTCACAGCGCCGACAAGCTCACGAAGAATGAGTTGGAGGCGGCGTTGGGAGTAGTTTTAGAGGGTCCTCTTCTACTCGTGACGTACCACCCTGTAACGGCAGCGAAGCATGACACCGAAGCGGAAATTCAGTCACTTGTTTCGGCGTTGGGTTCTTTTCCTGAAGCAACAGTTGTTTTTACCCTCCCGAACGCTGACCCAGAGCATGGTGTCATTGCCAACGCCCTACAAGAAGTAGTGAAAGGCAAGGAGAATTGGCATCTTTTTTCTTCCCTTGGCGCCACAACATACCTATCGCTATTGACCCAAGCTTCTGCTGTAGTCGGGAATTCTTCTAGTGGCCTAACGGAAGCTCCCAACCTCCGCGTTCCAACGGTTAACATTGGGCCACGCCAGGATGGCCGGCTCACAGCACGAAGCGTGATTTCCTGTTCAACAAGTCGAGCAGACATCGAGGCAAGCCTCACAATGGCTTTGTCGACTGGGTTTCTGGAGTCCCTTACCGGGATGGAGACTCGCTATGGAAAAGCCGGAGCCGCAGACCGAGTTTTGGCCCTGCTTGAGTCCACCGCATTCGATAGCCTTGACCAGAAGAAATACTACGATCCGCCCGAAAAGAAATAGGGGACCATCATTCGCGATTATGATCTCTCCCGATGGGTGATCAACGACCCGCAGTCAGTCCGCGATGTCGTTGAAGCCATTAATAAGTTCGGGTTGGGAACGGTTTTTGTGACCGATGCGAATGGCGCCCTGCAGGCAACCGTTACCGATGGCGACGTGCGAAGAGCGCTACTCGCGGGGCACGGACTCGATAGTCCCGCAAGGACTGCGTTCAATACCGAATTCCTTGCGTTAGAGGAGGGAAGCGACTGGGTGCAAACAAGTGCCCAAGGCGCTTTTAGAGGATTCAGCGAGTATCCGGTCGTCGATTCGGACGGACACCTTGTGGGTGTTGAGGCCCTTGGACACAGCGGGGAAAGTGTTTCGCGTGACAACACCGTGGTCATCATGGTCGGTGGGAAAGGGATGCGCCTTCGGCCGCTGACAGACGAAACCCCAAAACCGTTGTTGCTCGTCGGCGACAAACCTATTCTCCAGCACATCATCGACAATCTGCGGGATGAAGGTTTTTCTGATGTTGTCCTCGCTGTTAATTATCTAGGTGAACAGATCGAAAGCTACTTTCAAGATGGGTCTAATTTTGGCGTGCGTATTCGTTATGTAAGGGAAGATCGAGCGCTTGGCACGGCAGGTGCTCTGTCGCTTTTGCAAAAACCGATCTCATCGCCCATTGTGGTGTTGAACGGTGACTTAGTGTTAGCCGCCAGCGTCGGAAAAATGGTTGACTACCATGTCCAGAAGCAGGCAACGATTACCGTTGGCGCAAAAGTTGTTGAGACAACAATCCCCTTCGGGGTCCTATCGACACGGGGGCTTGTTATTGATGGAATCGAAGAAAAGCCAACCCATCGGGATCTTGTCAACGCGGGTGTTTATGTTCTGAACACGGAGGCGTTTGAGTCGCTCTCTGCTAATCAGGTCGCCGACATGCCCGAGCTAATCCTAGAAAATCTTGCCGAAGGAAAAGTCATTGCTTATCCCATGCATGAGACATGGGCTGATTTGGGTCAACCGTTGGATTTGAGCAGGGCCCAAGACCTTATGGGAGGGAAATGACCATCATGGAGCTGCCAATCCTCTACCCCAAAAAGGTTGACCACTCGCGCTTCGAAGGCGAAGGCAGTGGTGAGGCTCTTTACGGCCTTCCGCCTGAAGTCGAATTTTGTAACACCTGCGTAATTTCCAATCAAAGACCTAATTCCTCTGTCGAGTTTCGGAATACCCCGGGCTCTCACAAGACCACAATCGCTTTTGATGGAGGGGGAACATGTGATGCGTGCTCTTTTGCCCGGATGAAGAAGCAAGAAATTAACTGGGAGGACCGGGAAGCGCAACTACGCGATCTTTGTGATGCGCACCGCAAGAGTGACGGATCGTACGATTGCATTGTTCCGGGTTCGGGTGGGAAAGATAGTTTTTATGCATCTCACATCCTCAAGACGAAGTACGGGATGCACCCCTTAACCGTTACCTGGGCCCCCCACGTGTACACAGATTGGGGTTGGAGGAATTTCCAATCCTGGATTCATGCAGGTCACGACAATTATTTGATGACGCCCAATGGTCGGGTTCACCGTTTACTTACTCGCCTCTCAACAGAATTATTGCTTCATCCGTTTCAAGCGTTCATGTTTGGTCAGAAGTTTCTCGCACCAAAGATGGCAGACCTCTTCAATATTCCGCTCGTGTTTTATGGAGAGAATGAGGCAGAGTATGGAAATCCAATCGGAGACACCGCAAGTTCGTTACGAGACGCGAGTTACTACTCGTTCGATGATCTGTCACAGGTTCATTTGGGTGGGGTGTCAGTCACGGACCTTGTCGACAAATTTGGACTTGAGCACAACGATTTGGTTCCCTACCTACCTCCCCAAAAGAGCACTTTAGACGCCAAACAAATAGATGTTCACTACCTCGGCTATTACTTGCCTTGGCACCCTCAATCGGCCTACTACTACGCCGTGGAGCATGGTGGTTTTCAGGCATCCCCTGAGCGAACGCCCGGCACATACTCGAAGTACAACAGCATCGATGATCGAATTGACGACCTGCACTATTACACGACCGGGGCAAAATTTGGTTTGGGCCGGGCCTCTTACGACGCGGCCCAGGAAATTAGGTCTGGTGATATTGATCGCGAAGAGGGTGTCGCCCTGGTCAAAAAGTTTGATCATGAATTTCCGGAGCGTTTTATGCCGGAACTGCTTGAGTACCTCTCATTGCCAGTAACTGAGTTTCCGCAAGCGAGCGCCATGTTTGAGCAACCTCTTATGGATCGTCAGTATTTTGACGACCTAGTGGATTCGTTCCGATCTCCGCACCTGTGGAAATGGAATGGGCAGTGGGAGCTTCGTCACCCGCTTTGGGCTTCCAGTTGACCGTGGGGGAACATCGCCCCGTCCGTCTTGTTGCCAGGATGGACGTCAAGGGGAAAAACCTAATCAAAGGCGTGCAGTTGGAGGGCCTCCGAGTAATCGGTTCTCCTAATGAACGTGCGAGGCAGTATTACTCCCAGGGCGTTGATGAGTTGCTCTACATCGACAATGTGGCAAGTTTGTATGACAGGAACTATCTAGCCGAACTCGTCACTGATGTCATCAGAGACGTCTTTATTCCCGTTACCGTCGCTGGTGGTATCCGCTCAGTGAAGGACGTCAGATCTTTACTGCGTGCCGGGGCTGACAAAGTGGCCATCAATACAGCTGCGATTCGTTCTCCTAGCCTTATTACGGAAATAGCGGAAAGTTTTGGTTCCCAATGCGTCGTGGTCTCCATCGAGGCGAAAAAGGCGCCTTCCGGCTCGTGGGAAGCGCTCATCGAGGGAGGACGAGAAAAAACTGGTGTAAACGTTCTCGAATGGGCCGAAGAAGCAATTTCTCTTGGGGCGGGCGAGATTTTACTGACGTCCGTGGACCGAGACGGCACCGAAAAAGGCTTCGACTTGAATCTTATTCGAAGAGTCGGAGCGCTATCCACGGTTCCTGTCATTGCCAGCGGTGGCATGGGGTCCGTAGGTCACGCAAAGGAGTTACTGCTTGCCACAACAGCAGATGCGGTGGCTATAGGGAGTGCAGCACACTATGACAGGCTGAATTTTTGTGAGGTCCGAAGAGAACTATTGGTCGAAGGCTTCGAGGTGAAATCTCTTGTCTAATATGACGACCCACGTCGTGGATTACGGGTTGGGAAACCTCATGAGTGTGGCCCAGGCTCTCGAGGCAGTAGGGTCGCATGCTGTCGTGACGAGTCAGCCAGACGAAATTCTCAAAGCTGACCGGCTGATTTTGCCGGGGGTTGGAGCTTTTGGTGTTGCCATGAAATCTTTGGATTCGAGTGGGATTGCCTCAGCGCTCAACAATTCAGCACAAGCGGGGGTGCCGATTTTGGGGATTTGCTTGGGGATGCAGTTGCTTTTTGACGGGAGTAGCGAGTTTGGTTTCACACCAGGGTTGGGACTTATCCCTGGAGAAGTCGCTCCCATCGTTGTTGCACCAAGGCCTGGAGGGCTTCGGTCAACTCATGTTGGCTGGCGCAAGTTGGATTGGAGCTTGACGTCGCATCCACTGGTATCTACATCAGTAGATCCCTCTGATTCTTTCTACTTTGTTCACTCATTTGCAGCGACCCCGAGTCGGGGAAGCGATGTATGGGCCAGTGTTAGTTACGGTGAACACCGAGTGGCGGCTTTTGTTGGCTCGGGGAACATTTGGGGCAGCCAATTCCACCCGGAAAAATCTGGCGCCGCGGGGCTAAAAGTACTGAAGGCGTTTGTCAATGCATAAAGTCGCAGTGCTGGGCTTCGGGAGCAGCGGCCGACGCTTCGCTACTCTCGTTAGTCAACGTCTGCCGGAAGCAGAACTTTTGGTATACAGCTCCCAACGGTTAACG
>JAFMDO010000010.1 GCA_017857245.1 Pontimonas sp.
CATCCTCCAGGATGGAAACCATGGCAATCTCTGGCGAAGTGATGTGCATAAGATAGCGGGCCATAAGGTGCCAGTGCGCGACCCCACACTTTTCGACGTATTCTTCGTGATAAGACTCCTGGCGCGCGTCTACCTCTGAGCAGAAACCACCAGCCTCCATCATCTTCACGTAGCTCAGAAATTCATCTTCAAACCACCCGCAACACGAACCGGCAATCGCACTCTTTAACTTAAATTTTGGCGACGGCCACACATCATCGCTCGCGACAATCTCGTCATAACTCAGGCCATTATCTTTGGTCACCTCAAACTCGTCGAAATAATCACGCAGAATCCAGCCTGGGGTAAGTTGCGCAGTCCCCTCGATCCACCAGGTGGGACCGAACCCGTCGGGGGGAACCGGAGCCCCTGGACCATTCCCACCGGCGCCCTCCTTGCCGAGAAGGTGGGCCCTTTGAACATGATGATGGTATTCGTGAATTAGCCCGGTAAGCATAAGGTACTTTGTTCCCACCAAACCATAAAATTCCAGATTGTCGGAATTGGATATTGCCAGGCGGTCATTGCAGAATGAATAAGCGTCACGAACAGGGTTCGGCCCACCGCTAAAGCCCCCGAGACAACCAGCCCGTTCATTTACAAGAGCAAAAGCTGGAGTAGCGCCATAATCAAAGTTATGTTCGAAATAGCCTAATTCGTCTAGGCCGTTCACAAGTGCCTGATTAGTGGCATTTCCGTCATCTTCATAAGCTGCGTGAACCCAACGGTCGTAGCCGCCGAGATTATCGATCAGAATCTCCGTCATGCTCATGACATCGCCTCGCCACTCAGAAGTGATGCTGTCTCCAAAAAAAACGTGAAACTCGGGTTTCCTCTGGGGTATGTTCCTTTCCGCTTTCGCCAGCCACAGACCGTTTTCGAGAAAGTCTTGTGGCAAATCGCCGGCTTCAACCGGACAATGTCGATATCTGTAGTTCGCTTCTGGAATCAAGGATTCGACCGGCTGCGCTTCGCATGGCGGGAGCGATTCCAGCGGTTTTTCAGAAGGTGTGGTCGGCGCGTCAGAGGACTCCGTGCCAATCGCGGGCGAGGAAGAATCACTAGAACAGCTAGCTAGCACGAGGTTTAAGGCGATAGCAACAGCCCCAATTCTTGACCCCACCCAAGAAGCCTATATGTCAATCTGATTTAAGGCCTCAGGAGGAGTGACAAGCACGATGTCATAGGCTTCCGGTGCCTTTAGGGCGACGGGTTTGAGGCATATGTGACCGAACTTGCGACCTTTTTTGCGACTAAGTGGCTTTAGAAAGAAGAAAAACCCCCATATTTACGAGGGTTCTCTCTATGTGGTGGAGCCTAGGAGAATCGAACTCCTGACCTCCTGCTTGCAAAGCAGGCGCTCTACCAATTGAGCTAAGGCCCCTCAGGGATTTTATTTAGTTGTGTGGGGCTACCAGGACTTGAACCTGGGACCTCTTCGTTATCAGCGAAGCGCTCTAACCACCTGAGCTATAGCCCCCTAGGCCGACTACGACTTTAGCGCACTCTGGGCACAAGCCACTACTCTACTGGTTCGTGAACCCGACCGTTAGACCCCCCGTTACGCGGGCGATCACGTTATACAAGATTGCGCTCAGTGACCCGAGGACCGTTAGGGCCACCATGTTGATAAGTGCGCCAACAGCTCCCAGTACGGCGACCTGCTCAAAGCTCAGTAAGGCAAGAATTGAGCCGCCGCCTTCCCCTAGAACGTCTCCGACAACTCCTTCAACAGCGCCGATTACCCCCACTGAACTCAGCAATACCCAGCTCAACAGGACGACCAAAAAAACGGAAATCGATATTGAGGCGGCCACGAGTGCAGACACCCTCACCGCGGCCCACAAGTCGATATAGACAAGGTTGAGTCGGACCTGCTTGGCGACCGGGGCAGAGGACCTCTGGGTTTTCATTCGTGAGGTGGGAGTATCAGTCATTCGTTAGTTTCTTTCTCTTCTTCTCCACTGGATACTTCCACGACACTACTCTCCTCATCGACGGTTTTCAGGTCCCGTTCAGAGTTCCGCGCAATGCCCAAAACCTTGTCTTCCTCGCCCATTCGCGCGAAGACAACTCCCATCGTGTCCCGGCCCTTTGCGGGGACCTCCTCGACGCTTGATCGCACCACTTTGCCGCTTTCAAGAACGACTAAGACTTCATCCTCGTCTCCCACAATCAATGCTCCAGCGAGGCCGCCTCGGGTTTCTGACAGCTTCGCTACCTTGATCCCGAGGCCGCCACGCTGTTGAGCGCGGTATTGATCCACGGCGGTGCGCTTAGCGTAACCGCCCTCGGTCACCACAAAAACGTAGCCTTCATCAGTCACGACAGAGGCAGACAGCAACTGGTCTTCCCCGCGGAAGTGCATTCCAATCACGCCTGCGGTAGAACGGCCCATTGGTCGCAAAGACGAGTCTGTCGCGCTAAATCTCAGCGACATCCCCGCCTTCGACACCAACAACACATCGTCGCCCTCATTGGCGAGCATTGCAGCAACCAGCTGGTCTTCTTCTTTGAGATTGATGGCGATGATTCCACCGGACCGGTTGGTGTCGTACTGGGTCAGCTCCGTTTTCTTGACCATGCCGCCCTCGGTGGCAAGCACCAAATACCTGGCAGCTTCATAATCCGCAATATCCAGAATCTGGGCGATTTCTTCGCCGGGCTGCAACGCCAGAAGGTTTGCTACGTGCTGGCCCTTCGCATCTCGGCCCGCTTCTTGGACTTCATAGGCCTTTGCCCGGAAAACCCGCCCGGTGTTGGTGAAGAACAGGAGCCAACGATGAGTGGTGGTGACAAAGAAGTGCTCGACCACGTCATCCGCGCGCAACTGAGCGCCCTTAACGCCCTTTCCGCCTCGGTGCTGGCTGCGGTAATTATCACTCCGGGTGCGCTTGATGTAGCCACCCCGGGTAACCGACACGACCATTTCTTCCTCGGGAATCAGGTCCTCATTGGTCATTCCGCCATCAAAACCCATGACGATTTCTGTCCGCCGGTCATCACCAAACCGATCGGTGATGTCAGCAAGCTCCTCGGAGACAATGCTCCGCTGGCGTTCTTCGCTGGCCAAAATTGACTGGTAATCAGCAATGAGGCGTTCGAGCTCAGCCGCTTGATCCATGATCTTTTGACGTTCGAGTGCCGCCAAGCGACGTAGCTGGAGATTCAGGATGGCGAGTGCTTGTTCCTCATCAACGTCAAGCAGTTTCTTCAGGCCTTCTTTGGCCTCTTCCACGGTGGGGGACTTGCGAATAAGGGCAATTACCGCATCGAGGGCGTCAAGCGCTTTGAGATATCCGCGCAGAATGTGGGCGTCAGCCTCCGCCTTATCGAGGCGGAACTGTGTCCGCCGCACAATAACCTGGATTTGGTGGGAAACCCAGAGAGTAATAAAGCCATCCAGAGTCAACGTTCGGGGGACCCCGTCGACGATGGCCAGCATATTGGCCCCGAAATTTTCCTGCAAAGACGTGTGCTTGTAGAGGTTGTTCAGGACCACCTTTGCCACAGCATCACGCTTTAATACGATGACAAGACGTTGTCCAGTCCTCCCAGAAGTCTCATCACGAATATCGGCAATACCCGTGATTTTTGCCTCTTTAACAAGATCAGCAATTTTGACCGCGAGGTTGTCCGGGTTGACCTGATACGGAAGCTCGGTAACGACAAGACACGTCCGATTATGAATTTCCTCCACGGTGACAACGGCCCGCATCGTGATGGAGCCGCGACCGGTGCGATAAGCATCGGCAATACCGTTGTTGCCGAGAATTTGGGCCCCGGTCGGGAAATCTGGCCCCTTTACCATCGTGAGAGCTGCCATCAGCAACTCCTCCGTGGATGCCGTCGGGTTCGCTAAATGCCACTGGGCAGCCTGCGCCACCTCGCGCAGATTGTGCGGAGGAATGTTGGTCGCCATTCCCACAGCGATCCCCACTGAGCCGTTCACCAGCAAATTGGGGAAACGGCTCGGAAGAATGCTCGGTTCTCGGGTTCTTCCGTCGTAATTGTCTTGGAAGTCGACCGTGTCTTCTTCGATGTCCCGAACCATCTCCATGGCAAGGTTGGCCATCTTGGTCTCGGTATATCGAGGAGCGGCGGCACCATCATTACCGGGGCTTCCAAAGTTTCCCTGGCCGGCGGCCAGAGGGTAGCGCAAGCTCCATGGCTGGACGAGACGCACAAGGGCGTCATAAATTGCGGAGTCGCCGTGAGGGTGGAACTTACCCATTACGTCGCCAACCACGCGAGAACATTTCGAGAACGCCTTATCCGGGCGATATCCGCCGTCATACATCGAGTAAATGACCCGGCGATGGACGGGTTTCAGGCCGTCTCTGACATCAGGTAAGGCGCGGCCCACAATGACGCTCATTGCGTAGTCGAGGTAGGAGCGCTGCATTTCTACCTGGATATCAACCTGGTTGATACGGTCCACGATGGGGCCGCTGGTATCTTCGTTAGCCACGATTCCGTCCTAAATATCTAAGAAACGCACGTCGTGCGCGTTGTGTTGGATGAAGCTCCGCCTGGCTTCTACGTCCTCGCCCATCAGGGTGCTGAAGACGGTGTCGGCGATAGCGGCATCATCGAGAGTCACCTGCAATAGGGTTCGGGTCTCTGGGTTCATGGTGGTGTCCCAGAGTTCCTGGTGGTTCATCTCTCCTAGACCCTTGTAGCGCTGAATGGAATTATCCTTGGGAAGTCTCTTCCCATCTTTCTTGCCCGCCTCAGTCACCACGTCTCGCTCTCGGTCGCTAAAAACGTAGTCGTGATCAGCGTTAGACCACTTAATTCGATACAGCGGTGGTTGAGCGAGATAGATGTAGCCTCGCTCGATCAGCGGTCTCATATAACGGAACAGAAGGGTGAGGAGGAGGGTTGTGATGTGTTGACCGTCGACATCAGCATCGGCCATCAAGACAATTTTGTGATAGCGGACCTTATCAACATCAAAATCCTCACCGATTCCCGCGCCAAAGGCAGTAATCATCCCCTGAATTTCGTTGTTTCCTAGGGCACGGTCTAACCGCGCCTTTTCCACGTTCAGAATTTTTCCCCGCAAAGGCAAGATCGCCTGTGTTTCCGGGTTTCTTCCCGACACCGCGCTGCCGCCTGCGGAATCACCTTCCACCAGGAATATTTCACTAACCGCCGCGTCCTTGGACTGACAATCTTTGAGCTTCCCTGGCATTCCACCGGATTCCAATAATCCTTTACGTCGCGTTTGCTCTCGCGCCTTCCGGGCTGCAATTCTTGCTTGAGACGCCTGAACCGCCTTACGAACAACATCTTTGCCCTGTGCTGGGTTACGTTCAAACCAGTCTCCGAGGTGTTCACCAGTAACTTTTTGGACAAAAGACTTAGCCTCTGTGTTCCCCAATTTGGTTTTCGTCTGACCCTCGAACTGTGGCTCGCCCAACTTAACCGAGACAACAGCGGTAAGACCTTCTCGGACGTCATCGCCAGTGAGGTTCTCGTCCTTTTCTTTCAGTATTCCGCTCGAGCGAGCAAAACGATTGACTAAAGTGGTCAGCGCCGCGCGGAAACCCTCTTCGTGGGTTCCCCCCTCGTGGGTATTGATGGTGTTGGCATAGGTGTGGACGCTCTCGGAATAGGCGTTCGTCCACTGCATTGCTACTTCGAGAGCGATTTTGCGCCCGGTGTCCTCTGCTTCAAAAGAAATGATCTCCGGGTGAACGACATCGCTTTTCTTAGCGTGGTTGAGGTACTCGACGTAATCCACCAAGCCTTTTTCGTAGTTGTAGCTGTCCTGACGATCAGCCCCTGTAGACCTCTGGTCGTGCAAATCGATGCGAAGACCCTTATTGAGGAAGGCCATCTGCTGGAAGCGGGTCCGAAGCGTTTCATACTCGAAATCCACTGTTTCAAAGATTGTCGTGCTGGGCCAGAACGTAATGATTGTCCCGGTGTCACTCGCTTTTCCTGCTTCGGCGAGCGGGGCTTGTGGCACTCCGTCTCGATAGGACTGAGTCCAGGAGCCGCCTTGGCGACGAACCTCCACGTCGAGCTTCTCGGACAGCGCGTTCACCACACTGCTACCCACCCCGTGGAGACCGCCGGATACGGCATACCCACCGCCGCCAAACTTTCCTCCGGCGTGCAGGGTGGTAAGGACCACCTCCACCGTTGACCTTTTTTCCACGGGATGCTCGTCGACGGGAATGCCTCGGCCATTATCGGTGACCTTTACCGAACCGTCTACTTGGATGGCCACAGTGATGAGATCACAATGGCCGGCAAGCGCTTCATCTACGGAGTTGTCGACAATTTCATACACCAAGTGATGCAAACCTCGAGGACCGGTCGACCCGATATACATACCCGGGCGTTTACGCACCGCCTCAAGCCCCTCGAGTACCTGGATATCGCCCGCGCCGTAAGAGTCTTCTTTGGAAGGTTTCTTGCCCGCTGGTGTCATAGGTGTTGCTCCTGAAGAGAGGTTCAGCACGAGGGTGCTCCTGCTGATCAAGGCGCTCTTTCCGCCACCCCTCAGTCTACCGAGACCGACCCAGAAAAGACCTGATTTAGCCCTTCTGGGGAGGGATTTTTTTGATGTCGACCAATTACGGTTTGTTAGCCATAAGTATCGCGTGGGCCACGCCCTGGAACCGAGCGGGGGCCATGTTTCCACGAGGGGGCACCCGGCCCTTTAATCGACAGTGTGGTGATAGCCGCCTGGGGGAATCGCTCTAGGAGAGATTCCAGGAGCGTGGATTTCATTATTCGCAGCTGGGTAGCCCACGCACTGGAGTCACAACTGATCTCCAGCACACCCTCTTCCGCTCCGGTTGGCGAGGTGTGCAGCGCTACGTCATCGCCCACAATGTCTGCCCAAGCCCCGATCAGGTCAGCCTGGGCGAGAGACATCTCCCATCCCATCGTGTGCTCCAGGGCCCCAAACGCTTCAGCCATCGAACCTGGGTCCCGATGGTCAGAAAAGGGAAGCGACCCCTCGCTAGATGTTTCACGTGAAACACGTCGATAACCACCAAATCGCTCTCTCAGTCTCCGATAGACGATTTTTGGTTCATCAAAAGTCATCGAGGCGTCACCGCCCCCGCGAGAACATCAAACACTCGCCCGGACAATTCTTGGGGGATGTCCTCTTCCACCGCGCTGGTGACAATGATTTGCTCGTAATGGCCCATCGCGCTCACCAACTGGGCCCTGCGGCGGGAGTCTAGTTCCGCAAAAACGTCGTCCAACATGATGATCGGGTCACCGCTGGGTTTATCAGCCTTCAACCAGGAGGCCGTTCCAAGCCGCAAAGAAAGAGCAAGGGACCACATTTCCCCTTGACTCGCATGAGTCCGCGCGGGCTGACCCTCGATCAGTAGTTCCATATCGTCTCGCTGGGGGCCCACTAAGGACATTCCCCGTTCCCGCTCCGCTGGAGCGGCCTGATCCAGTGCGACCGAGATCACAGACGCCAAGTCCTCCCGGGATGCCCCCTCATCCGCGACAAAACCTTTTGGCAGATAACGCGCCGTGATGTGCTGCCCTGTGGCGAGGTTTTCATAGGCTGCCGTAACATCGGGCAGAATTGCTGCCCATTGCTGAAGTCGATGGGAAACAATATCGGCAGCCAAAGAAACAAAGGAGGCGTTCCAAACCTCGAGAGTGGAGAGGTCCGCACCCCGCGGTTGCGAACGCAATGACTTCAACAGGCTGTTTCGTTGTTTGAGAACCTTGTCGAAATCTGCATAGGTCGCAGCCATCGCGGGCGATGCACCGACGACCAGATCGTCAAGGAATTGCCGTCGAAAACCTGGTTCACCCCGAATAATTGCTGAGTCTTCCGGGGCGAACATGACAGCAGAAACCCACCGCGGTATTTCTGAAATCTTGACCGAATTACCGGACACCGTGGCGTCGCTCGTGCCGGTGCGTTTAAGAGTGACACCAACCGAAACATCACGGTCCCCGTGACGGAGATTGCCAAATATGGTGGCTCGATCGTGGCCGTCCCCGATCAACGCAGAGGAACCACCTACGCGATGAGATCCAAGCGTTGAGAGATATCGAACAGCCTCCACCACATTGGTTTTGCCTTGTCCATTGGGCCCAACCAAAATGTTGGTGCCCTGCGTGAAAGTGAGCGAGCTTTGGTCGTGATTACGCCATCCCACGAGGTCTAGCTGGCTAATCCACACGAGGCGGACTTAGCGCATCAGGAGATTTGGCTGCAACAAGTATCGGTATCCCTCAGAAGCGTCCCCATCTTGAGACTTTTGTGCCGTCAACAAAACCGGTCCTGGTTTGTTCGGGTTATCCGTGTGGGTGAAGGAGATTCGAACAAATTCACTGTGCGTAGCGGCCAAGCCATCAATGAGGAACTGTGGCTTGAGTGATACCACGCACTCTTTTCCTACGAGATGCCCGTTGATTTCTTCTGACGCCTGTGCTTGGTCCGACCCAAGAGCCTCGAGAGCCACTCCATCAGCACTGAACGAATAGCGCAGAGGCGCCTCCCTCTCCAGCACCAACGCCACTCGACGGGTAGCTTCTATCAAGTCTTGCGTGCTCACAACCGCATAGTCAGGAGTGGTCTCGGGGAACAGCTTCTGGACAGGAGGAAAGGAGCCCTTAATGAGCAACGTCGTTACCGTGCGTTGGTCAGAACTAAATGCGACCAGCTCACGTTCACCACCCACACTTAGCGTGATCGTTAAGTTAGGTGTGTGCGCAAAGGTTTTGCCAATTTCTGCCAGTGTTCGAGAGGGAATGAGCGCTTGAAGCCCATCGGCGGCGACCGAACCGCCCGACCATGAAAGTTCCTTTGCCGCAACCCGATAACGGTCGGTGGCCATCATTACTAGGGCAGAGGAAGAAACATCCAACAGCACGCCAGTTATTACCGGGGTCACGTCATCACGAGAGGCAGCGGGCGCTACTTGCCCCACAGCTTGAGAAAATTCCTCGCCTGATACTGAACCAGATACGCCTTCAACCTCGGGAAGATTTGGATACTCTTCGACCGGCATCGTAGCCAAAGAGAATTTTGCTGAACCCGACACCACCGAGACAGAGGTCCCACTCAAAGAGAGACTCACACTGTCTTCCGGTAGTCGCTGAGCAATTTCAGACAGCAAGCGCCCGGAAACAAGGACTTGACCGGGGGAGTCTACTGAAGCGCCAACTTTGGTTTTGGCTGATACTTCGTAATCAAAAGAGGAGATCGTCGCTGCGTCATCCTCGACAGTGATCAAAACACCGCTCAGAATCGGCAACGTGGTCCGCTGAGGTAATAACTTCACAGCGAAAGAGACTGCTTCACTGAAGACATCTTTATTCACTTCGAACTTCACAGGACACCTACTCAATTGCTAGACGGAACGGGGTACTTGATTCTGTCACAAAGCCTTTGGCGCTGTAGTCGAGGGTTATTGGGAGCAAGAAATTGATTAGTTAAGTAAATACTCATAACGGCTGTGGAAAAGAGGATAACTGTCGCGATCCGTTGAAGAAGGTCGTGAACTACATCTGTGTCAGATGTGGAAATCCTCCGGAGAGGCCTGTGGATAATTCCTGTGAAATTACAGAAATTTTTTACAGCTGCACCCGCATGTGAACAGGTTCAGCGTGTCCTCCCCAGTAGGTGACATGTTTTCCACAACTTATCCACAGTGTGGGAAACCTTCAACTAGAAGTTGGGTTAATTTGTATAATTTGAATTTTGTTTGATACGGCTCGTGAGTTCAGTCACTTGGTTATAAATCGAGCGACGCTCTTTCATGAGCTCGCCGATTTTATTGTTCGCATACATCACCGTCGTATGGTCACGGTTACCAAAGAGCTGGCCGATTTTAGGGAGCGACAGGTTTGTCATTTCTCTCGAGAGATACATCGCAACCTGTCGGGCCAAGGCGATGGTTTGTGAACGCGAGGGCCCATAGAGGTCATCAATGGTGAGTTGGTAAAAAGTTGCGGTGATGTTGATGATGTCCACTGGTGACACAACATTGGTGTCTTCAGTGAGGACCAGATCCTTCAATACAGTGCGGGCCAGTTCCATGGAGATAGGTGCTTTATTAAGGTTTGAGAATGCGGTGACTCTGATAAGTGCACCCTCCAGTTCGCGAACGTTGGAAGACACCTTTGAAGCCATAAGCTCCACAACGTCATCGTTTATATCGATTCGCTCACTCGCTGCCTTCTTCCGGAGAATGGCGATGCGGGTTTCAAGATCAGGGGCTTGAACATCGGTAATAAGGCCCCATTCGAAGCGGGAGCGCATACGGTCCTCAAACCCAGTCAGTTGCTTCGGGGGCAAATCGCTGGTGACGACAACTTGCTTGTTGTGGTCGTGAAGCGTGTTGAAGGTATGAAAAAAAGCTTCCTGGGTGGAGTCTTTACCTTGAAGAAACTGGATGTCATCAATGAGCAGAATGTCGACCTCGCGGTATCGAGCCTGGAATTCTGGAGCTCGGTTATTCGCAATTGCGTTGATGAAATCGTTGGTGAACTCTTCGGAGCTGACATATCTCACGCGGCAGCCTTTAAAGAGGCTGATGGCGTAGTGGCCGATGGCGTGGAGAAGGTGTGTTTTGCCTAGGCCAGAGCCCCCATAGATGAACAGAGGGTTATACGCCTTAGCGGGGGCTTCCGCTACAGCGACAGCTGCGGCGTGAGAAAACCGGTTAGAGGATCCAATCACGAAATTGTCAAAGCTATATTTCGTGTTGAGGCGAGACTGATTGTCTCCCATGGCGACTGGACCAGGGTCGAAGGACTCGCTCAGTATCTCCGCGGCGACAGCTTCCCCCAGTGGGATTTGAAGGACATCGCTTTCGATATCCGGGTTAACAACAATGGCAAAACTACTAACACCAGATTCTTCGGTGCTCTCCAAGGCTTCTAAAAGCGGCAGACGCACTCTCTGTTCGAGCATTCCGCGGGTGAGCTCGTTAGGAACTTCGAGATAAAGAACTCCTGCCATGACGCCGCGAGGTTCGACGAGGTCGAGGAAGCCCCAGAGCTGAGGAGTGATGCGGGCGTCGGCGGTGAGATGAGACTTAACCCCTTGCCACAAGTCAGTAACCTGAGTCTCTGGCTCGCTCACACCTTCACCCCTTTGCGATGTTGTGGATAACAAGAAGCTCCACCCTACGACAGGCGGAAATACTGACCATAACAGTACAAGCTCCCTGTGGATAACTACAGCCCCGGGATGGCTTGACCGCCGCCGCTTAGGGGCTTATCCTGTAGTGTTGCCCATTCGGGCTAAGTTTTGATCAGGAGAACACCTGATCGGTATCGAGGAGTTTCCATGAGTAAGCGCACGTTCCAACCCAACAACCGTCGCCGCGCCAAGGTTCACGGTTTCCGCTTGCGCATGCGTACCCGTGCCGGCCGTGCCATCCTCGCTGCGCGTCGCCGCAAGGGCCGCACGTCGCTTTCGGCCTAGGTAAGAAATCCCGTGCTACCACGGGTTCACCGGATTGTGTCGGGTGAGGATCTTCGCTCGACCCAACGCCGCGGCCGCCGCTCAGCTCACCGCCTCTTCGTAATGGTTTATCGCAAGACCGACAGAGAGTCTCCTTCGAGGTGGGGCTTTGTGGTGTCAAAAAAAGTTGGTAACGCTGTGGCCCGTAATCTCATCAAACGCAGGATGCGGGCACTCGCTTCGCATACCTTGCTCGCGAACCCTATGGGTTTCGACACCGTGGTGAGAGCCTTACCCGGGTCGGCAGCAGCGAGCTTTGATGAGTTGTCGGAAAGCTGGGCCCTTGCGATACGGGAGTGGCAGGAATGACACAGGCGGGGGGGTTTCTGATCCTCGCTCCTCGGAATCTCGCTTTGGCACTACTAATGGCCTACCGAAAAATTATTTCCCCTCTCTATGGACAGGTTTGTCGCTACTACCCCAGTTGCTCGCTTTACACGTTAAGGGCAATCCAACAAACCGGCGCCCTTGGGGGAATAGGCTTAGGGGCAATTCGCATTGTCCGATGCAACCCTTGGGCCCGCGGTGGTATCGATGATCCCCCGGAGCGATTAAGAGATTTGTACGAAATAACCCCGCGCGGCTTTGTGCGGGTTAAAGGAAGGTAAGCGGTTGGGAATTTTCGACACGATCCTGTGGCCTATTCGGTGGGTTATCGAGGCGGTACTTGCGGGAGCCCACTCCTCGCTGGAATTCCTTGGCATGGACCCCTCTTCGGGTGCGGCCTGGTTCTTATCAATCGCAACCCTGGTGTTGATTGTTCGCGCCGCTCTGATTCCGGTGTTCGTTCGCCAGATTAAGAGTCAGCGACGGATGATGGAAATCGCCCCGGAGCTTAAGAAGATCCAGGATAAGTACAAGGGCAAAAAGGACCAGTTCTCTCGCGAGGCGATGTCCCGCGAGACCATGGCTCTGTATAGCAAAGCGGGGACGAACCCGTTCTCGTCGTGTTTGCCACTTCTCTTGCAGATGCCCATCTTCTTTGGCCTCTTCCGGGTATTGAGCACCGCCGCCGAAGGACGTCCCGGCGTATCTTTCATGACCCAGCAGTTGGCCGACCAGTTCGGCGAAGCAAGGCTTTTTGGTCTCGCCCCATTGCAGTCGACGATGTCCTACGCCTTCAGTGAAGCTTCGACGTTGTCTTCTTCCGCAACGGTCGCCGTCATTGCGACCGCCGCGGTGATGGTTGTGGCCATGTCAGCTTCTCAGTTCGTTACCCAGCTGCAGATCATGTCAAAGAACCAGTCGCCTGCGATGAAAGAAAGCCCGATGTACCGCCAGCAGCGCATCCTGTTGTACATGCTGCCTCTGGTCTTCCTGTTTTCCGGGTTTTACTTCTCACTGGGAGTCATGACCTACTGGCTTGTTTCTAACTTCTGGACCATGGGTCAGCAATTTGTGGTAATTCGTAACATGCCAACACCGGGCAGTGATGCAGCGATAGCGCGTGACGCTCGGATGGCAAAAAAGCGTGAACGGAAAGGGATTGTCCTCATCGAGGACGAGGGAGACGAGAAAGCTCCTGAGGAGCCCAAACAACGTCAGCAGCCTGTCAGCAAAGACCGGGCGAAGAAGAAGAAAAAGAAGAGGAAGTAATGGCCACCACAGAAGACAAGATTGTCGTACCCGACGAGGGCGAACTCGCAGCGGATTACCTGGAAACCTTGCTTGATATTGCGGACCTTGACGGTGATATTGAGATTGAGGTGAAGACCGGAAGAACCTATGTCACGGTTGGCGCCCCCGATAACGACGACCTGCGAGTGCTTTCCAGCGCCGAGGTCGTTGGTGCGTTACAAGATCTCACCCGTCTAGCCGTCCAGCAAAAAACAGGCGAGTTCGCTCGGCTGGTTTTGGATGTTGCTGGGTCTCGGGATAATCGAGCGAAAGAGCTAGAGAAGCTTGTCGAGCACGCCGTTGAGAAGATCGAAGGCGGCGCGAAAACTGCAGCTCTCCCCCCCATGAGTAGCTATGAGCGAAAGCTCGTCCACGACATGGTCGGCGAAAAAGGCTACCAGTCAGGTTCGCAGGGCGAGGGTTCAGACCGCCACACGGTCATTTCGTCCGCCTCATAGGGAATGTTTCACGTGAAACATTCTGAGTGTGAGCCTGAGCCAGCATCCTCTGAGCGGGTATGTGGAGAGTCCCTAGACACTCTGCGGCAGCTGTCTGCCCACATGGTTCAGTGGGGCGAAGAGCTGGGACTTGTCGGTCCTAGGGAACTGGATCGTTTGTGGACACGACATATATTGAATTCCGCCCTGCTTGCCCGGAAGGTTCTCCAGGGAACGCTAGCCGACGTAGGGTCCGGTGCTGGGTTCCCGGGACTTATTGTGGCTGCGATGCGACCTGATGTTCACTGCACACTCATTGAGCCCCTCGGGCGTCGGGCTACATGGTTAGAGGACGAAGCAGATCGCTTGGGCCTGACGAACGTCACCGTGTTCAATAAGCGGGCGGAAGAATTATGGGACACCGTTAAGGTGGACGCCGTCACAGCACGCGCGGTGAGTGCGCTGAAGACCCTGATTCCGCTCTGTGTCCCATTGCTCAAGCCCGGGGGCGAACTACTGCTCATGAAGGGGCAGAAGGTCGAGGATGAAATTCGGACGGCGGCTGGCGTGATGGTGGGTGTCGGACTTTTGCAGCCCCGGGTGGAAACGACGGGCCCCGAGTATGGAACGGAAGAGACCCGAATTTTTCGGGCTACAGTGGCATAGCGTGGCGAATGTTTCACGTGAAACGTCGAAGGGAGCTTTTCTGTGAATCAGAGCTCTTTCGATGCCACCACACCACTCGCGGCCGAATTGGAAGACCTTACCCGGCGGAGAAAAGCCTTGCAGGACAGCAAGGCTCCTCTCCCTGCGACTGCTCGCGTCATCGCGGTTGCTAACCAAAAAGGGGGCGTGGGCAAGACGACTACCGCCGTGAATATCGCTTCGGCGTTGGCCCACCTTGGGGCAACGGTATTGGTCATTGACCTGGATCCACAAGGAAACGCTTCCACCGCGCTGGGAATCGACCACCATGGGGAGATTTCCAGCATTTATGACGTTGTGGTGGGCACCACAGACCTCGCGGACACTGTTGTGCCGAGCCCGGAGCACCCCAACCTTCTGTGTTCGCCATCTACCCTCGACCTTGCCGGGTCTGAGATCGAACTGGTGACAATGCCCGCGAGGGAGCATCGCCTGTCCCGGGCCCTGGAGCGCTATTTGGGATCAGAAGAGGGAGCACGGGTCAATTACGTCATCATTGACTGCCCGCCGTCTCTTGGGCTGCTGACGGTCAACGCCTTTGTCGCCGCAAAGGAGGTCATGATTCCGATCCAGTGTGAGTATTACGCGCTCGAAGGCGTCAGCCAACTCGTGCGGAACATTCAGCTGGTGACAGGCCACCTCAATCCAGATTTACGGCTATCGACCATTGTTTTGACGATGTTTGATGGCAGGACAAACCTCGCTCACCAGGTGGTGGCTGATGTGAGGGAGCACTTTCCCTCCGAAACACTCACGGCGGTGATTCCGCGGTCCGTTCGGGTGTCCGAGGCACCCAGTTATGGACAAACGGTGATTTCCTACGATAAGTCGTCACCAGGCGCAGTCGCCTACCAAGAAGCAGCGGTGGAAATCGCTCACAGAGGAGCAACGAAATAATGGCACAGAAAAGAACGGGTCTTGGGCGCGGAATTGGAGCGTTGATCCCCTCAGCACCCGAATCAGGTGACCGCCCGGTGGACGTCTTTTTTCCCGCTCCTGCGCCAGCTGAGAGCGGATTGGTCGCCGTTCCCGGTGCCACTCTCGCCCAGATCTCCCCCCAGGCCATCCGCCCCAACCCGCAACAGCCGCGTCGCGAATTTCGACAAGACGAGCTGGACGAGTTGATCCACTCCGTCACCGAGTTTGGGGTGTTGCAGCCGATTGTGGTGCGACCCCTAAATCCACCCGATGGCGATACGTCCTTCGAGCTCATCATGGGCGAGCGCCGGTTGCGCGCCTCCGTCGCGGCTGGCTTGGCGACCATTCCAGCTGTCGTGAGGGACACTGCGGATGAGTCAATGCTGCGGGACGCTCTCTTGGAAAATCTTCACCGAGCAAGCCTTAACCCCCTCGAAGAAGCCTCGGCGTATCAACAACTCCTCTCGGACTTTGGAATCACCCAGGATGAACTGGCCACTAAGCTGGGGCGCTCTCGCCCCCAGGTCACCAACACCTTGCGCCTCCTGCGTCTCTCGGAGTCCCTCCAGGTTAAGGTTGCAGCGGGCGTTTTGAGCGCCGGTCACGCCAGGGCACTCTTGTCAGTCAAGGACTCTGCTGCCCAAACAGCTCTGGCAAAGAAGATCATCGACCAGGCTCTCACGGTTCGTCAAGCAGAAGAGGCGGCGGGTGCCGCAAAGCCCGCAACGGGCCAGAAGAAGGTTCGTGCCGGCGGGCGCAGCGATCATCTCGGTGAAATAGCAGACCGCATGGGCGACCGACTCAACACGCGAGTGAACATTAATTTATCGAAGACCAAAGGGACATTGGCGATTGATTTCGCGACAGTGGCGGACCTCAACAGAATCTTGGCCGAACTGGGTGAACCCGGGTTTGGCGAATCTAGCTAGCTGCTGACTCGACGAGAGCGGCGTAAACACTGCCGATGTCATACCCAGCTGAATCAAGCGCCAAAACGGTGCTGGAAGTCTCGGTAAGGCCCGGCATGGTGCTCGCCTCCAGGAACCATGGCTTGCCGTCACCATCGACCATAAAGTCAACACGGGCGAGGTGGCGCAGGCCAAGTGCAGCGAATGCCTTCGTAGCCTGGGCATGAAGCGCCTCGAGAACGTGCTCGTCAAGGCGGGGCGGAGTGAAAAATCTCGTCGCGCCGGCGGTGTATCGCGCCTCGAAGTCATAGTGTCCCGACAGGGGTTCAATCTCTACCGGGGTGATCGCCCGTGGCCCATCACCGGTATCGATAATGGTGACGCACACTTCCACCCCCACGACCCGTCGTTCCACAAGGGCACTATCGGCATAGGTGAAAGCGTGAACCATCGCCTTGCGAAGATCCTCGGTCGAGTCCACCCAACTCACGCCCTGGGCGGAGCCACCGAAAGCAGGCTTTACAACGAGGGGTAGACCGAGGTGTTCTGCCACGGTGGAGAGCACACTCTCAGCACCGAGTTCTCGAAAGGCGTCGCGAGACAGCGTGATGGAGGGAGGCGTTGCGACCCCCGCGCGTTCGACCAGGGTCTTTGCCACCGGCTTGTTCCAGGCAAGCCGCGTGGCTTCACCGTCCGAGCCGACATATGCAAGACCCAGCATGTCAAGCAGGCCTCGGAGGGCCCCATCCTCCCCTGATGCGCCGTGGAGAACCGGCCAGACGACGTCGGGTTGCGTTTCCACTAAAGCGCTAAGCAAGGTTGCGTCGGGGTCGCGCAGGGTCACTTCTACACCGTGGGCCAAAAGCCCATCCGCCACCCGGCGACCGGATTTGAGAGAGATATCTCGCTCGTGGGAGATACCGCCGGAAAGAACGAGAACCTTGGTCGGTGACGTCACTTAGTAAACCTCCGGTGGGGGGGCATCGAGTGTCACGCCGAGAGGGATATCTGTCGCTGTGGGGCCGAACGTTTCGAGAAGCTCGAGCTCTTCGGTGATGACGCGAGAGAGACGCTTGATCCCTTCTTCAATGAAATCGGGTTCCGGGTAACAGAAAGCCAACCGCAGATTGCCCCGCCCCCCACCATCGGCATAAAAAGCGGTGCCGGGCGTATAAGCCACCAGCTCTTTGATGGCCCGGGGAAGCATTTCTTTGGAGTCCAAACCCTCGGGCAGCGTGAGCCAAAGGTAAAACCCCCCGGTGGGCGCAGTATGCGAAACGTTGGGCAAGTGGGCCGCGAGCGCCGACACCATTGTGTCTCTTCGCTCTTGGTACAGGCCACGAAAGATAGTTATTTGACCCTTCCAATCATTGGTCTCGAAGTAGTCGGCAAGAATCATCTGCGAGAACGAGCTTGGCGAAAGAATCGCGGCCTCCGACGCTAATACGAGTTTTTCCCGTATCCCGTGGGGGGCAACCACCCAGCCCACACGAAGCCCGGGGGCGAAAGTTTTGGAGAAAGAACCCAAATAGATGACGCCCGCCTCGTCGGCGGATCGAATGGCGTGGGGAGGGGGCTGATCAAACCACAGAAGCCCGTAGGGGTTGTCCTCCAACACCAGAATTCCCTCAGCCTGGGCGATATCGAGAATTTCAAGACGCCTGCTGGCCGAGAGCGTCACCCCCGCAGGGTTGTGGAAGTTGGGAATGAGATACAGGAACTTGATGGGAACATTCTGCCTCCGCAAGTGCGCGATGCGTTCGCTCAGAGCCTGCGGAATCATGCCCTCATCGTCCATCGCCACGTGTTCGACCCTGGCCTGATACGAGCGGAACACACCCATGGCCCCCACATAGCTGGGAGATTCAGCTAAAACGGCATCACCGGGATTGATAAACAGCTTCGTGACGAGATCGAGCCCCTGTTGCGACCCGGTGGTAACGACGATGTCGTCGACACCGGCACGAATCCCTTCGAGGGCCATGATGGCCATGATGTGCTCACGAAGGGCTGGTAGGCCTTGACCCGAGCCGTATTGCAGAGCGGCAGCGCCGGAATTTTCGAGCACCCGCTGAATGGTGCGGGAGACGTTATCGAAAGGTAAGGCAGCGACAAACGGCATCCCGCCGGCGAGGGACACCACTTCGGGCCTGTTCGCCACTGCAAAAAGCGCTCGCACTTCGCTTGCCGCGAGACCGGAGGCCCGGTCGGCATAGTTCTCGAACCATGGGTCGAGCGAAATCCCCGAAGAGAGAGTCATCATGGCACCCCTTGGTTAGGCGGGAATTGTCTCCAGGCTACGCCCTAGAGGCTACTAGCAACAGAGCTTTAGGCGAGAAACTCTTGCAAATCTGCTTCCAGAGCAGGCTTGGGCTTCGCGCCGATAACGGTCTTCACCACTTCGCCTCCCTTGAACACCTTCATGGTGGGAATCGAGGTGATCTGGTACTTCATGGGAATCTCAGAGTTCTCATCCACGTTCATTTTGACGACATCGATCTTGTCCGAGTATTCGCTGGCAATCTGGTCCAGAATGGGCGACACGGCGCGACACGGCCCACACCACTCGGCCCAAAAATCAACCATGACCGGCTTTTCGCTGGCGAGAACATCCGCAGCAAACGAGGCATCAGTAACGGCACGGGCTTCACTCATATTTATCTCCTTCGGGGGTAACTACTGGGCTAGTGCTTCGAGGTAGTGCTGCGCGTCTAAAGCGGCGACGCAGCCTGACCCTGCTGCGGTGATGGCTTGGCGATACGAGGAATCAACGACGTCTCCGGCGGCAAAAACTCCGTCAAGGTTGGTGTGGGAGGTTCGCCCCTCGACAGCGATAGTGCCCTCAGAGGTGAGGTCCAACTGACCGTGAACGACATGGGTGCGGGGATCAGAACCAATGGCGATGAAGAGGCCGCTCAGATCGACCGTAGTTTCTGCGCCGCTCTGTGTGTCAACAATCCCAATGCCGCTGACCAGGTCATCGCCATAGATGTGTTCCACGGTCGCATTCAGAACGAACTCGATTTTTAGGTCGTTCCTTGCGCGTTCCAACATTGCTGCGGAGGCTCGCAGGTTTTCTGACCGGTGAATCACATACACCTTGTCGGCAAATCTGGTGAGGAAAGTAGCCTCCTCCATGGCGGAGTCGCCACCACCAACAACCGCAACCGTCTTTTCACGGTAAAAAGCCCCATCACAGGTCGCGCACCAGGACACTCCGTAGCCACTGAGCCGATCCTCGTCGGGGATGCCGAGTTTCCGATAAGCAGAACCAGAGGCAACAATGACGGTTTTGGCTTCGACAACCTCTTTATTGCCCAGGGTAATTTTCTTGACAGGCCCCGCCAACTCCACGGACACGACATCGTCATACATAATTTCTGCACCAAAGCGCTCGGCCTGTTTTTGCATAGACATCATCAATTCCGGACCCATGATTCCCTCCGCGAATCCAGGGAAGTTATCCACGTCGGTGGTGTTCATCAAATCCCCACCAAACTCCACGGAGGAAGCCACCACCAGGGGATTTAGGTTCGCGCGTGCCGCATAAATGGCTGCGGTGTATCCGGCGGGGCCAGAGCCAATGATGACAAGTTCACGCATGACGGTCCACTTTCGGATTGATGTCATCCCAGTCTATGACGCAAGGCTATTTGCTTACTGAGACGCGCGCCTCGCGCGCAGGGTGGCGACAAAATTTCTGACCTCTCCCTCACGCAGGAGCATCAAGGTAAGGAAATACACCACCACCATGGCCACCGTAATCAGCGCACCCACGCCCACTGCTGCGGGCGCACTGGAGGTGACAGTGGCATCGATAGTGGCACCACCAAAGGCGATCAGGACCGAAACCCCGGCGAGTGCAGCGGGAAGTGCCGCCAGAGCGAATGTCAGGTAGGAGCGCAGCAGGGAGCGAAAAGAAAACCCACCAAGCTTTCGAGCCATCACGACCAGGGCGAGCACGGTCTGCACAAGGCCCGCGATGCTGGCTGAGAGAGCCAAGCCAAAGGCAATCGTTCCGGTGGAAAAGGTTGCAACAACAAGGGCTAGTGCCACAAAAACCAGGGATTGGGACACTTGCAGAAGAAAAGGGGTTCGAGTGTCCTCCAGGGCATAAAAGACGCGCTGGATCACAAAAAGCACACTAAAGGGCACCAATCCCACGGCGTAGAGCATGATGACGAGCGCCATATCGGTCACTGCGTTGTGGTTGGTTCCAAACTGGCGGGCAAAGGGCACGGCAACAGTAATCACACCCACGCAGGCCAACACCATAAACACCCCAATACGGGTGAGGGACGCTTCGATGTCTGAAGCCAGGGCTTCTCGGTTTCCGTCCCTCGCGTGGGCGGACATCCGGGTGAAATAGGCGGTCGCGAGCGATACCGCCACGACGGAATGGGGGAGCATAAATACCAGCCAGGAAAAACGCAGGATAGCAAGGCTGGGGGAATCCGATCCGGCGGCTAAGGAGGCAACATTGGCCTGAACAATACCCGCGAGTTGGGCAACCACGATCATCCCAAACATCCAGGTGGCCGCTTTGCCCGTGCGGGCTAGTCCAACCCCGCGCCACCGAAAATCAGGGCGAAAGGACAAACCAGCCTTCCGCCAGAACGCGAATAAAACAAAAGCCTGAGCGGCAACACCCAGGGTGGCCGAGCCTGCCAAAACCATAACCATGGTGGGTGTCCACTCCAGGGCATTGGACGTGTCTTGGGAGGGAAACACCCGGCTGAAAACAATCAATCCCGACATCGCCACCAGGTTGTTGAGTGCTGGGGCCCAGGTGAATGGACCAAAAATCTTTCTGGCATTGAGCACCTCTCCCAGAAGGCTGTAGAGGGCATAGAAGAGAACCTGGGGTAAGCACCAGTAGGCGAAAGCAGTTGCGAGCGCCAGTTCTTCTTCGGACAGACCGCGCGCTCCGTCGCCACCCTGCTGGGCATAGAGCGCGACCAGGGCGGGGGCAAGCAGTGTGGCAATGATGGCCACCATCAAGAAAAGGACAAATCCCAAGGTGACAATTTTGTTGATAAACCCTTGGCCACCATCTTTGTCGAGGCCCGCTTTCACGATGTGGGGGACAAGGATTGCGCTGAGGACCCCGCCGGCGACCAGGGCATAGACGTTATTGGGTAGTTGGTTCGCTAACGCGAAGGTGTCGGCGCCGGCCCCGACAATTCCCAAGGTTCTCGCCAGAATGATGGCGCTGATGAAGCCCAAAATTCGAGATACGACGGTGCCCGATGCCAGCTTCATGCTGGCTCTCCCAATCCCGGAGCTTTCCGTTGTGGCGCTCACGAGAGAGCCTCAGGGGCTTGGCGCCGGCGCTGGATAGCCCGAATTACACCAAAGGTGAAAGTCCCCCCGACCAGGATGGCCAAGGTCAAAGAGATAAACCCTTCCCAGCCTGCGCGAATAGTGATCGGGATAGTGACAACTTCTCCGAGTGGTTCCTCACCTAGGGACAGCAAAGTGAACTCCACCGGTGTTGTTCCATTGGCGAGGGATTGAACAGGAACCAGCGTTCTCACCGCACTCGAGGCGGGAACCAATAAATCGATTCGAGGTGTCTCCACGGCGAGAATCCCGGTGGTGGGCCGAACCTGGAGGGTCACCCTGACTTCCGAGGGCAAATCATTGATCACGGTGACGGGCAAGGAAGTTTGGTCCGCGAGAACCGTGATTGAGCTGCCCTGCTCTACCCGAACAGAATTATGGAAAGCGGTCGAGCCGGCTTGTGCCTGTTCCCATTCACTCGCCAGACCATTCGGGTTTTCGCTCCACGTCGAAGACAGCAAGGCCTGATATCTCGTCCACCGTCCATACACAGCGCCCTCGGGGTCGGCAGCTATGGTCACAAACGCGACGTCAGATTCCCAGAGGGCTTTAATAGCTGCGACAAAATCGTTGCGGTCGCGACTTCGAGGGACGGTCACGATGCTAGAGAGTCTCTCGGTGGCTGGTTCGGCGAGCGGAACCGCAACGATCTCAGCAACGCTGAGCGCCTGAAAGCCTTGCAGGACGGACGCTATTCGGGGAGCAATCGCGGTGGCGGGGAGACGCCCCGTGCTGAAGACAAGAATGTCAGGGTTCCCCACAATGGCGCGGAAAGCAATGATCCCCGCCGCGCGCTGGAGGTCTGCTTGAGCCTCCAAGACGGTGGGTGCCTGTAATGCAGCGCGGGCAATGGCGGAGAGCTGTGCGTCAACCCGAATGATGCGGGCATCCCCCACCGACACCACAGCTCGGTCGCTCGGCAAGCTATTGCTCGAGAGCAGCACTGCAGAGGCTGATCGGGTAGCGAGAGTCCCCAGTTGTTCATCACTGATACTTTCCCCGTGAACCCAGGGGTACTCGCCTAGCCGGGCATACACGAGAGTGTCAATATCAAGGGAGGCGAGCGGATCAGCATCTGCCCAGGGCAGGCCGAACTGGGCGAGGCCCACAGAGCCCAATCCCTCGGCCCAGCGCACCGATTCGGCGGGAGCCTGCTCACCAAGTGCGGTAATCGAACTGGTGATTCGGGAATCTATGGCCAGCGTTGCGGGGTGGACCCCCACAGCATCGGTGACGACATTGAGTGCGCCACCGGAAATTGTGAGCGCCTGCAGTTCTTCGGGTCGGAGGGCGATTCCACCGGTTGCCTCGGTCGTGAGGGTCACAATTGGCGCAATCGGCGCGGTACCCAGAACAGTGTCAGCAGGTTTGATGACTAGCAACTGGCGGTTGGAAAGTCGGCGCAAACCGGGAGGGGGGTTCGCCGGTTGAGAGTAGGTGACTTCCAGCCCGTACACTCCAGCAATCAAGGCTGGTTCGGGGGTTATCCCTGGTAAAACTTCTAATTCCTCCCCCTCGACTGCAGCGAGTGCTAGTTCCGGTAGGTCTTCGGGCCGGAGTGCAACGGTGAGCTCCCGAGACTCTAGTTGAGGAACTTCGGGGCTTGTGAGCGCGGCAAATTCGGTTGCCACAGGGTCACTGGCGCCATCAATAAAGCGTCTGATTTGTTCCTCGCTACTAAAGGCCGTGTCGGTCAAGGAGATCACAACGTCTCCTTCGGCGAGGGTTCCCGTTTCATCCGATCGCACGACCACACTGAGATTTGTTCCCACGAGCGGGTCAACAATTCCGCCGCCCTCCACACTGACGTCGATTCGCGCGGCAGAGCGATCGCCCACCGCTGTGGCGGGGGTCGAAATGGCTGCTACCAGACCGAAGGCAAGGCACAGGGAGACCGCGGCGCGCGCAAAGTGTCCACGCGTGGCCGAGGCAGAAGATTTATCCACGCCTGGAAGTCACCGTCCCCAGAGCTGGCATGCAATCGAGTCTAGACTCTGAACACTATGCCAAGCGTTGCCGAAGCGGTAGAAAAACTGCGCCAACTGGTGGCAACCGAACCTATTAAAAGCCTCGCGCGCGCTTTTGACAGCGCTGGTTTCGAATTGGCCCTGGTGGGCGGCCCCGTTCGAGACGCGTTTCTCGGTCGCGAGGTTCATGATTTGGACTTCGCCACCTCTGCTACGCCAGACCAGATCGAGAAGCTGGTGTCGCCCCTCGCTCAAGCGGTATGGGATGTGGGGCGGGAATTTGGGACCATTGCCTGTCAGATTGGCGAGGACACCTTTGAAATCACCACCTATCGGTCCGATCTCTATGACGGGGCCAGTAGGAAACCTTTGGTGGCTTTTGGGTCGTCCCTTGAGGCGGATTTAGAACGCCGCGACTTCACCATGAATGCGATGGCATTGACACTCCCCGGGTTGCAACTCGTTGACCCCTTCGGCGGACTAGAAGACCTCTTGGCACACACACTCCGCACCCCTATTTCACCGGAAGTGTCCTTTGGTGACGATCCTTTACGAATGATGCGCGCGGCGCGGTTTTCGAGCCAATTGGGCGCGCAAATTGACCAGGTCACGGCGACAGCAATGGCAGATATGGCACCCCGAATTGGGGATATTTCTGCCGAGCGGGTCAGGGATGAACTGGTCAAAATTCTTTCATCCGACTCTCCTAGAGCAGGTTTGGAATTGTTGGTTGAGAGTGGAATTGCGGAGTTTGTGTTGCCAGAATTCCCAGCACTTCGCCTGGAGGCCGACGAACACGCGCACCACAAAGATGTCTACCAACACACCCTCACCGTTGTGGAACAGGCCATCGATGAGGAGCGTCGGAGATATCCGGGTGCAACACCCGACGTGATGTTGAGAATGGCGAGCTTGCTTCATGACATCGGCAAGCCGGCCACCCGAAGGTTCGAATCCGGGGCTGTCACGTTCTATCATCACGATGTTGTGGGGGCGAAACTGGCCAAGAAGCGCCTCAAAGCTCTGCGGTTCGACAACGAAACGATCAGCGCTGTCGCGAATTTGGTTGAGCTCCATTTGAGATTCTTTGGCTACGCCGATCAAGCGTGGTCCGATTCGGCGGTGCGGCGATACGTCCGCGATGCGGGTGACCAGTTGGCACGACTGCACATCCTGGTGCGAGCTGATGTGACAACCAGAAATCAGAGGAAGGCAGATCGGTTGTCGTTTGCCTATGACGACTTAGAGGCTCGCATCGCGCAGCTGTCTGAGCAAGAAGAGCTTGATCAGATGCGTCCCGACCTCGATGGTGAAGAAATCATGGCAATTTTGGGAATTCCCCCCGGGCGCGAGGTGGGCCAGGCTTATCGGTTCCTGTTGGAACTGCGTCTGGACGAGGGGGAGCTAGGAACCGAGGAAGCCACCAAGCGTCTCCGGGCCTGGTGGAAGGATCGATAAGGCCCTTGCTTGAGGGACGCGCTTGCACCTAGACTGTGGCAGTTGTCTGCTCGCAGACACAGCACAATCCCTCCTGTTGCAGAAATCCTGTAACCGCTAGTCCGAAGGAGGTGGGGTAACTGTGCACGATTACGAACTGATGGTCATTCTTGACCCAGACATCGATGAGCGAACTGTTGCTCCCAGTCTCGAAGGTTTCCTCGAGGTCATCCGGCAATCCGGTGGCACCGTCGAGAACCTTGATATCTGGGGCAAGCGTCGCCTGTCGTATGAAATCAACAAGAAGAGCGAAGGCATTTATGCCGTAGCAAACTTCACTTCGTCACCCGAGGCAACGACTGAGCTTGATCGCCAGTTGCGCCTGAGTGAAGCAGTGATGCGCACCAAGGTGATGCGTCAGGACGAGGCCGTTGTTCGCCTCGGTGCACCTGAAGAGTCTCCTTTGGCCCAGAAAGTTTCCCTCTCTGGCGGCCAGAAGCGCCGCAAGTCGGAGTAGCTCATGGCTGGCGATACGATCATCACCGTTGTGGGTAACCTCACCGCTGATCCCGAATTGCGGTACACGCAAAATGGCATCGCGGTTGCTAACTTCACTATTGCCTCGACCCCTCGTTCCTTTGACCGGGCAACGGGTGAATGGAAAGACGGCGAAGCACTGTTCATGCGGGCCAGTGTGTGGCGTGAATTTGCGGAGCACGTAGCTTCTTCCTTGACTAAGGGCTCTCGCGTTGTGGCCTCCGGCCGCCTTCGCCAGCGCTCCTATGAGACCAAAGAGGGCGAGAAGCGCACCTCCATTGAACTCGAGGTCGACGAAGTTGGCCCCAGCCTTCGTTATGCCACCGCCCAGGTTCAGCGTCAGTCCTCAGGCTCCAAGCCGCAGGGTGCCGTTGACTCTTCCTGGAGCGCCCCCGAAGCCGGTGGCGCAACCCAGGACCCTTGGGCAAATGCTGCGACCACGGACGCACCTCCCGTTGAGGACGCACCCTTCTAAAACCTTCGAGGCGATTTAGCCTTCACAACAAGAAAGAAAACACCATGGCAGGAAAATCGAGCGGCGACCGCCGCAAGCCCCGTATCGGTAAAGGCGGGAAGCCGCAGGCTCCCGTCAAGCCCATCACCGTGGGAGTCATTGACTACAAAGATGTCGCGACTCTTCGCCGCTTCATTTCCGAGCGCGGAAAGATCCGCGCTCGTCGTATTACCGGAGTCTCGGTGCAGGAGCAACGTCTTCTCGCTAAGGCAATCAAGAATGCACGCGAGATGGCTCTTTTGCCATACGCCGGTGCTGGACGCTAGGGGACATCATGGCAAAACTAATTTTGACCAATGAGGTCCAGGGTTTGGGAGCCGCAGGCGACGTCGTGGATGTCAAGAACGGGTACGCCCGGAACTTCTTGGTACCCCAGGGCTTTGCTGTCCCATGGAGCAACGGTGGACAAAAGCAGGTCGAGCAAATCAAGAATGCTCGGTTGGCAAAGGTTCAGGCCAGTGCTGAAGATGCCCTCGCCTTGAAGGCCTCTTTGGAGAAAAGCCCCATCACAATTTCCGTCAAGGCCGGTAAGACCGGCCGCCTCTTTGGTTCCGTTACCCGCACCAGCATCGTCGGTGCGATTGTGGCAGCAGGCATCACAGGGGTCGACAAGCGTGCCATCGAGATCCCTCAGGCCGTCAAGACCGTGGGTGAATCCGAAGCGCTCATCACCATTCACGAGGGCGTCATCGCTACGGTGAAGCTTGCGGTGGTCGCTGAAAAGTAAGACATTTCTGCACAATCAGGGGCCTTCCACTCAGGAGGGCCCCTGATTTTTTGTCACAGAGTTCTCCACATCACGTCTCAAAAGAGCAAAACCCTAAACCCCCGCTTCACACACATTCACCGTGACGTATTTGTTTATTTCCAAGCCCGATAAATCGTTGTTTTTATCTAATAATTTGGCTTCGAGGGCCTCGGTTATCCCCAGGCTATCCACATCGGCACACGATTTTCCGGCGAGTTGCGCACAGGGTTATCCACAGGCGATGTTGTCACGAGTGCCCCCGGTATCTAGTGTGGTGGAAGGCTTGAAAGTGTGGCCTTGGGAACGGGAAAAAGACCTTCCATTGTGTGTCAGTCGATGGTGATAGACCTGGTGGTAGGACAGAGAACAGTGCGCTAATTGTGGCGCGTCGGAGGAGGAGCCAGAATGTCGATCGCACAGCTAGGCATTGTTCCAGACTCCCCGAACACCCCCAGCTATGGCGGCGAACGCACCCCTCCCCATGACACCCTTGCTGAGCAGGGAACTCTCGGAGGAATGCTGCTGAGTAAAGATGCGGTCGCGGACGTCATTGAGGTCATCAAGGGTCGCGATTTTTACCTTCCCAAGCACGAAATTCTTTTCGATGCTCTTCTCAACCTCTATTCCCACGGTGAGCCCACCGATGTTATCTCTGTCACCGATGAGCTGACGAAAACCGGTTTGCTGTCCAGGGCTGGGGGTGTCGACTACCTTCACACGGTCGTCGGTCTGGTTCCCACGGCTGCCAGCGCCGGGCACTATGCCACGATCGTCGCTGACAAGGCAGTGCTTCGCCGCTTGGTGGATGCAGGAACGCGAATTGCCAATATGGGTTACGCCAGCGAAGGAGAAGTTTCCGAGCTGGTCAATGATGCCCAGACAGAGATCTATCAGGTTGCTGGCGGTGTGGAATCTGAGGATTATGTCCCACTAACCGATGCGGTGACCGCTGCGGTTGATGAAATCGAGGCGGCGAGAGGCCGAGATGGACAGATGGTGGGAGTGGCAACCGGGTTTGCCGAACTTGATTCGCTCACCAACGGTCTTCACCCCGGACAGCTCATCCTGATTGCCGCAAGGCCGGCTCTGGGTAAGTCGACTTTGGCTCTGGATCTGGCTCGATCTGCTGCCATTAAGCACAAAGAGCCCACGATTTTGTTCTCCCTCGAAATGGGCAAGTCTGAAATTGCGATGCGGCTGCTGGCCGCGGAGACATCCATCCCTTTGCAAAAAATGCGTAAGGGAATGATCGAGGCCAACGATTGGAAAACCATCGCCGCAACGCGTGGTCGAATCGAAGCCGCGCCGCTCTATATCGATGACAGCCCCAATATGACACTTGTTGAGATCCGGGCCAAGGCTCGTCGCTTGAAACAGCGGGTGGGTCTGAAAATGATCGTAATCGACTACTTGCAGTTAATGTCTTCGGGAAAGCGAGTCGAATCGCGACAGCAAGAAGTGAGTGAATTTTCGCGGGCTCTCAAGCTACTGGCCAAAGAGCTACAAGTTCCGGTTATCGCCCTTTCCCAGCTAAATCGTGGTCCTGAGCAGCGCGCAGACCGAAAGCCGCAGCTCAGTGACCTTCGGGAATCAGGTTCGCTGGAGCAGGACGCCGATATGGTGATTTTGCTGCACAGGGAAAGTGCTTATGAAAAAGACAACCCCCGCGCAGGAGAGGCCGACCTGATCGTGGCGAAACACCGAAACGGCCCGACAGACACCGTCGTTGTCGGTTTCCAAGGGCACTATTCGCGCTTCGCGGATATGCCCAGGGTGTAGCCAGCATCTCTCAGGCGCTCTCGGCATAAGCTATTTAGGCGATGATGGAGAATTCACGGAACCACACGCCTTATTGGGTTCTCGCGGTGACGCGCGCAGGAGTACTTGTGATTCCGGGGCTCCTCATCACCTTCACCCCCGGACACACCGGAGCATTCGGATTGGTTGCCCTAGGGATTACCGCCCTCGTGCTTGCCGCACTCGTGGGATGGCTTTCCTTCGGTTTGCCTCGAGGTGATCCAGGCCGTGGTTTCCACCTCTTTCAGGCGGCGGTGTCGCTTGGTATTGGCGTTGTTGCAGTTGCGCTCAATGGTGTTGGAATCGGCTTGTTGCTCTGGTGCGTGGTGGTGTGGGCGCTCCTCATGGGTGGGGCAGAAATGTTTGCTGGCTTCCGCGCGCCTCGTCGGAACATTCTTCGCCGCGACTGGATCACCCAGGGACTCTTGACCGTGGGATTGGGATTGGTGGTGCTGACCCAGAGTGCAGACAGTGTCGCTGTGGTTGGTTTCCTAGGCGCCTGGGCTATCGTCATGGGTGTTTACCTCGCCATCGCTGCTATTACCCACAGAAGTATGGATAACGCCATGAAAGGTGCATCTACATGAGCCAGTCACGATCTTTCAACGCGCTGCGGCCGATGGAATATGTCGCGCTCTCGGGGGTAGTCGCCCTCTTTGCGGGCGCGATTTTCCTCATGGTCACCAGGGACCCGCTGATCGCCTCGGTTGTTGTGGGCGGCGTTTTCGTCATCGTCATCATTGGCTTGGCCATGATGGTTCTCGCGATGAGCCCGAATAAGAAGCCCGAGGGCGAGTGGGATAAGCCAGATACCGGAAACGACTAGGACTAGTCCAGATAATCCACGAGCTTCGACGCTAGACCCGTATATTTTTCCGTGGTCAGCGAAGCCAGGTGACTTTTCGCCTGATCAGAGATGTCCAATCCTTCGATAAATTCTCTGAGCATCTCTTGATTCACTTTTCGCCCTCGAGTGAGCTCTTTCACCACGGCATAGGGGTCGCTAATGCTCGAATTTCCGCGAGCGATTTCTGCTCGAATCACCGTTTGGATAGCTTCGGCGAGTACTTCCTGGTTTGCTGCCAGATCTGCCCCGAGTGCCTCGGGATTCAGGTCTATCTCGTTGAGACCCTTCGCCAGGTTTGCGAGAGCCACAAGAGAGTGACCCAGCGCAACACCAATATTGCGCTGGGTGGTGGAGTCGGTGAGGTCCCTTTGTAGTCGAGACGTCACCAGGGTGGCAGAAAGCGAATCGAGCAAGGCACTGGATATCTCGAGGTTCGCTTCCGCATTTTCAAAACGGATCGGGTTGATTTTGTGAGGCATCGTGGAGGATCCGGTGGCCCCGGGTTCAGGGATCTGGGTGAGATAGCCGAGCGAAATATAGGTCCACACATCGGTGCAGAGGTTGTGGAGCACACGGTTCACGTGTGACACCGACTGAAACAGGCTCGACATCCCATCGTGGGATTCAATTTGGGTGGTCAGCGGGTTCCATTCCAAGCCCAAGCCTTCAACGAAGGATCTGCTGATGCTCTCCCAGTCCGCACCGGGCTCAGCGGAAAGGTGGGCGGAGAAGGTGCCCGTTGCGCCAGAGAACTTCGCTGGCAACATCACCGCATCAATCGGGCGTGACACCCGGTCAAGCCGATGGACGAAAACAGCCAGCTCCTTGCCAAACGTTGTCGGCGTTGCCGGTTGCCCGTGGGTCCTGGAAAGGAGGGGTTCTTCCCGCCACAGAACCGCTAATTCCTTCAGACGGTTTCTGACGATGGCTAGAGCCGGCGACCAGACATCTTTCAAGCCCGCCTGGGTCACCAGTGCGTAGGAAACGTTATTGATGTCCTCGCTGGTGCAGCCAAAATGAACGAGCTCAGCCAACGAATCGAGCCCGTTGGCGCGGAGGACATCCCGGACGAAGTATTCAACGGCTTTCACGTCGTGCTTGGTGGTCGCTTCGTAGGTGGCGATCGCGTCGATTTCAGCGGGGCCAAACTTTGTGGCCACTAAGCGCAGGTCGGCAATTTTTTCCGCAGCCAGAGGGCTGGTATTCGCAACTCCGGCGGCACAGAGGGTGATCAGCCATTCGATTTCCACCCGCACGCGAGCTCGGTTGAGCGCTGCTTCAGAGAAGTACTCGGCGAGGTCCTTGGTGGCGTCGCGATAGCGACCATCAAGGGGACTGAGGGGTTGGTGGCCCAAAGCTGACATGGTCACCTTTCCTTCCGGGATGTTTCCCTTTCTCTATTCTCCCCTATCTCTGCTTGTCCACCAAGCATCGCTCCACACTCTTGCTTCCATCGCCGAGACCCATCGCTTCGAAACCCTCTCCCATAGGTCAAGATGCCCTCCGGAAGGGTGGCGATGAGTGCAGTGGGAATCGAGCAAGCTCTCGTCGAGGCCCGGGCGCTTCGGGGGCTAGCCGCAGGCATAAACCTTCACTCCACCGGGTCCGCCTGGCGCTCTCCCGCCCGAGATCGGTGTGATGCGAGGCTGGACGACCTGGAACGCCAGGCTCAGGTCATCGCGCGAAAGCTCGAGCTCTGGGCCGAGAATGAGGGCGCGGCATCGCTTCGGGCCGAACACTTGTGAGCAATGAACTCTGGGTGAGTCCACCAGGAGCTGTCTGGGTGTCCGAAGACCATGTGCTCGCCTTGGCTGCCTATCTCGGAGAGTGCGGACAGAGACTGGCCGCCACTCGAGAGTCTTTGGCGGGCATTCAGGTCGCCTCGCGAGACCCTTTCACAGAGGCCCTCAGCCATCTCCCCGCCCAGTCTTTGGCGCCGCTGGTGTTGGGGGTGGAGAAGCTGGCGAATGAGGCACGCAGCCTGGGGGACTCGCTGAGCCACTATGCCCACAACAGCGCCGAACAGGAAAGGGCGCGGGTAAGAGCGTGGGAGGTGCCACGCGATCGGGTGCTGGCTCTCCTTGCGGTGACACTCGCGAGGGTGGACCCTGTTGCACCTTTCGACCAGTGGGGCGTGAGTGAAGCCGCTCAGGCGGTGGTGGGGACTCCTGGCCCCCATCTCGTTGAGGTGACCGCCGCGGCAGACGGTGAGGGCGGTCCGCTCCCGAGGGCGACAGACATCGCTGGACGGGTCGGTCGAATACCTGCCGGAGAAACCCCGATTCGAATCGAGCGCTATGTCACTGCTTCGGGAGAGACGGAGATTGATGTCTACCTCGCGCGGACCCAAGAATGGGGCGTGGGGACCACGGTCGAACCCTTCGACATGGAAAGTAATCTCGCGCTGGTGGCGGGTGTATCCGCAGCCTCGATGGTGGCGGCAGAGGCAGCTATGAGGAAGGCCGGGGTGAAGCCCGGCGACCGAGTGAGCTTTGTTGGACACTCCCAGGGAGGATTGCTCGCTGCTCGACTGGCTGAATCCGGGCGCTATGCCACCTCGAGCTTGCTGACTGTGGGGGCTCCCTTGGGGACGTTCGCGCCGAGCGGGAACTACCCGGCGCTTGCCATCTCACACCGTGATGATCTTGTCCCGGAATTGGGCGGCGCCTCGAAACCCACGGGGATAACCCACGTGGAAACCCACAGTGATGCGAATGCTTTTGATCTTGCAGGTGCGCATGCGAGAGAGGCGTATTTCGATACGGCAGCGCGACTAGATGCCTCGCCCGCTAGAGAAAATTTTCCCCGCTGGGAGAGCGCCGGCGAAGGGAACTCTCAGGTTTTTTCAGCGAAACGGGTGATGAATTAGCGCCGTTTTTTGACCAGAGGCCGCAGCACCATGCCGATAATCCAGCTCGAGAGGCTGAGGACCAAAGCACCAATTATTCCCCAATAGAAATCTTCCACGAGGAGACCGAAGCCCAGGGCTTCGGAGACCAAGTTGACCAAGAGAAGAAGGACCCCGTTGACGATGAGAGAAACCAAACCGAGGGTGAGGATATATATCGGGAATGCCACAATTCGAATGGCATTGCCCACAATTCCATTGATGAGACCGAAGATGAAGGCGAAGAGCACATAGCTCAAAACCAAGGGGAGACTGGGCCCACCGGCAAAGAGCTCGGCTCCTTCCCCATACGCCTTCATGGTCAGACCCGGAACCACCCAGACGGCGACGGCCAAAGCCGCAGAGTTGACAAACAAGCGCATAAAGAAGCGAAACATTCTCTAACTATGCCCCGCCGCGGAACTTTTTACCACCGGCTTGTTCGCCGGCCACGATGCACGCCGGTTGTACTTGTCCGGTTTGGTTGGTGTGGGCGGGAAAGCGCCGCCGCTAGATTAGATGCATGCCATACACGGATGCGACTCTGCGGCTGTTGGGTCAAGACGGTGTCCTGGTCCAGGACGATCGCGTAGAAAAGTACCACCACGCTATTGCGCACCTGGATGAAGCGGATTTTCGTGAGTTCTATCGCGTGATGAACGTGGTGCGCCGCTTTGACATCGAAGCCGGTAACCTCCAGCGCCAGGGACACATGGCTCTGTGGGTGCCCAGTATCGGGCAAGAGGCCGCTCAAGTCGGCTCTGGTTTTGCCAGCAGAGCGCAAGACCACATTTTCCCGGCGTATCGAGAACACTCCGTGGCCTACATCAAAGGCTTAGATCTCGTTGACATTATTCGAATGCTGCGCGGTGTCACCAACGGCGGGTGGGATCCCAAGAAGACCAATAATTTCCACTTGTACACCCTCGTCTTAGCAACTCAAACGTTGCATGCGACGGGATACGCCATGGGCATTGGATATGACGGTGCATGCTCGACCGGCGACCTGGAGAAGGACGAAGCTGTTCTGGTCTACTTCGGCGACGGTTCAACAAGCGAGGGCGACACGAACGAGGCGCTCATTTTTGCGCAGAGTTATCAAACCCCCCAAGTCTTTTTCTTGCAGAACAACCACTGGGCAATTTCCGTCCCGGTGCGAGTTCAGTCCAGGACGCCCCTGTTTGAAAGAGCGGCAGGCTTTGGGCTGCCCAGTATTCAGATTGACGGCAACGACGTACTGATGAGTTACGCCTCGACCAGGCTTGCTTTGGATGCTGCCCGGTCGGGTCAGGGCCCACACTTCATCGAAGCCTTGACATACCGAATTGGTGCTCACACCACCAGTGACGACCCCACCAAGTATCGCGATGAAGACGAGTTGAAGTTCTGGCAAGCACACGACCCCATCGATCGCTTCACGACGTTCCTGGAGGGACGCGGCGTGGAGAGTTCCTTCTTCGCCGCGGTGACCGAAGAAGCCGAGGACTACGCAGCGGATGTCCGGAAGCGGACTCTCGCGATTGAAGACCCACCCGTGGAAGAAATCTTCCAGCACGTCTATAGCGAAAACCATCCGGTGATGGCTGAAGAGCTCGCGTGGCTCAAGACCTACAACGCGTCGTTTGAGGCGGGTGCGTGATGGACGAGCTTCCGATGGCAAAAGCCATTAACGAGGGTTTGCGGGCCGCCATGGTCGAAAACAACAAAGTAATGATCATGGGCGAGGACATCGCCCAGCTGGGCGGGGTCTTCCGGGTGACCGAGGGGCTTCAGGAGCAATTTGGACCCAATCGCGTGGTCGATACCCCCTTGGCCGAGTCAGGAATTGTCGGCACCGCTATCGGGCTTGCCATGCGGGGATATCGCCCCATCTGTGAGATTCAGTTTGATGGCTTTATTTATCCGGCACTCGATCAGATCATCAGCCAATTGGCGAAACTGACGGCCAGGCACGCCGGAACCCAATCTTTTCCCGTGGTGATCCGGATTCCCTACGGCGGTCACATTGGTGCAATTGAGCACCACCAGGAAAGCCCCGAGGCGTACTTTGCCCACACCCCGGGACTCCGGGTCATTTCGCCGGCAACTCCCCATGATGCCTATTGGATGATTCGAGAAGCCATTGCGTGTGACGACCCAGTTATCTATCTCGAACCCAAGAGCCGGTATTGGTACAAAGGCCCCGTCGATGATGCATCACCCGGGGCCGACACTTACCATGCCCGGGTTGCCCGGGAAGGGTCAGATGTGACACTGGTCGGTCACGGTGCGATGGTCAGCATGTTGCACCAGGCCGCCGAAGTCGCCCAGGGTGAAGGCGTCAGCGCAGAAGTCATCGACCTTCGGTCGCTTTCCCCCATCGACTACGCCACGATCGAGACATCGGTGGCAAAAACTAAGCATTTGGTCGTCGCCCAGGAAGCACCCGGCAATGTCAGCGTCGGTAGTGAAATAGCAGCGACCATGACAGAAAAAGCTTTTTATGTAATGGAGGCCCCGGTGTTGCGGGTGAGCGCCTTTAACACCCCGTTCCCCCCCGCCCGCTTGGAGAGCCAGTATTTACCCGACGTGGACCGAATCTTGGACGCAGTAGATAGAAGCCTGGCCTACTAATGGCGAAGGCATAAGGAGCTAAAGTGGCGCAATTTACGTTCCCCCTGCCCGATGTGGGCGAAGGTTTAACCGAGGCAGAAATTGTTCAGTGGCGGGTGAAGCCAGGCGACCATGTTGCAGTGAACCAGATTGTTTGCGAAATCGAGACGGCAAAGTCTCTTGTCGAACTACCTTCTCCCTTTGTTGGTGTCGTTCATGAACTGCTTGCCCAAGAAGGCGACACGGTTCAGGTGGGCTCGCCGATCATTTCGGTGACCGGCGAGGGTGATGAGCCGGAACCCGACACGGGAGCAACTCAAGCGGTGGCGGATGTCGCGGGCAGTGTGAGCCAAGAAGAAACACCTCCGGTAAAAAACCTCGTCGGGTATGGAGCGGGAGCGACGGATGTTGCTTCACGCCGCCGCCGAACGCAGGCATCGACGGCACCGCAGACCGTGGCCGAGGGGAGCCTGGTTACTCCTGGTGCAGGCGATGGAGGGTCAGTCCTCGCGAAGCCGCCCATCCGGAAGCTCGCTAAGGATCTCGGGGTCGAGCTCGCTGGAGTAACGCCTACGGGCCCCTCCGGCGAGGTCCTGAGAGAAGATGTTATTCGGGAAGCGGGACAGGCCACAGTCTTTAAGAATCTGGAAACACCCGCCTGGCCGGAAAATCGTGAGGACCGAATTCCCGTCAAGGGCGTTCGCAAAGCAATCGCTCAAGCCATGGTGAAGTCCATGTTCACCGCGCCCCACGTGTCTGTTTTTGTGGATGTCGACGCCACCAGAACAATGGATTTCGTGAAACGCCTCAAATCCTCACCTGACTTCGCGGGCGTCAAAGTCTCGCCACTCCTTGTGATGGTGAAGGCCATGATTTGGGCTGTTCAAAGAAACCCAACCGTGAATTCGACCTGGACCGATGAGGAAATCATCGTGCACCACTATGTAAACCTTGGGGTCGCCGCTGCGACACCACGGGGTTTGATTGTGCCAAACGTCAAGGACGCTCAGAACCTGAGCCTTAAAAATCTAGCTTTGGCCCTGGAGCAACTGACAAACACAGCGCGCGAAGGCAGGACAACCCCGGAAGACATGAGTAACGGGACGATCACCATCACCAACCTGGGTTCGTTTGGTGTCGACACGGGGACTCCGATTTTGAACCCGGGCGAGGTCAGCATTGTGGCGCTGGGAACAATCAAGCCCAAGCCATGGATCGTCGAGGGCGAGGTTCGCTCTCGTATGGTGACAACCGTGGCAGCAAGTTTTGACCACCGAGTGGTGGATGGAGATGTAGCCAGTCGTTTTGTGGCCGATCTGGCCAGTGTCATGGAGGAGCCAGCACTTCTGCTTGATTGATGTTGACAATCATTATCATTAAGGCTAGCCTTGCGAAATGCAAAAACTAGCCGCTGTCTCCGCCCTTTCTCTCGCCACAGCTCTCGTCCTATCGGGATGCGTTGATTTGAGCGGCGAGACTGATCTAGCCGCTCCACCTGCGGAGTCGCCGTCACCCGCTTTATCCATTGTGGTGAGCACAACGGTTCTGGGCGGTGTTGTCAGCGACATCGCTCGGTGCGCGGAGGGCGACGATCAAGCTGTCACCGTCGTGATGCCAGCAGGGGTCGACCCTCACGATTTCCAACCTTCTTCCGC